>NZ_JAQISN010000001.1:1598406-1918088 GCF_037450285.1 Erwinia sp. SLM-02 | reverse complement strand
AAAGCCGGTGAGGTCTTCGATATGCCACCGCTGCGCTTCCAGATTATTGAAGCGACGGACTACCGCATTGACCTGGTGCGCGTCACCCGTGAACGTGACGCGCACGACGAAGAAGAAAGCTAAGGACGATGCTGAAGCCGGGGAAACCCGGCTTTTTTTATGCCGGGGAGAAGGCCTTATGGTTTGCCAGCCAGGCCGGGAAATCCCCCAGCGGCATCGGACGCGCATAGTAATAGCCCTGCAGCACATCCACGCCGCGCTCGCGCAGATAGTCCGCCTGTTCTGCCGTTTCAACACCTTCCGCAACCAGCGCGATATTCAACTGCTGCGCCAGTGAAATCACCATATCGGTCACCGTGGCGTTAATCGCGTCTGTACCAATCGCGGCGGTAAAGACTTTGTCAATTTTCAGCACGTCGGGGCTGAGCGTCTTGAGGTAGGAGAGCGAACTGTGCCCGGTACCGAAATCATCAATCGCCAGTTTAACCCCGACCTTATGCAGATGAGACACCACCCGCTGATCGACCACCGGCAGCGAATCCCGCTCGGTCAGCTCCACAACCAGCTGCGGCTGTGGGTTTGCCGGCCACCAGAGGCGCTGCAGGTCGTCTATGATCGCCCGCTCGCGGAAATGGCTGGCCGCGACGTTGATGGCAATGTGAAACGAGGAGCGCATCGGCAGCTCGGGCAAATGTCTGACCGCTTCACTGATGACAAAGCGGGTCAGCGGGGCGATCAGGTTCTGGCGCTCGGCCAGCGGGATAAAGACGTCCGGCGGGATCCAGCCCTGCCGCTGATTGTGCCAGCGAAGCAGCAGCTCAATCCCGTCGCACTGGCCGCTATGGGCATTGATTAACGGCTGACAGTAGACCATGAATTCCCGCGCGGTAATGCCGTAGCTGATCTGCCAGGACAGGCTCATGCGGTTGGCGGTCGCCAGCCAGACGATATAGCCCATCAGCAGGCTCAGCAGCAGCGCCAGCGGCAGCTGCGAGGGCACCGTCATCAGCGCCAGCCGCGAGGGCGAGGGGCCGAACAGGGTAATCGAATAAGGATAACGCAGCGACGATTCGACGATGCTGACCTGGTCTTCAGCGGGGGTGGCCGGCTCAATCAGCGGATTGCCGTACTCGAGGCTCTGATTGCCGACGTTCAGAATTGCCCGTTCGACCCAGGGCAGCGTGGGTTCCAGCAGATAGCTGGTCATCAGCTCGATATTAATAACCTGTAACACGCCTGCCCGCTGGTCCTCGCCACGCGGTGTCCACAGCAGCAGAACCGGTGAACCCTTAAGCAAATGTTCATCCACCGCCAGCTGCATCCGCTGATTTTTCGCCATCAGTTCAGGGTAGTTGCTGCTGAAAGGGAGATCCGCAGGGCCGAAGATACTTGAGCAGTAGATACGATCGTTGTCGACCAGCAGAATCGACCTGACGGTCTGCAGAACGGCCAGCTTCTCAATCAGCTTAAAGCGGATAAGTTCGCAGTTGGTGCCGACCCAGGTAAGGGCGTTATCGGCGGCAACATCCAGGGGGGAGAACATGCGGTCAAAACGCTGAATGGCGTTGTTCGCGAAGCCGTGCGATTGCTGCTCAATGCGGTTCTTTTCTTCCACATACCTGAAGGTTAAGGTCAGAATGAGCACCAGTGCGGCAACAACCGCAGCGATAAGTAATCGCTTGCGGCGAAACTGTCCTAAAACTTCCTGGGACATTTGCATTAGTAACCATCCTTTAGGCCAGTCGCGTATGAAGAGATTGAACAGCGTTAATCGGCAGAACAGACATTAAGTTTAGTAGCACTTAAGAGAAAAGCTGAATGTCTCAAAAACAGGAACTTACTCTCACAGTACGCGCCGAAACACTCTAGCCGTTTCCTGAATCCGGGGATAGCCACCCGTTATACTATTTTGAAGTATAGGAAAAAAAAAGCGCCATCCGTTAGATGGCGCCTGGTTATTTATGGTACTAATTTTGGTACTTGACGAAAAGGAGGACAGGGACAGGGGCAGAGCACCCTGCATCCGATATCATTAATCACACTGAACTTTTATTGCCAGACCACCGCGAGAAGTCTCACGGTACTTGGCGTTCATGTCCTTGCCGGTTTCGTACATGGTTTCAATCACCTTATCCAGCGAGACGCGCGCTTCGCTGGTGCGACGCATCGCCATGCGGGCAGAGTTGATCGCTTTTACCGAGGCGATGGCGTTACGCTCAATGCACGGCACCTGTACCTGTCCGGCTACCGGGTCGCAGGTCAGGCCGAGATTGTGCTCCATACCGATCTCCGCCGCCACGCAGACCTGTTCCGGGCTGGCGCCCAGCAGTTCAGCCAGACCGGCCGCCGCCATGGAGCAGGCAACGCCCACTTCACCCTGACAGCCAACTTCCGCACCGGAAATCGAGGCGTTCATTTTGTAGAGGATGCCGATTGCCCCGGCCGCCATAAAGTAGCGGGTGAAGATATCCGGGCTGACCGATTCAATAAAGTGGTCGTAGTAGGCCAGCACCGCCGGCACGATACCGCAGGCACCGTTGGTGGGTGCCGTCACCACGCGGCCACCGGCGGCGTTCTCTTCGTTTACCGCCAGGGCGTACATGTTCACCCAGTCGATGACGTTCATCGGGTCGCTGGAAAGCTTATCCGACGACACCAGCAGGCGACGCAGCGCGGAAGCGCGGCGCGGCACGCGCAGTGGGCCGGGCAGCACGCCCTCGGTATTCAGGCCGCGATCGATGCAGTCGCGCATGGTCTGCCAGATGTCGGAGAAGTAACGTTCGATATCCGCGCGGGAGTGGATCGCCAGCTCGTTTTTCAGCACCATCCCCGACAGGGAAAGGCCGGTCTGCTGGCAGTGGTTCAGCATTTCCTTCGCCGAGTTAAACGGATAGGGCACCGCAATTTCATTCAGCGTGCTTTTACCAAAGCTCTCTTCATCGACGATAAAACCGCCGCCCACCGAGTAGTAGGTTTTGCTGTAGATTTTCAAATCGCCGGCGAACGCATGAATACTCATGCCGTTTTCGTGCAGCGACAGGTTATCGCTGCGGAACACCATGCCGCCTTCGCGCGGGAAGTCGACTTCGTGCGCGCCGTTCGCCAACAGCAGGCGCTGGCGATCTTCCACGTCACGGATAAACGCCGGAATGCTGTCGATATCCACGCTTTCCGGTGAGGCACCCGACAGGCCCATAATAATGGCGATATCGGTGTGGTGGCCTTTACCGGTCAGCGACAGCGAGCCGTAAACGTCCACCGCAATACGCGTCACGGAGGAGAGCTGGCGGCTGGCCACCAGATCGTCGACAAACTGTTTGCCGGCTTTCATTGGACCAACCGTATGAGAACTCGACGGGCCGATGCCGATCTTAAACATGTCGAAAACGCTAATCACGCTATACGCTCCTTAACAATATTACGCACTGGACGATGCTCACAAAAAAGATGAATTGGGTGAAATATAAATGAAAAGCGGCCGCCTTGCAGTGATTTGGATCGTCATCCTGCAATAAAGCAGTTAAAAATAAGGCAAAGGTGAATTTCAGACCGATATGAGACTGTATTTTAGCCGTTTTGCGCGGATTTTTCCACCTGAAGGCTCAGGCGGCGAATAATACCGGCGGTCATCCCCCAGATAAAATAGTCATCAAACCAGGAGAGCCAGACGCGGTGGTGCAGCCCGCCGCGATGCACGTCCAGCGGCGTGTAGCGACCCAGGCGCAGCGCCTCGTCCAGCGGCATTTCGAACACCGACTCAACCTCTCCCTCATTAGGCTGCCAGCGCAGCCCCGGCTGAATAATGCCCACCACCGGCGTCACCTGAAAGCCGGTGCTGCTGGTGACAGGCGGCAGCACGCCAATTACCGCCACGGCCTCGGGCGGGATAGCCACCTCTTCCTGAGCTTCGCGCAGTGCGGTGACCACCAGCGACTCATCTTCGGCATCGCGCATGCCGCCGGGAAAGGCAACCTGACCGGCATGCTTACGCAGCGTGGCCGCACGCCGCGTCAACAGCAGCGTGGGGCAGGGATGTGCAACGATGGGAACCAGTACCGCCGCCTGACGACGTGGCAGCGTTACATTTTCAACCGGCGGCGGCTGCAGAATAAAGCGCGATAAAAAGCGTTGCAGGGGGAGGTTACTGCTGCTCATCAAGCGGCTCCTGCAGGCAGGGTAAAATGCGGTTCACCTTATCGAACGTTTCCTGATACTCCGCAGCTTCGTCGCTGTCTGCCACAATGCCGCCCCCGGCTGCGCAGTACAGGTTGCCCTGTTCGGCAATCAGCGTGCGGATAGTAATGCTGGTGTCCATGTTGCCGCAGGCACTGAGGTAGCCAATGCTGCCGCACCAGGCGTTGCGTCGCTGTGGCTCCAGCTCTTCGATAATTTCCATGGCGCGCACTTTCGGCGCGCCGGTAATCGAGCCGCCGGGGAAGCTGGCGCGCAGCACATCGCACGCTGACAGACCCGGCTTCAGCCGCGCGGTAATGGTACTGACGAGGTGATGCACCGCCGGGAACGGCTCCACCACAAACAGTTCGGGTACGCGGACACTACCCGGCACGGCAACGCGACCGATGTCATTGCGCAGTAAGTCGACGATCATCAGATTTTCGCTGCGATCCTTAGGGGAACGGGCCAGCCGGGCGGCCTGTTGACGATCGGCCTGCTCGTCGGCCAGGCGCGGCAGCGTGCCTTTGATCGGGCGTGTCTGAATATCACCGTCCTGCAGCCGGATAAAACGCTCCGGTGACAGGCTTAAAATGGCGCTGTCGGGCAGACGGATAAAGGCGCTGAACGGCGCGCGGTTAGCGCGGCAAAGGCGAGTGAAGGCCTGCCATTCGCTGCCCTGATAGCGGGCCTGAAAGCGCTGAGCCAGATTCACCTGGTAACAGTCCCCGGAGAGCAACCACTGCTGCACCTGGCGAAACTTCTCGCCGTATTCCTCACGCGTCATGTTGGCCTGCCAGCCGTGGGTCAGGCGGAACGGCTCAGTGGCTGCCGGGCGCTGTGCCTCCAGCCAGCCGAGTCGCTGTTCAACATCGCCCCAGACGACCAGCGTAAGCCGGCGCAGATGATGATCGGCGATCAGCGCCCAGTCATAAATCCCGACGGCCATATCCGGAGTGGTTAACTGCGCATCGGCGAAGGCGGGCAGCGTTTCAAACCGGCGGCCAAGATCGTAGCCAAAAAGCCCGAGCGCTCCGCCCTGAAACGGCAAATCGTCACGCGGCGCGGCGACCATGGCAGCATTATCCAACTGCGCGGCCAGCAGGCTGAGCGGATCGTCCGCGGAATGCCGGACCGCTCCGTTTTCAGCAATTTCGGTCTGCTCCCCGCGAGTTGTCAGCGTACAGCGCGGATCCGCCACCAGAATATCAAAGCGATTGTCGCTGTGATCCGCGAAGCCGGAATGCAGCAGCATCGCCCACGGCAAATGCGCCAGAGCGGCAAACTGATGCTCGACCGCATCCGGCGTATACTTCAGTGAATGTCTAACAGGCAGCATAATTCTTCAGCAGGGTAATTCGTTACAGGGGTGCAAGCCTGGCATATTTTTCTGCCGCTGGCATCTCTTTGTCACCCGTGAAATAATCCGCGCCGCACGACCACCCAGGAGCCACTATGTTTACAGGATTACCCGCGCTGTCACATGAACAGCAACAGCAGGCCGTAGAACGCATTCATCAGCTGATGTCCGAAGGTTTAACCAGCGGCCAGGCCATTGCGATGGTGGCGGAGGAGATCCGCAGCACGCATACCGGCGGCCACGTTGCAGTGATGTTTGATGATGAAGATGACGACGACGATCGCGCCGATGGTCAGGATGATGAAGACGAAGAAGACGAAGACGATTACTGATATGAATCCCCTGTCGTCAGGACAGGGGCACTGATTATTTTGCTGCCACGACTTTGATTTCAACCAGATATTTAGGGTTCATCAGCCCGGCGTGAACGGTACAGCGTACCGGTGCGTTACCCGGCGACACCCACGCATCCCAGGCGCGGTTCATTGCGGCAAAATCTTCCTTATTCACCAGAAAAATGGTGGCATCGAGGATGCGGCTCTTATCCGAACCCACGCGCGTCAGCAGGCGATCGATCACCGCCAGCGCATTTGCCGTCTGTGCTTCAGCATCTTCATCCAGGTTTTCCGGCACGCTGGTGTAATAGACGACATCATTATGAATGACGGCTTCGGACATGCGGTGTTCCGGATCGATACGTTCAATGGTCATGCGTTTTCCTTTTTACACTTTAATCACCGGCGATAGCCTGGCATAAACGGCGGCGCGAGTCACCTGCGGCAGGGTGCTGCGCATTCTGACTCACGGCACGCCGTTATTATTAAAAAAGCCGTCGTGAATAAAAAACAGAAATAAAACATATTTATTGGATTATTAGTGTTAAGGTGGTTTTTCTTAAATAAAAAAATGAAGGTTATTATCTACAATTTCAAACTTATCTGCCCATCCTGCTTTAGCATTCAGTACCGTTTTTCTCATCTTGATATCACCAAGTTGAACCCGTATGGTGCTAAGTGCATATTTTGTAAGTCAATTATGACGGCCAGCCAGTAAGTATTACTGTTTTATTTCAGTAACCATTACAGCCCAGTCTTAATATTCCCCATTCAAACAGATCGCTTTTAAAGATCGCTGTCGACCATGTGCACCCGTGATAGCGCCTGATGTGCTTAACTAATAAAAGGCCTTCGGGTGACTCAACGGGGTATTTTGAGAGCCAGCGGATCGTTCTGCTTTGCTGCCCTGATAGCCTTTACGGCAAACTCATCTGACACTCCGTGCCTGTAAACCGGCCACCTGCCGCAGCCATCACGTCGTTAATTCACACTAACTCATTGATTCCAGCTATTTTGCATCCGGCAGGTAATACTGACATAATTACAGTAGTTTCTTTCCTGCAGTGAGGATATGTGGCAGACGATTTTGCAGCGGACGGCGCTCTGGCGCAGGCGATCCCCGGTTTTAAACCGCGTGAACCCCAGCGGGTAATGGCTGCGGCGGTGGCGAAAGCTATCGACATGCGCGGCGAACTGGTCGTGGAAGCCGGTACCGGCACCGGGAAAACCTACGCCTATCTCGCTCCCGCGCTCCGCTCCGGGAAAAAAGTCATTGTTTCCACCGGTTCGAAAGCCCTGCAGGATCAGCTCTACAGCCGCGATCTGCCCACGGTGGCAAAGGCGCTCAAGTTTAAAGGCACGCTGGCGCTGCTTAAGGGGCGTTCTAACTATCTGTGCCTCGAACGACTGGAGCAACAGTCAATGGCCGGAGGGGAACTGGCCGTGCAGGCCATGAGCGATCTGGTGCATCTGCGCGGCTGGTCAAGTGAAACCGTTGACGGGGATATCAGTACCTGCGGCGGCGTGGCGGAAGACAGCACCATCTGGCCGCTGGTCACCAGTACCAACGACAACTGTCTGGGCAGCGACTGCCCACAGTATAAAGACTGCTTTGTGGTCAGGGCGCGACGTAAAGCGATGGATGCCGACGTGGTGGTGGTCAATCATCACCTCTTTCTGGCCGATATGGTGGTGAAAGAGAGCGGTTTCGCCGAGCTGATCCCGGAAGCCGACGTGATGATTTTCGATGAGGCGCATCAGGTACCGGATATTGCCAGCCAGTATTTTGGCCAGCAGCTCTCCAGCCGCCAGCTGCTCGATCTGGCTAAAGACATCACTATTGCCTATCGCACCGAAATTCGCGACGTACAGCAGCTGCAGAAATCCGCCGACCGGCTGGCGCAGAGCGCGCAGGATTTCCGGCTGGCGCTGGGCGATCCCGGTTTTCGCGGCAATCTGCGCGAGCTGCTGAGCGATCCCCACGTGCAGCGCGCGCTGCTGTTGCTCGATGATGCGCTGGAGCTGTGTTACGACGTGGCCAAACTGTCGCTGGGGCGCTCGGCGCTGCTGGACGCGGCGTTTGAGCGCGCCGCGCTCTATCGCGGCAGGCTGAAGCGCCTCAAGGACGTTTCGCAGCCGGGGTTCAGCTACTGGTACGAGTGCAACTCCCGCCACTTTATTCTGGCGCTGACGCCGCTTTCCGTCTCTGACCGCTTCCGTGAAGTGATGGAAGAGCGGCCGGCCAGCTGGATCTTTACCTCGGCCACGCTGGCCGTTAACGAGCAGGTTACCCACTTCGTTGAGCGGCTGGGCGTTGAAAGGGCGGAAACGCTGATCCTCGACAGCCCGTTTGACTATTCCCGCCAGGCGCTGCTGTGCGTGCCGCGCAATCTGCCGTCGCCTAATCAGCCGGGCGGCGCGCGCCAGCTGGCACGGATGCTGCGGCCGCTGATCGAAGCCAACAACGGGCGCTGCTTCTTCCTTTGTACCTCACATCAGGTGATGCGCGATCTGGCCGCCGAGTTCCGCGCCTCGCTGACCCTGCCGGTGCTGCTGCAGGGGGAAACCAGCAAGGGCCAGCTGCTGAAGCAGTTTATTGCCGCCGGCAATGCGCTGCTGGTGGCCACCAGCAGCTTCTGGGAAGGGGTGGACGTTCGGGGTGATGCACTGTCGCTGGTGATTATCGATAAGCTGCCGTTTACCTCGCCTGACGATCCCTTACTCAAAGCCAGGATGGAAGACTGCAAGCTGCGCGGCGGCGATCCCTTCGATCAGGTGCAGCTTCCGGATGCGGTTATCACCCTCAAACAGGGCGTTGGCCGCCTGATCCGCGACGTTGACGATCGCGGCGTGCTGGTGATTTGCGATAACAGACTGGTGATGCGGCCCTACGGCGCGGTGTTTCTTAACAGTTTGCCACCCACGCCGCGCACGCGAGATATTGCCCGTGCGGCGGCATTTCTCAAGCCATAACGCGGCAGTCATCAAAATGGCGCGCAGTGTGCTATCATTCGCGCCGAAATTTTTATCCCTGAGGTTGCAATGTCCACGCGAATTTTAGCCATTGATACGGCCACGGAAGCCTGCTCGGTAGCCCTGCTGAATAACCAGCAGCGGCTGGCACACTTTGAACTCTGCCCGCGGGAACATACCCAGCGCATTCTCCCCATGGTGCAGGAAATCCTGCAGCAGGGCGGCGTGGCGCTGAAGGCGCTGGATGCCCTGGCCTTTGGTCGCGGCCCGGGGAGTTTCACCGGCGTTCGCATCGGCATTGGCATTGCGCAGGGGCTGGCGCTTGGCGCAGAGCTGCCGCTGATTGGCGTTTCCACGCTGAAAACGATGGCGCAGGGCGCTTTCCGCGTGGGCGGAGCTTCACGCGTGCTGGCGGCGATTGATGCCCGCATGGGCGAAGTCTACTGGGCTGAATATCAGCGCGATGAACAGGGTATCTGGCACGGTGAAGAGAGCGAAGCCGTACTCAGCCCCCAGGCGGCGAGTGAGCGTATGGCCGCTTTAAGCGGTGAGTGGACCTGCGTGGGCACCGGCTGGAAAGCCTGGCCGGAGCTGGCTGAAAACAGCCAGCTGGTATTAACGGCCAGTGAGGTGGAATTACCTGCCGCCGAAGATATGCTGATCCTTGCCTCACAGGCGCTGGCAGCCGGTGAAACCGTTGCGCCGGAGCAGGCAGAACCCACGTATTTACGTAATGAAGTAACCTGGAAAAAATTACCGGGCCGCGAGTGAGTCGCGGCA
Organism: Erwinia sp. SLM-02; assembly: GCF_037450285.1. Classification (NCBI taxonomy): domain Bacteria; kingdom Pseudomonadati; phylum Pseudomonadota; class Gammaproteobacteria; order Enterobacterales; family Erwiniaceae; genus Erwinia; species Erwinia sp. SLM-02. Next base: position 1,908,467 of record NZ_JAQISN010000001.1, on the reverse strand, counting down.
ACTATTTCGCCACGGTGCAGTCAAATCAACAGTACCTGGGAGAATTTTATGCGTAAATCTCGTTTATGGCAGTTGAGTGGTTTGTTATTAACGTCTTTCCTGCTTGCAGGCTGTGTCACCGTGCCTGACTCAGTGAAGGGCACGTCGCCGACGCCGCAGCAGGATCTGGTGCGGGTGCTTAATGCGCCACAGCTCTATGTCGGGCAGGAGTCGCGCTTCGGCGGTAAAGTGATTAGCGTCACTAACAAGAATGGCATGACGCGTCTTGAGATTGCCGCCATGCGGCTGGATGACTCGGCACGACCGATCCTCGGATCGGCGACGATTGGTCGCGTGTTCGCCGATATCAACGGCTTTGTTGATCCCATTAACTTCAATGACCAGATGGTGACCGTTGTCGGGCCAATCTCGGGAGTTGAAAAGGGTAAAATTGGTGAGGCAAACTATAACTTTGTTGTCGTAAGAGTCTCCGGCTATCAGCGCTGGCATAAGATCCAGCAGATGGTCGCGGCGCCACAGCCGATTGACCCGTGGATCTGGTATGGACCGGGCTATGGTCGTCGTCATGGCGGCTACTGGGGTCCGCCGCCGTGGGGTTACTACGCACCGGCTCCGGCGCAGGTTCAGACTATCCTGACTGAATAGTGCCGCAGTAACGAATTTTTTCACGGCATATCCGCTGTGTTTCAGCGGGTATGCCTTTTTTTTGACTCCTTTTCTCCGGGTGAGAAATTTTTAGTGATGGGCTTCGCAACCTCTAAACGGAGAGCTGAGCAAACTGGTACGCTGAGTTAAAATAATGTTAACAGAAACCAGAGGCTGAGCTGCGATGACTACAAATACTCATTTTCGAGGTGACTCCTTGCAAAAGGTCTGGCTTAACCGCTATCCGGCCGATGTTCCGGCTGAAATTAACGCGGACCGTTACCGCTCCCTCATCGATCTGTTTGAACATGCGGCACTGCGCTATGCTGAACAGACCGCATTTATCAACATGGGGCAAAGCCTGTCATACCGGCAGCTTGACGAACGCAGTCGGGCATTTGCCGCCTATCTGCAGCAGGGGCTGGGGCTGAAGAAGGGCGATCGCGTGGCGCTGATGATGCCCAACCTGCTGCAATATCCCATCGCCCTGTTTGGCGTGCTGCGCGCGGGAATGACCGTGGTCAACGTTAACCCGCTTTATACCCCGCGCGAATTAGAACATCAGCTGAACGACAGCGGCGCCAGCGCGATTGTTATTGTCTCTAACTTTGCCCACACGCTGGAAAAAGTGGTGGCGAAAACCCAGGTGAAGCATGTGATCCTCACCCGGCTGGGCGACCAGCTGTCGGCGGCTAAGGGCACGCTGGTTAATTTTGTGGTGAAGTACATTAAGAAGATGGTGCCCAAATACCATCTGCCAGGGGCGATCTCGTTCCGCCAGGCGCTGCAGCGCGGGGCGCATCTGAACTACACCAAGCCGGATATCATTAACGACGATCTGGCTTTTCTGCAGTACACCGGCGGCACCACCGGCGTGGCGAAGGGGGCGATGCTCACCCATCGCAATATGCAGGCAAATCTGGAACAGACCCGGGCCACCTACGGTTCGCTGCTGAAAGAAGGGCAGGAGACGGTGGTCACCGCGCTGCCGCTGTACCACATCTTTGCGCTGACGGTAAACTGCCTGCTGTTTATCGATCTCGGCGGTGCCAATCTGCTGATCACCAACCCACGCGACATCCCGGGCCTGGTTAAAGAGCTGGCAAAATATCCTTTCACCGCGATTACCGGCGTGAATACGCTGTTTAACGCGCTGCTGAACGATGACGGTTTCAACAAGCTGGACTTTTCCAGCCTCAGCCTCTCCGCCGGGGGCGGCATGGCGGTGCAGAAGTCGGTTGCCGAACGCTGGGAGAAGCTGACCGGGCATTATCTGCTGGAGGGCTACGGCCTGACGGAGTGCTCGCCGCTGGTGTCGGTCAATCCGTATGATATCCAGTGCCACAACGGCAGCATCGGCCTGCCGGTACCGTCGACCGACGTCATGCTGGTTGACGATGAAGGGAATGAGGTTGCGCCGGGCGAACCCGGCGAGCTGTGCATTAAGGGACCGCAGGTGATGCTGGGCTACTGGCAGCGCCCCGATGCCACCGATGAAGTTTTAAAAAATGGATGGCTTCGCAGCGGCGATATTGTTACCGTTGATCATGAAGGCTTTCTTCGCATCGTTGACCGCAAAAAAGACATGATTCTGGTTTCAGGTTTTAACGTCTATCCGAATGAAATCGAAGATGTGCTGATGCTGCACCCGAAAGTACGGGAAGCTGCGGCGATCGGTGTACCGAATGATGTGGCGGGCGAGTCGGTGAAAATCTGCGTGGTGAAGAAGGATGCTTCCCTGACCAAAGAAGAGCTGATAGCCCACTGCAAAAAGTATCTGACGGGATACAAAGTGCCCAAGATTGTGGAGTTCCGCGAAGATCTGCCCAAGACCAACGTGGGAAAAATCCTGCGCCGTGAGCTGCGTGATGAAGCGATTAAGGCGGCGCAAAAACCGGCAGCCTGAGTGACAGACTGCGATTAATCGATAGCCGCGTGGCTGTCCGGCTGTGCCAACATTGCAGCCGGGGCCACGGGGGACAACATGCCGGGATGCGCCCGGCATTATTATTTCTAACACCTGCAGAGGCCGACCGCGCGGCGGTCTGCGACAAGAGACTGTTATTTTGAATTACACCATGATCACCACCAATGAAGCGCTGGCGGACATTTGTCAGCGTGCGCGTCAGGTTTCTGCCCTGGCGCTGGATACTGAATTCGTCCGTACGCGCACCTACTATCCGCGACTGGGTTTAATTCAGCTTTTTGACGGGGAAACCATTTCGCTGATCGACCCGCTGACTATCGGTGACTGGGAACCGTTCCGCGCGCTGCTGCAGGATCGGCAGATCGTGAAGTTTCTGCACGCCGGCAGTGAAGATCTGGAGGTATTCCTGCATGAGTTTGGCGTGCTCCCCGATCCGATGATCGATACCCAGATCCTGGCGGCGTTTTCCGGCCGCCCGCTGTCATGCGGCTTTGCCACCATCGTGGAATCCTTTACCGGCATTGCTCTGGATAAGAGCGAATCCCGCACCGACTGGATGGCGCGCCCGCTGACCGAAAAACAGTGCCAGTACGCTGCTGCAGACGTTTTCTATCTGCTGCCCATCGCGCAGAAGCTGATGGCTGAAACGGAAGCCGCCGGACAGATGGCGGCGGCGCTGGATGAATGCCGCCTGCTGTGCCAGCGGCGCACCGCGCAGCTTGACCCTCAGGAAGCTTATCGTGAAATGACCAACGCCTGGCAGCTGCGCCCACGGCAGCTGGCCGCGCTGCGCCTGATGGCCGCGTGGCGTCTTGAAACGGCGCGCGAAAAGGATATGGCGGTTAACTTTGTGGTTCGCGAAGAAAATCTGTGGAAGGTGGCACGCTACCTGCCAGGATCGCTCGGCGAGCTGGAGCATCTCGGCGTACCGGGGCAGGAGATCCGTTTCCACGGACGTGCGCTGCTGGCGATGGTGGCGAAAGCCGAAGCGCTGGACGAGAGTGAACTGCCGGAGCCGGTGGTCAACCTGATTGATCACCCGCGTTACAAGTCGGTGTTCAAAGCGATTAAAGCGCTGGTGGCCAGTGCGGCGGAACAGCATGGCGTCAGTCAGGAACTGCTGGCATCACGCCGTCAGATCAATCAGCTGCTGAGCTGGTACTGGAAATTAAAACCGCGGGATCGTAAACCGGAACTGATTGATGGCTGGCGGGGCACGCTGCTGGAGGCGGGCATCAACGAAATCCTCAGCGCGGACTAAGCTCGTCAATTTTCCCCTGCGGCTCGCAGGGGAAGATTATGAGCAGGGAAGGATCATTTATCAGGTTCTTCCGACTCAGGCAGCGTGACATTCAGCTCCAGAATGGAAATATCACCTTCCTTTTGATCCAGCTTGACGCTGAGCATTTCGGGATCGATTTTGACGTATCTGCAGATGACTTCCAGAAGATCCTTTTTCAACTGTGGCAGATACTGGGGTTCAACATCCCCCCTCCTGCGTTCTGCCACAATAATCTGCAGCCGTTCCTTGGCTATGTTAGCTGTGCTCTTTTTTCGGGATAAAAAGAAGTCTAGTAAGGCCATGGTTTATCCCCCAAACAGGCGTTTCAGGAATCCCTTCTTCTCTTCTTCAATGAAGCGGAAGGGGCGTTCTTCTCCAAGAAGGCGGTCAACGGTATCAGCATAGGCTTTGCCTGCATCGGATTCGATATCCAGAATGACAGGTTCACCCTGGTTAGAGGCGCGCAGTACGGACTGGTCCTCTGGGATCACGCCGACCAGCGGGATACGCAGAATTTCAAGCACGTCTTCCATGCTCAGCATATCGCCACGGCTAACGCGGCCCGGGTTATAACGGGTCAGCAGAAGATGTTCTTTAATCGCGTCCTGCGAGTTTTCTGCCCGGCGGGATTTCGACGACAGAATGCCCAGAATGCGGTCTGAGTCGCGCACGGAAGACACTTCCGGGTTAGTGGTGATCACGGCTTCATCGGCGAAATACAGGGCCATCAGTGCGCCGGTTTCAATACCTGCCGGTGAATCACAGATAACAAAGTCGAACTCCATGGCCGCCAGATCGTTCAGCACTTTTTCCACGCCTTCGCGGGTCAGCGCATCTTTGTCGCGAGTTTGTGACGCGGGGAGAATAAACAGATTCTCCGTGCGTTTATCTTTAATTAACGCCTGATTCAGCGTGGCATCACCCTGGATCACGTTAACAAAATCATAAACAACGCGTCGCTCACAGCCCATTATCAAATCGAGGTTTCGCAGGCCGATATCAAAATCGATAACGACCGTTTTTTTTCCTTTTTGCGCTAAACCGGTAGCGATGGCCGCGCTGGACGTGGTTTTACCAACGCCTCCTTTACCCGATGTAACAACAATTATGCGTGCCATATAGTAATTTCCTTAGAAAAGAAAGGGCTTGCGAGCATGGCTCAGTTCAATGTCTGGATGGTCAGCTCACCGTCTTTGAGACAAAGACGTGACGCTTTTCCGAAAAACTCGTTCGGTATCTGGTCCATAATCCAGTACACACCGCCTATGGAAACCAGCTCCGCTGATAAATTCGTGCAAAAAATCTGGCAGCTTTTATCGCCGCCGGCACCCGCGAGCGCGCGGCCACGCATCATGCCGTAAATATGAATATTGCCGTCGGCGATCAGTTCCGCACCCGCACTCACGCTGTTGGTGACAATCAGATCGCAGTTTTTGGCATAGATTTGTTGCCCGGATCGCACGGGGGTGGAAATCACCCGCGTTTTCCCGACCAAAGGTTCCGTCACCGCAGCGACGGGTATGACAGCAGGGGCTTCGGGCTGTACATCCGCTACGGGTTTCTTTTCTTTCCCTTCGGTTAATAATGGCAGCCCTGAACGCGTAATTGAGCGCTTTAACTGTTCGTCCCGACAGCCGCTGACGCCGACAATGTGCAGCCCTGAGGCGACGATCGCCTGCTGCATCTGCCGCCAGTTAACATCGCGAGTTAAAGATGAAACATTCACAACGACAGGTGCGTTTCTCAGGAAGGCCGGAGCCTGGCTGACCTTTTCCGCCAGCGCCTTACGCACGGTGGCGGGATCGGTATGGTGCAAATGTAGGACAGAAAGTGTAAAACTGCTGCCCTTTAACTCAATTGGCGATTGTGGCATCTGTCCCGCTCAGTCCTGTTATTTATCATCCCGTCTAAAATAGCCGCACATTGTGCTGGTTAATCAAATCAGGACAATATTCCGAAGTTCTGCAAGCATGTTATAGTTACTGTAATATCCAGGCAAGCTACCATCCAGGTTAATTCGAGTAAAAAATATGTTTTGTGTGATCTATCGAAGTACTAAACGCGACCAGACTTATCTTTATGTCGAAAAAAAAGACGATTTCTCACGGGTGCCTGAAGCTTTGATGAATGGCTTCGGCAAACCGCAGCTCGCGATGCTGCTGCCGCTGGACGGCAGCAAGAAGCTGGTGGGGGCAGATATTGAAAAAGTGAGGGCGGCATTACGTGAGGAAGGCTTTTATTTACAAATGCCACCCCCGCCCGAAAGTTTGCTAAAGATGCATCTGGAAAACCATAAAAAAGTTTAACTAGGAATCGTCTGTAAATATATCTCCCGCGCCGGCCTCCACATTTAAATCCGGCGCTGGGGAAGTGATTAAAGGATGCATGCATGAAATTGCCACTCCTTACCACGCTGTTATCTTTGCTGTCGATTTCGGGCAGCGTCAGTTTAAGTTACGCTGCCATCCCTTCGGCGACGTTATCCTCTCCCGCCGCGACCTCGCTGTCACAACAGGGGCGCGATCCTGCCGAGTTCCCGGGCTACGTGGAACAGCTCAAAGCCACGGCTCGCCAGCAGGGTTTTTCTGACGCGACCATCGCCACGGCTTTTGCCGGCATCCATTTTGTCGATCGCGCCATAAAGTCCGATCGCAGCCAGCTTGAACATAAAGTTACCCTTAATGATTACCTCAGCCGCGTTCTGACCCTCGGTAAAATCGAAAAGGGACGAGAAAAGCTCAATGAATATCGCGCGTCGCTCGATCGCGTCGCGTCGCAGTCTGGCGTTTCGCCAGAGTATATCGTTGCGCTATGGGCGATGGAGAGCCAGTTCGGCACTATTCAGGGTAAAGAGGACGTCATCTCCGCGCTTGCCACTCTGGCCTTTGAGGGGCGCCGTGAAGCGTTCTTCACCAAAGAGCTGATGGCGGCGCTGAAGATTATTCAGCAGCAGGGCATGACGGCAGACTCGCTGAAGGGTTCCTGGGCAGGCGCCATGGGGCAGAGCCAGTTTATGCCCAGTTCATTCCTGAATTACGGCAGGGACGGCGACGGCGACGGAAAAATTGATATCTGGAATAATGTCGATGACGTGTTCGCCTCCATCGCCAGTTATTTGCAGAAAGAGGGCTGGAAAGCCGGGCAGGGATGGGGAAGTGAGGTGACTTTGCCGCCGGGATTCGATAACCGGCTTAATGGCCTGAAAACCGCGCAGGCGAAAACGCTGGCGCAGTGGCAGCAGCTCGGCGTGGTCGTCAAAACGCCAGCGCAGGGTAACGCACCCGGCCGGGCGTGGATCGTCACGCCTGAGGATGGCGACGGGCGTTCATTCATGGTTTATGACAATTTCCGTACGCTCATGCACTGGAATCGATCTTATTATTTCGCCATCAGTATCGGCATGATGGCCGATGCTCTCGCGCAGTAAACGGGGCGGCTGCGGTAGATTACCGGGGCTGTCATTCATTAAAGCAGGGGAAAAACATGTATCAGCATCACAACTGGCAGGGCGCATTGTTGGATTTTCCGGTCAATAAAGTGGTTTGCGTAGGCAGCAACTATGCCAAACATATTAAAGAGATGGGCAGCGCGACCCCGACCGAACCTGTACTGTTTATCAAGCCGGAAACCGCGCTGTGTGACATTCGCCAGCCGCTGTCTATTCCGCAGGGTCTGGGTGCCGTCCATCATGAGGTGGAGCTGGCGGTGCTGATTGGTGCCACCCTCAAACAGGCCAGTGAAGAACACGTTGCGCAGGCGATTGCAGGCTATGGCGTTGCGCTGGATTTAACCCTGCGCGACGTGCAGGCGGGCTGTAAAAAAGCCGGTCAGCCGTGGGAAAAAGCCAAAGGCTTTGATAACTCCTGCCCGATTTCCGGCTTCATTCCGCGCAGCGAGTTTACTGCCGATCCGCAAAACGTTGAGCTGAAGCTCGTCGTCAACGGTGAAGTTCGTCAGCACGGCAGCACCGCCGATATGATCCATCAAATCCTGCCGCTGATTGCCTACATGAGCAGGTTTTTCACCCTGCGCGCGGGCGATGTGATCCTCACCGGCACGCCGGAGGGCGTTGGCCCGATGGTATCCGGCGATAAGCTGGAAGTGTCGCTCGGCGGCCACGGGGTTGCCACCCGGGTACTGTAAAACTTGCATACTCAGCCCAAACCCTTTATAAGGTGCGGGTTTTTACTTTTACCGGACGCCGATATGACTGAGAACCCTTTCTGGCAGCACAAAACGCTGGAGCAAATGAGCGATGAGGAATGGGAATCGCTGTGCGATGGCTGCGGTCAGTGCTGCCTGAACAAGCTGCAGGATGCGGACACGGATGAGATTTACTTTACCAATGTCGCCTGCAACCAGCTGAATATCAAAACCTGCCAGTGCCGCAACTACGAGCACCGTTTTGAGCTGGAAGAGGACTGCATAAAGCTGACGCGGGAAAATCTGCCGACCTTCTCCTGGTTACCGCCGAGCTGCGCCTACCGCGTACTGGCAGAGGGTAAAACGCTGCCGGTCTGGCACCCGTTACGCAACGGCTCGCGGGCAGCGATGCATGCAGCAAGGATCTCAGTGCGGCATATCGCCGTTCATGAAAGTGAAGTGGTGGACTGGGAAGAGCACATCATCAATCGTCCACGCGGGTACGGTAACTGACCGTCAGCGAATGAGGGACAAAAAATAAGGCCAGCGTTTATGCTGGCCTTATTCTTATTTAGCGCGAGAACAGGTCGCGTTTTTTGGGCTTAAACGCCTGGGCAATCAGCACCAGCACCGCCACCAGCAGATAAGCGGCAAAAATCCCCACCAGCCACTGCGGCATACTCATATTCAGCAGCGTCCATGAGCGCTCCGCGCAGTCACCGCTGGCAACAAATACCGAAGGCAGCCACTTATCCAGCGGAAGCCAGGACGGGAAGCGCGCGGCGAAATCACAGGTGACGAAAGGGGACGGATGCAGCTGGATCATGGTGTGTTCCCATGCCAGGCGCACCCCTTCCCACGCGCTGTAAAGCCAGATCAGAATCGCCACCCAGCGCAGCGGCGTTTTCGGGGCGATGGCGCCCACGATCCCGGCACCCATAATGCCGAACAGCGCGCAACGTTCGTAAATGCACATGACGCAGGGTTTAAGCAACATGACATGCTGAAAATAGAGCGCCGTCAATTCGAGGGCAAAAGCAGTAAACGCCATTAACAGCCAGGCACCCCGGCCATAAGAACAGCGATTCAGGTATCTCAACATAAGTCTATCCGTGTAGTAAGCGTTGATTCGGCAGTGTAAACCAAATGCGGCCGTATTCCAGCCTCGGGACAAGAAAAATTTAGGCAGTAAAATGACTTAAATTAAAACCGGTACGAAAAAAAGTGGCGGCGGAAGACCCGACGCCGGTTTCATCGGTGAAAAGAAAAAAACCTCGGATAAAGACCAGGATAAAGCTTATTTTTTTGCTGGCGATCGCCATTTTCCCCTTTGCCTGAGCTAGGTGAAGCCTGGGGGCTCTGGTATGATGAGATGAATTTTTGCAGTTATGAACGCAATGGAAACAAAACGCTTATGGTCATTAAGGCTCAGAGCCCTGCGGGTTTCGCGGAAGAATATATAATCGAAAGTATCTGGAATAATCGTTTTCCCCCCGGCTCGATACTGCCTGCTGAACGTGAACTCTCAGAGTTAATCGGCGTAACGCGCACCACGCTTCGTGAAGTGTTGCAGCGTCTGGCTCGTGACGGCTGGCTGACCATTCAGCACGGTAAACCCACGCGGGTGAATAACTTCTGGGAAACTTCCGGGCTCAGCATTCTTGAAACGCTGGCACGGCTTGACCACGACAGCGTGCCTCAACTGATTGATAACCTGCTCTCCGTGCGGACCGATATCTCTTCCATCTTTATCCGCCGCGCCATTCGTAACTTTCCGGATAAAGCGAAAGAAGTGCTGGAAACGGCGAACCACATTGACGATCACGCTGAAGCCTACACCGAGCTGGACTACAGTATCTTCCGCGGGCTGGCCTTTGCTTCCGGCAATCCGATTTATGGACTGATCCTGAACGGGCTGAGAGGATTGTATACCCGGGTTGGCCGCCACTACTTCTCCAACCCGGAAGCACGCCGTCTGGCGCAGGACTTCTACCAGCACCTGCTGCATATCTGCCACTCGAAAGAGTACGAGCTGATTGCCGACAGCGTACGCGATTACGGCCGCCGCAGCGGAGAAATCTGGCATGCGATGCAGGTCAGTATGCCGACGGATCTGCCGCCGCCGCGCCGCTAACGAACCGTAAAATGTAAAACGCCCCCGGATGAGGTCACTCTCCGGGGGCGTTTTTATTTCAGCTTGTGCGCGGCCGGCCGTGCCTCAGAGCGGGGCGCTCGGACGCGGTGGGCAGCGGTCCAGGATTTCCGAACTACCATCCTCATTTTGCTGTTCGAGGGTGACGTCAAAGCCCCAGAGGCGGTGAACGTGTTTAAGCACCTCGCGACGGCTTTTATCCAGCGGTGCACGGTTGTGCGGCACATAACGCAGCGTCAGCGAGCGGTCACCGCGTAAATCGACATCGTAAACCTGGATATTCGGCTCCAGATTGCTGAGGTTGTACTGTGCGGAGAGCTGCTGACGAATTGCCCGATAGCCCGCCTCGTCGTGGATCGCCGCAATTTCAAGATAGTTATTACGGTCATCGTCCAGCACGGTGAACAGGCGGAAATCCCGCATTACCTTGGGCGACAGGAACTGGCTGATAAAGCTCTCGTCCTTGAACTCGCGCATGGCGAAGTGCAGGGTTTCCAGCCAGTCTTTGCCGGCAATATCCGGGAACCAGTAGCGGTCCTCTTCGGTCGGATGCTGGCAGATGCGCTGAATATCCTGGAACATGGCAAACCCGAGCGCGTAGGGGTTAATACCGTTGTACCACTGGCTGTTATAAGGCGGTTGATACACCACGTTGGTGTGGCTGTGCAGAAACTCCAGCATGAAACGCTCGGAGACTTTACCTTCGTCATACAGATGATTCAGGATGGTGTAGTGCCAGAACGTTGCCCAGCCCTCATTCATCACCTGCGTCTGCTTCTGCGGATAAAAATACTGGCTGACCTTTCTGACAATACGCAGGCACTCGCGCTGCCACGGCTCCAGCAGCGGTGCGTTTTTCTCCATAAAGTACAGCAGATTTTCCTGCGGCTCTGACGGATAGCGGGCGGCGGCATACTGGGTTTCCTCGCGTTCGCGACGGGGAAGCGTTCGCCACAGCATATTGACCTGGCTTTGCAGATACTCCTCGCGGCTTTTCTGCCGCGCTTTCTCTTCCTGCAGCGAAATTTTTTGCGGGCGTTTGTAGCGGTCAACGCCGTAGTTCATCAGCGCGTGGCAGGAGTCCAGCAGCCGTTCCACCTGCTCAAGCCCGTAGCGTTCTTCACATTCGCTGATGTAATTGCGGGCAAAAATCAGGTAATCAACGATGGAGCTGGCGTCGGTCCAGCTGCGGAACAGGTAGTTATTTTTAAAGAAAGAGTTGTGCCCGTAGCAGGCGTGCGCCATCACCAGCGCCTGCATGGTCATGGTGTTCTCTTCCATCAGGTAGGCAATACAGGGGTTGGAGTTGATGACGATTTCATAGGCCAGCCCCTGCTGACCGTGCTTATAGCGCTGTTCGGTTTCAATAAATTTTTTGCCGAACGACCAGTGCGCATAGTTGATTGGCATCCCCACGCTGGAGTAGGCATCCATCATCTGTTCCGAGGTGATCACCTCAATCTGATGAGGGTAGGTATCCAGCCGGTAGGATTTGGCAACGCGATCGATCTCTTTCAGATACACATCAAGCAGGTCGAACGTCCAGTCTGGTCCATCATTGAGTCGTTTGCTGTCCGTAATTGGAACGTCAAAGATCGTTGTCATAGCGCACCCCTTTTTATAAAACCGGTTTCTGGCGATACAGCACGTAGCGACAAAATGTCCGTTTTCATGTCAACCCATCCCCGCCGCTGTGCCGCGTTGATAAGCCTGGAATAAAAGCCAATATCTCAATGATAGTTCACTGTCTCTTATCCCTCCCGTGAAAACAAATGAAATCTTCGACAGAAAATAGAGCACGATTTAAAAAAAGATATTTACGTGATGGGAAATGCCCAATAGCGGGCGATTTTCAGGATTTAATCCTGTTTATAACCAAAACCTATGATGTAAAAGGTTTGTGCTGTCAACAGGCGTTTTATTCCAAAAAAGGTTTTTAAGATGCTGCCATTATAAAAAAAGAAGAATTTATGACTGTATTCGTAGTGATATCTTGTTTTTATTCGCTGGCTGGGTGAAAAATATGTGAAATTTGTCAGCGGAGAGTGAGCGCTTTTCCTGGTGGTTTACTCGGTAATTAAAGCTCTCACACAGTGTAATGTTCTTTTGTAAACCAGTTGGGGTTCAGTATGCGTGTTGTCATTCTCGGTAGTGGGGTGGTCGGCGTGGCCAGTGCGTGGTATCTGGCGCAGGCGGGGCACGAAGTCACGGTCATCGATCGCCAGCCGGATGCGGCGCTGGAGACCAGTGCCGGCAACGCCGGACAAATTTCTCCGGGCTATGCTGCCCCGTGGGCCGCACCGGGTGTGCCGCTGAAGGCGGTAAAATGGATGTTCCAGCGCCATGCGCCGCTGGCCATTCGTCTGGACGGCAGCCGCTTCCAGCTGGAGTGGATGTGGCAGATGCTGCGCAACTGCGATATGAACCACTACCAGCAGAACAAAAGCCGTATGGTGCGCATCTCCGAGTACAGCCGCGACTGCCTGAAAGCGCTGCGCCAGGAAACGGGCATTGCCTATGAGGGCCGCCAGGGCGGTACGCTGCAGCTGTTTCGTACCGCGCAGCAGTATGAAAGTGCGGCGAAGGATATCGCCGTGCTGAAAGAGGCCGGGGTGCCTTATGAACTGCTGGAGGCCGCAGACCTGGCGCGGGTAGAGCCCGCGCTGGCGACCACCCAGCATAAACTGACCGGCGGCCTGCGCCTGCCTAACGATGAAACCGGCGACTGCCAGCTGTTCACTCAGCGCCTGGCCAGAATGGCGGCGGAAGCGGGGGTTAATTTCCGCTTCAATATGCAGGTCGATGCGCTGCTGCAGGAAGGGAATCAGATCCGCGGGGTGAAGTGCGGCGAGGAAGTGGTTACCGCTGACGCTTACGTGGTGGCATTTGGTTCGTTTTCCACCGCGCTGCTGCACGACATGGTCAAAATCCCGGTCTATCCGCTGAAAGGCTATTCGCTTACCGTACCGATCACCGACGAGAGTGCCGCGCCGGTTTCCACCGTGCTGGATGAAACTTATAAGGTGGCGATCACACGCTTTGATAATCGTATCCGCGTCGGCGGAATGGCGGAAATTGTTGGCTATAATACAAAATTATTACCGGCACGCCGCGGAACGCTGGAAATGGTGGTGCGCGATCTCTTCCCGAATGGGGGGGATGTGGCCGCGGCGACGTTCTGGAGCGGACTGCGCCCGATGACCCCGGACGGAACGCCTATCGTGGGCCGTACCCCATTGAAAAACCTGTACCTTAATACCGGTCATGGTACTCTGGGCTGGACGATGGCCTGCGGATCCGGTCAGCTCCTCGCGGATATTATTACGGGTAAAACGCCGGCGATTATGGCGGAAGATCTGTCGGTAATGCGCTATCTGCCGGGCTATACGCCGGCTCCGGCCCGCTCGCTGCACGGTGCCGGTATCCGTTAATTTACCGTATTAAAAGCAAAAGGAGAGAGTATGTCGCGTCCGATTGTCGCAACGATCGATACCGCCGCGTTGCGGCAAAACCTGGCCGTTGCCCGCCAGGCCGCGGGCGGTTCGCGCCTGTGGTCGGTGGTGAAGGCTAACGCCTATGGCCACGGTATTGACCGCGTCTGGCAGAGCCTGCAGGACACCGATGGTTTTGGGCTGCTGAATCTGGAAGAGGCCATCCTGCTGCGCGAGCGCGGCTGGAAGAAACCCATCCTGCTGCTGGAGGGGTTTTTCCATCCGGAAGATCTCGAAACTCTCGATCGCTACCGCCTGACGACCAGCGTGCACAGCAACTGGCAGATCCAGGCGCTGGCGAAAGCCAGGCTCTCCGCGCCGCTGGATATTTACCTTAAGATGAACAGCGGGATGAACCGGCTTGGTTTCCAGCCGGATCAGGTGCATAACGCGTGGCAGAAACTGCGTTCGCTGCCCAACGTGGGTGAAATCACGCTGATGGCGCACTTTGCCGAAGCGGAGACGGAAGAGGGCATTGCCGAACCGCTGAAACGTATCGAGCAGGCGGCGGAAGGCCTTGACTGCCCGCGCAGCCTCGCGAACTCTGCCGCCACGCTGTGGCACCCGCAAACGCATCACGACTGGGTGCGCCCCGGCATTATTCTTTACGGTGCTTCACCGAGCGGCCGCTGGCAGGACATCGCCGGTAACGGGCTGAAGCCGGTGATGACCTTAACCAGTGAAATTATCGGCGTGCAGCAGCTGGGCGTCGGAGCCAGAGTAGGCTACGGTGGTCTGTATCGTGCGGAGGAAGAGCAGCGCATCGGGGTGGTTGCCTGCGGCTATGCCGACGGCTACCCGCGCATTTCACCGACCGGCACGCCGGTGATGGTGGATGGCGTGATGACGCGCATCGTTGGCCGCGTCTCCATGGATATGATCACCGTTGATTTAACCCCGTGTCCGCAGGCCGGTATCGGCAGCGCGGTGGAGCTGTGGGGAAATCACGTCAAGATAGATGATGTCGCAGCGGCATCCGGCACCGTCGGTTATGAGCTGATGTGCGCGCTCGCACCGAGAGTGCCGGTTGTTGTAGTGTGATCGTCTGACTCAGAGCGCGGTCAGCGTACCGCGCACTTTCTTACTGAAGCGCCAGGCGATAAACGCCAGCAGCGCACCCGCCACCATCATCAGCGCCAGCGCCGACTTCTCGGCCAGCGGCAGCGCCATCATCACCAGCCCCGCTGACGATCCGCCCGCCATCTGAATAAAGCCCGCCAGCGCGGAAGCCACACCGGCCTGCTGCTGATAGGGTTCCAGCGCGTAGCTGGTGGCCGGGCCAACGGTAAAGGCCAGTCCGGCAACGGACACCGCCACAGGCAGCATATACAGCGCCCAGTTTGTCTGCCAGGCCTCGGGCAGCAGCCAGACGCCAGCCATCAGCATCACGGCTCCTGCCGTCATAGCCAGCGCCCCAATCGCCAGGCAGATCGGACGACCCAGCTTGCGAATCACCTTATTGACCAGCACGCTGACCAGCATAATCCAGAAGCCGTTGGCACCAAATGCAATCGAGAACTGCAGGGCAGAAAGGCGGCCTTCGGTCATCAGGACGTTGGGTGCCAGCGATACATAGGTCAGCACCATACCCAGCGCCCCGGCGTTGGCGAAAGCGAACGCCAGGAAACGCGGCTGGCGCAGGATCTGCCAGTACTGGCGCAGCGGCAGTCCTTTCACTTTTTGTGTATCCGCCGGGCGTGTTTCCGGCAGGAAGAACACCACCAGCAGGCCGATGCCCAGCGCGTAAAGGGTTAGGAACCAGAAGGGCGCGCGCCAGTTAAAGGCTTCCGCCAGCAGGCCGCCCAGCAGCGGAGCCAGCGCCGGGACGATATTCAGCGCGCCGTTAAGGAAACCATAGGCGCGGGCGGCATCATCACCGTCCAGGCGGTCACGCACCCCGCTGAAGGCGACAACCGCCGTGCAGCATACGGCACAGCCCTGAATAATTCGCGCGGCGAGGAACTGTAACCAGGCGTCTGCGGTGGCCGCCATAATGCTGCCGGCAATGTAAAGCAGCAGACCGAAGATAGCGATCGGTTTCCGTCCCAGATTATCCACCAGCGGCCCGGCAACAATTTGCCCAAGCCCCATCACCAGCAGGAAAAGAGGGATGGTGGTCTGAATAGTGGATACGGGCGTGCTTAATCCAACGGCGATGTCCGGCAGAGTAGGCAGATAGAGATCGATGCCCAGCGGGGCAAGCAGAACCAGGCTGAGCAGCAGCAGGGTGAATTTTTGCATGACAGAAGTAAGATCCAAATTAAAGCAAGCCGTACAGGGTAGAGATTACCCACGGAAAAGAAAAGCATTAAGTGTAAGGAGACAGAGGAATTGTCTCCTTACGCCGGGTTGTTATTCTTTATCCTGCTGCACGCGCACCCCAACCTTAATAATTTCGTTATCTTCTTTTTCCGCCACGGTCCAGATCATATTTTTCCACTCAACCTGATCGCCGACCACCGGAGCACCACCAATGATGTCGGAAACCAGCTTCCCGAGTGTCTGCTGTTTGTCATTTTCTTCATCAAGGTCGATGCCATAAATTTCAGAGACATCCTGCAGGCGCGCATCGGCCTGCAGAATAAAGTCGCCGAAGAATCGCTGGTCGAGTTCGAGCGGCGGGGACTGGCTGAACAGCTTGCCCAGCGCCGGGAGATCGCGATCGCGGCCAATTACGCAAAGGATATCCCCCTCGCGCAGCCGCGTATTGCCCGTGGGGTGCAGCAGCTGATTATTGCGGAACAGGGCGGCGATACGCGTTTCCCGCGGCATATGCAGGTCGCGCAGGGCGGCACCGACGCACCACTTATCGGCGCTGAGCTGGTAAACAAAATGCTCCCACGGATTTTCGGGATGGATATCCAGGCCAATGCGCGAAATCGGGGAGGCGGTCGGGGGAACGATGACCCTGGCTTTACGGGCGGCGAAGCCCAGCGAGGTGCCCTGCACAATCAGCGAAACCAGCACTACGAAGAAGGCGATATTGAAGAACAGCGAGGCGTGGGGCAGACCCGCCATCATCGGGAATACGGCGAGGATAATCGGTACCGCACCGCGCAGCCCAACCCAGCTAATAAAGAAGCGCTCACGAATATTGAAACCGCGAAACGGCAGCAGGCCCACCATCACCGACAGTGGACGGGCAACGAGGATCAGCCACAGTGACAGCAGCATCGCCGGTACGGCGATATGCCACAGGTCGAGCGGGTTAACCAGCAGCCCCAGCACCAGAAACATGCCGATCTGGCTGAGCCAGGCCATGCCGTCGAAGGTTTGCAGAATGCCGTGACGGCTGCGGATCGGCCGGTTGCCGAGCACAAACCCGCAGAGGTACACCGCCAGGATCCCGCTGCCTTCCAGCGCGGTGGTCAGGGAGAACACCAGAATACCGCCGCTCAGGGCCAGCAGCGGATAAAGGCCCGGGGGCAGTGAAATGCGGTTAATCAGCTGCAGCAGCCCCCAGCCGCCGCCAATGCCCAGTGCGATGCCCAGGCCAAACTCCTGGATCAGATGAATAACGAACATCATGTCCAGCCCGTTCTGGCCTTTCTGAATCATCTCGATCAGGGTGATGGTCAGAAACACCGCCATCGGATCGTTGCTGCCTGACTCAATCTCCAGCGTGGCGCTGACGCGCTCGTTAAGCCCTTTTCCGCCGAGCAGCGAGAAAACCGCTGCCGCATCGGTGGAGCCAATAATCGCCCCAATCAGGAAGCCGTTCATCATATTTAAATCAAACAGCCAGGCGGCGGCCATGCCGGTCAGACCGGCGGTGATCAGCACGCCCACCGTCGCCAGCGACAGCGCCGGGCCGAGGGCCACCCTGAAGGAGCTGGCCTGGGTTCGCATGCCGCCATCGAGCAGGATCACCGCCAGGGCAAGGTTACTGACCAGGTACGCGACCGGATAGTTGTTAAAAACAATGCCGCCGATGCCGTCAACGCCCGCCAGCATGCCGAGCGCCAGGAAGATAACCAGAATCGGAATGCCCAGGCGGGAGGAAAAGGAACTCAGCAGTATGCTTGCGGCAACCAGCACTGAACCAATGATAAATAAACTGTAAATCGCGCTGGCTTCCAAAAGGTGTGTCTCCCAACAGGTTAAAATTTTTTTTACAGATAGTGCGTGGCGGAGAAAAGGTTTAAAAAACCGAGGTCACTCAGTTGAATACAGGGGATAAAATAGCGTAAAAACCGCCGGAATGAATACCGCTGAGTGCGCAAAAGGGAATTTTTCTGCCATCCGGCACGCGTAGCGCCCGTAATCAGGCATAAATGGCCGTTAATCCTGCATTCAACGCCGGTAGCAGGGCGCTACCGGCGCAGACGGGATCAGTAATTTTCCTCAACCTGCTTCTGGAACAGGGCGCGGAACACCGGGTAGATATCTTCCTGCTCACGAATATGCTGAATGGCAAAGTTATCGAAGCGGGTTTGCAGATTTTCATACTCGCGCCACAGCGTCTGATGGGCACGGCGGGTGATTTCGATATAGCTGTAATAACGCACCACCGGCAGGATATTTTTCGCCAGCAGCTCGTGGCAAAGCGGGGAATCATCGGCCCAGTTGTCGCCATCGGACGCCTGCGCGGCGTAGATATTCCACTGCGCGGGGTCATAGCGCTCTTTGACCACTTCATCCATCAGTTTTAACGCGCTGGAAACGATCGTACCGCCGGTTTCCTGCGAGTAGAAAAACTCCTGCTCATCGACTTCCTTCGCCTGCGTATGGTGGCGAATGTAAACCACATCCACGTTTTTATAGGTCCGGCTGAGGAACAGATACAGCAGGATATAAAAGCGCTTGGCCATATCTTTGGTGGCCTGGTCCATCGAACCGGAAACGTCCATCAGGCAGAACATCACGGCCTGGCTGGAAGGCTCGGGGCGTTTTTCAAAATTCTTGTAGCGTAAATCGAACGTATCAATAAACGGAACCCGTTTGATACGGGCGCGGAGTTCGGCAATCTCCTTACGCAGCTGTTCTTCCTCCAGCAGCTTTGCCGGCTCGCTGTTTTCAACGGTTTTCAGCGTTTCTTCCAGCTCGGCCAGCGTTCGGCGTTTGCCGGCGGTCATCGCCGTGCGGCGCGCCAGCGAGTTTTGCAGGGATCGAACCACGCTGATGTTGGCCGGAACGCCGTTGGCGGTATAGCCCGCCCGATGGGTTTTATACTCGTTAAGCTGACGATGCTGATTCTTCTTCAGATTCGGCAGGGCCAGATCTTCAAACAGCAGATCCAGATACTCATCTTTCGAGATGTTGAATACAAATTCATCCTGGCCTTCACCGTCCTGGCTGGCGTTGCCCTGACCGCTTCCGCTCCCGCCGCCACCGCCCTGCGGACGTTCCACGCGGTCGTTCTGCACGAAGTGGTCGTTACCCGGATGTACCCGGTGACGCTGGCCTCCGCGGCCCTGATGGAACGCGGGTTCGTTGATATCCTCAACGGGAATAGAGACGGATTCGCCGCTTTCGACGTCGGTAACCGAACGCTTGTTGATGGCCTCGGAGATCGACTGTTTGATTTGCGACTTATAGCGGCGCAAAAAGCGCTGGCGGTTTACCGCGCTTTTATTTTTGCCGTTAAGACGCCGATCGATAAAATAGGCCATAGCTCCCCCATACTACGTTGCAGGCGGCTGGGACATCGCCCGAACCCGCCCTGATGCACTTCCTGCGAATCTGCCATCGCCGATCGGCCCGGGATGACGCTTCCGGGCCGAAGGCTTAAGCAGTGACCTGAACGTCAGGATGACTTCCTGACGCGCAGATACCACTCGCACAGCAGGCGAACCTGTTTACGGGTATAGCCTTTTTCCATCATGCGATCGACGAAGTCGTCGTGTTTTTTCTGCTCATCGGTGGATGTTTTCGCGTTAAACGAAATCACCGGCAGCAGCTCCTCCGTGTTGGAGAACATTTTCTTCTCGATGACGGTGCGCAGCTTCTCGTAGCTGGTCCAGTTCGGGTTCCGGCCGTTATTATGCGCCCGGGCGCGCAGCACAAAGTTGACGATTTCGTTACGGAAGTCTTTCGGGTTACTGATCCCGGCGGGCTTCTCGATTTTCTCCAGTTCCGCATTCAGCGATTCACGATCGAACAGCTGTCCGGTATCCGGGTCGCGGTATTCCTGATCCTGGATCCAGAAGTCGGCATAGGTGACATAGCGGTCAAAAATATTCTGGCCGTATTCAGAGTAGGATTCCAGGTAGGCGGTCTGGATCTCTTTGCCAATAAACTCGGCGTATTTCGGGATCAGATAGCCTTTCAGATGCTCAAGGTATTTCTCCGCCTGCTCCTGCGGGAACTGCTCGCGGTCAATCTGCTGTTCCAGCACGTAGAACAGGTGTACCGGGTTAGCCGCCACCTCCACGTGGTCGAAGTTGAACACGCGGGAGAGGATTTTAAAGGCGAAGCGGGTTGACAACCCGTTCATGCCTTCATCCACACCGGCGTAGTCACGATACTCCTGATAGGATTTAGCTTTCGGATCGGTATCCTTCAGGCTTTCACCGTCGTAGACCCGCATTTTCGAGTAGCTGCTGGAGTTTTCCGGCTCTTTCAGACGGGAAAGAATTGAGAATCGAGCCAGCGTCTCCAGGGTTCCCGGCGCGCACGGAGCATGCGTCAGCTCGCTGTTAACCAGCAGTTTTTCGTAGATCTTGATCTCTTCAGAGACCCGCAGGCAGTAGGGAACCTTGACGATATATACGCGGTCAAGGAACGCTTCGTTGTTCTTGTTATTACGGAACGTCACCCACTCGGATTCGTTAGAGTGTGCGAGGATAATACCGTTAAACGGCAGGGCGGAGATGCCTTCGGTGCCGTTATAGTTGCCCTCCTGCGTAGCGGTGAGCAGCGGGTGGAGCACTTTTATCGGCGCTTTGAACATCTCAACGAATTCCATGATCCCCTGGTTTGCCCGGCACAGCGCGCCGGAATAACCGTAGGCATCAGGATCGTTCTGGGCGTGATTCTCCAGCTTGCGGATATCCACTTTCCCCACCAGCGCGGAGATATCCTGATTATTCTCATCACCCGGTTCGGTTTTGGCGATGGCAATCTGTTCCAGAATAGACGGCCAGACCTTGACCACCTTGAAGCGGGTGATATCCCCGCCGAAATCATGCAGGCGCTTCGCCGCCCACGGAGACATGATGGTGCCAAGATAGCGACGCGGGACGCCGTATTCTTTATCCAGAATATTGGCATCCTCCTGTGGATTGAACAGGCAGAGCGGGTGGTCGTTGACCGGGCTGCGTTCGCCGTCCGCGCTGAGGACATAGATAGGCACGCGCTGCATCAGCGATTTCAGCCGCTCTGCAAGGGAGGATTTACCGCCACCGACCGGACCCAGCAGGTACAGGATCTGTTTCTTCTCTTCCAGCCCCTGGGCGGCGTGTTTCAGGTAGGAGACGATTTGTTCAATCGCTTCCTCCATGCCGTAAAACTCTTCAAACGCCGGGTAACGTGCAATCACACGATTTGAGAACAGCCGGGAAAGGCGAGGCTCCTGAGCGGTGTCGACCATTACGGGTTCACCGATTGCCATTAGCAGTCGTTCCGCCGCGTTGGCGTATGCACTGCGATCCTGCCGACAGATGGTAAGAAATTCCTGCAGTGTGAACTCTTCGTCCTTGGCAGCTTCATAACGCTGACGATAGTGATCGAATATATTCATAGCGATGCCCGTCCTTTCGTTTTTAGCACAGGTACCAGGAGCCTAACGCGATAGCTCCTGAAGGAACTTATTAATGAGTACAGCAACCCTTATGCCAACCTGACTTTTTTTATCGGGAAACACACTTCTTTGGTTACTCTGCTCGTTAAAATTTAGGTCTTACAATTAAGCGTAGAACGCATAGTAAAAAATTTCCTGAGCCGTCGAGCATTTTCGATGAAATTTCAATAACAAAGTCAGAAAAGCGCTAAGCAGCACACTTTCCAGCCTCGTCCGGCCCGGCAGAGAAAAATAACGCTGCGGTAAAGAAGCGGATATTCCCTGCTTAAAATTAACAAAGAGTGCTACAAGTTATGTAAATTTATGATCGCCCAGGGATATCATGGTTAAACTAATCAACCTGATTGTTATATTTACGGAACGATTAATTTGTGAACCATTTCAAACTTACCGCGCTTGCCGCATTTCTGCCTCTGTATTTTGCGGCCCCTGTCGCACAGGCTAACCCGCTGACGCTGGGTGCTTCCGTTATTTACAGCCAGAGCCCGTACAAAAGTGGTCAGGACCGTTACTATCCGGTTCCCATCATCAACTATGACGGGGACAGCTTCTATCTGAATACGCTGCAGGCAGGTTACTACCTGTGGAAGGACAGCCAGGACCAGTTCTCTCTGACGGTGCTGGGTTCGCCGCAAAACTACGATCCTGACGATGCCGACGATGGCGATATGAAGTCGCTGAACAAGCGCCATATGACCATGATGGCCGGTTTCTCCTACCGCCATATGGCCGACTGGGGGATTGTGCGTACCACCCTGGCGGGCGATGTGCTGGATAACAGCAACGGCATCATCTGGGATTTGACCTATCTTTACCGCTTCGAATTCGGCCAGTTCAGCCTGACCCCGGGGATTGGCGCGCTGTGGAACAGTTCTAACCAGAACCAGTATTATTACGGCATCTCGTCCGCCGAGTCCGACCGTAGCGGCCTTAATCGCTACGACGCGGATGACAGCTGGAGCCCGTATCTGGAGCTGACCGGCGGCTGGAAAATCAGCGACAGCTGGAACGCGACGGTGTCAGGCCGCTATGTTCGCCTGGGCGATGAAATCAAAGACAGCCCGATGGTTGATAAAAGTTCTCAGGTTCTGCTGTGGAGTGGGATCAGCTACACCTTCTGATAACGCGCTCTGCACCACAGAAGGGCGCATCGCGCCCTTTTGTGCTGTTTTGGGGCGCAATAATGATGCAGGGAGAGAGTAATGAGCCGGACGGTCACCTTTTCTGATGGGATCCGCCTGCCCGCTATCGGTCAGGGCACGTGGTATATGGGGGAAGACCCCGGTTTACGTCGCCAGGAGGTGGCCGCATTACAGTGCGGCATAGAGGCCGGCCTGACGCTGATTGATACCGCGGAAATGTACGCCGAAGGCGGTGCGGAGCAGATCGTCGGTGAGGCGCTGGTGGGCCGTCGGGATCGCGCCTGGCTGGTATCCAAGGTTTATCCCTGGAATGCCAGCGAGGTCGATGCGGTTGACGCCTGCGAACGCAGCCTGCGTCGGCTGAAAACCGACTATCTCGATCTCTACCTGCTGCACTGGCGCGGCAATATCCCACTGGAGGAGACGATTCGGGCGATGGAAACCCTGCAGCAGCAGGGGAAAATTCGCCGCTGGGGCGTATCCAACTTCGACACCGATGACCTCAGTGAACTGCTGCAGGAGGAGGGCGGTGAAGGCTGCGCCACTAACCAGGTGCTGTATCACCTCGCGTCGCGCGGTATCGAGTACGACCTCCTGCCGCAGTGCCAGCAGCTGACAATGCCGGTAATGGCCTACTGTCCGATAGCCCAGGCGGGCAGGCTGCGTCGTGAGCTGATGGAACACCCCGTACTGACTCAGCTTGCACAGTGCAAGGGCATCAGCGTCGCGCAGGTGCTGCTGGCGTGGGTGATTCGTAAAGAAGGGGTTATCGCCATTCCGAAAGCCAGTTCACTGGCCCACGTCAGGGAAAATGCCGCGGCGCTGTCGGTTACGCTCAGCAGCGAAGAGCTGATGTTGCTCAACCAGGCATTTCCGCCGCCGTCGGCAAAACTGCCGCTGGATGTGGTTTAAGCTACGGCGCAGCAGGCCGGGTGACGATCCCCGCAGGCGTCCGGCATGGCCGGCCGCCTGCGGGGTAACGCAGATTACTTCTGAATGCGGAAGGTCACTGCCAGGCGTGCCGGCTGTTCACCGGAGCTGACCAACGGGCGCGAGATACGCGCCGTTTCTACGCAGACCATCGTTTTGTAGCCTTCATTGGCCATATCACCCATGCTGCACGACAGCTCCGCGCCCGGATTCCATGTGACAACGTCACTTTGATAGTGATGGTGTACTTCAATAACCCGCTGACCGGCACGGTCTTCCAGCACGCTGCAGTCTGCGGGCTGAGTATGGATCCGATCGACGCGCTGTTGATAGGTTTGTTTGCCGTCCGTCAAATGGCCGGCTGCGCCCTTCAGCACCTGATCGATATAGTCCGGTCCCAGACCGCTGACCGTCACGGCCGCGTTATCGGCAACGTTAAAGTAGCTGTGCAGTGCGGCAGTGGCCTCAAAATCGCCGTGCGCTTCCAGTTCAATTTCACAGGTATCGCTGAAGCGGAAGCGGGCGAAGAGGGTAAAGTCGTGCGGCCAGAGCTTTTTAGTCTGCTCGTTGCTTTCCAGAACGAAGGTCAGCATCACGCTCTGCTCGTTTTCATCATGCGCGGAGAGCTTCCACGGCAGGTTGCGGGCAAAGCCATGTGCCGGTTCACCCGCCGGACCAAACCACGGCCAGCAAATCGGTACGCCGCCGCGGATGGCCTTACCGGCGGTCCAGGCCGTTTTCTCACTCAGCCAGACCACCGGCTTTTCGCCAGCGGGCTGCCAGGCGAGAAGATGTGCGCCCTGCAGCGTGACGGCCGCGCGGACCTTAGGATGGGTAATAACGACCACCGGCAGTTCGCCCACCTGACGCTGGGTGATGTAAGGCGAGATCTGGTTAAGTACCGGCAGCGAGAAGAGCTTTTCGTTCATGAGCGGTCCTTCAGAAAAATAGCGATAAAAAAAGGGCGACCTGAGTCGCCCTTAGTGTCTGATTCTGTTACAGCACGCCTTATTTGGCGATGTGCGCAACCAGATCCAGTACCTTGTTAGAGTAACCAGTTTCGTTGTCGTACCATGAAACCAGTTTAACAAAGGTGTCGCTCAGTGCGATACCGGCTTTAGCATCGAATACGGAAGTCAGTTTTTCACCGTTGAAATCGGTAGAAACCACTTCGTCTTCGGTGTAGCCCAGAACGCCTTTCAGCTCGCCTTCAGACGCGGCTTTGATTGCTTCACAAATTTCTTTGTAAGAAGCAGGCTTAGCCAGACGTGCAGTCAGGTCAACAACGGAAACGTTAGGGGTAGGAACGCGGAACGCCATACCGGTCAGTTTGCCGTTCAGCTCAGGGATCACTTTACCTACGGCTTTTGCAGCACCGGTAGATGAAGGGATGATGTTCTGAGACGCGCCGCGGCCGCCGCGCCAGTCTTTGTGAGACGGGCCATCAACGGTTTTCTGAGTAGCGGTAGTTGCGTGCACGGTGGTCATCAGCGCTTCAACGATGCCGAACTTGTCGTTGATAACTTTAGCCAGCGGTGCCAGGCAGTTGGTGGTGCAGGATGCGTTAGAAACGATGTCCTGGCCAGCGTAAGATTTGTGGTTCACGCCCATCACGAACATTGGGGTGTCATCTTTAGATGGGCCAGTCAGAACAACTTTCTTGGCGCCAGCCTGGATGTGTTTACGTGCGGTTTCGTCGGTCAGGAACAGACCGGTTGCTTCTGCAACAACGTCAACGCCCACTTCGTCCCATTTCAGGTTAGCAGGGTCGCGCTCAGCGGTAACACGGATGGTTTTACCGTTAACAACCAGTTGACCGTCTTTGACTTCTACAGTGCCGTCGAAGCGACCGTGAGTTGAGTCGTACTTCAGCATGTAAGCCATGTACTCTGCGTCCAGCAGATCGTTGATCGCAACGATTTCTACATCAGAACGTTCCTGAGCAGCACGGAAAACGATGCGACCGATACGGCCAAAACCGTTGATACCTACTTTGATAGTCATATATTCCACCAGCTAGTTGATAGTGAATAAAAGGTTGGCAGTAAAATTACAAAAAGCTTACCAGGCGTCAAGCGGAATCGTGTCAATTATTGCTACAGGTCAAACTCATGACCAGGAATTATTCAATAAAAAGTCCATTTCTTGACGCCAACCCTGCCGTGATCTTAAGGCACTTAACCCGAATATAAAGGGGGTCATATTGTAAAAGGTGATCTGAGTCACAATTATGTCTCTGAACGATTCTCCTCTCGCACCTTGAGAGAAAAATTCACCTGATCTTGTTAAGTATTTGTTAGAATGCTAAGCGAAGTCTTCATAATAACACTGCCAGAGAGTCTACCATGGCTAATGAGAAATCCCCTATTTCACCCGAAAATGAACTGAACGAAATGCAGCATTACGTTACCCAGCAGCGTGGCACAGAGCCACCGTATTCGGGTAAACTGTTGCATAACAAAGAGCAAGGTCTGTATCACTGCCTGGTGTGCCAGGCCCCGCTGTTTCTGTCCGCGTCAAAGTATGATTCAGGCTGCGGCTGGCCCAGTTTTTACGAGCCTTACAGCGACGAGGCCATTCGCTATCTTGATGATAATACTCACGGAATGCAGCGTATTGAGATCCGCTGCGGCAGCTGTGACGCTCACCTGGGCCACGTGTTCCCGGACGGCCCGCAGCCAACCGGTGAACGTTACTGCGTTAATTCCGCATCGCTGAGCTTCAGCGACGATGACGGAAATATCACCAAAGGTTAACGGAACTGTAATGGAACTCGATGAAATCATTGCCGGTATGACCCCGGATATCTATCAGCGCCTGGCTACGGCGGTTGAAACCGGTAAATGGGCAGACGGTGTGGCCCTGACGCCGGAGCAGAAGGAAAACAGCCTGCAGCTGGTCCTGCTGTGGCAGGCAAAGCATAACGACGATCCGCAGCACATGAGCGTGGCGAAGGGCGGAGAAATCGTGATGAAGAGTAAAAAACAGCTGAAGGAAGAGTTCGGTATCAGCGATGAAGTCGTGACGCGGATCCAATTACAGTAATTATTCCTGCAGGAATAATTCGTACAAAGAATAGGCAGGTGTGCGTTCAGCACGCCTGCCTTTGTTTTCAGGCTTGCTGAATCAGGGCTCCGGCATTTTGCATCGCTTTCAGCGCCTCTGCGCTGTCCTCCGGCTGCAAATTCACCCCTCGGCAACCCTCCGCTATCACCGTTACCTTAAACCCCAGAGAAAGGGCATCCAGCACGCTGTATTTGACGCAGTAGTCGGTCGCCAGGCCCATGACCGTCAATGAGGTTATCCCTGCCTGCTTCAGCCAGCCATCCAGCGCGGTGGCCTGACGCCTGCCGTTATCAAAGAAAGCGCTGTAGCTGTCCACCTGCGGATTTTCACCCTTAAAGACGCGAAGCGTAATCGCAGACTGCACCAGCCCCGGGTGCAGTTCGGCTCCACGGCTGTGCTGGATGCAGTGATCCGGCCACCAGACCTGCGGCAGGCCGTCCAGCTCGCCACAGGTGCCGGGTGTATTACCCCCGACTGAGGCAAAGCTGCCGTGACCGGCCGGGTGCCAGTCCAGCGTGGCGATCACCGGCTCTCCGCGCTGATGGAACCCGGCCGCCAGGCGATTTGCCACGGCTATCGTCTCATCCCCCCCGGCCACCGCCAGCGCGCCACCGGGGCAAAAATCATTTTGTAAATCAATCAACAATAATGCCTGATGCGCACGCATGCGGTTCTCCCTGATTTAGTCTTCCGTCAGCTCACCGCGCAGATTCTGCTGCATCAGCTGGCGCATTTCATCACTGGTTAAATCCTGGCTGAGCAGATAGTGCAGCTTGGTAAGGGTGGCTTCTACGGTCAGATCGGCACCGCTGATCACACCCGCGTGGGCCAGCGCGTTACCGGTAGCGTATCCTCCCATATTGACCTTGCCGGACATGCACTGGGTCAGGTTAACCACCACGATACCGCGATCGGAAGCGGCTTTCAGCTCTTCCAGGAACTCTTTATTCTGTGGCGCGTTACCCACGCCGTAGGAGCGCAGGATCAGCGCTTTTACCGGCTGACGCAGGAAGTTACGCACCACTTCGGCGGAAATGCCGGGATAAATCGTTACCACGCCGATTGGCTGCGGCGTAATCGGATGAACGATCAGTTCACCTTTTCCTGCCGGAGCGGGCGGCGTGTTCAGGCGACGGATGTGAATGCCGGCTTCAAGCAGCGGCGCAAGATTCGGTGAGGCAAAGGCGCTGAAACCATCGGCGTGGGCCTTGGTGGTGCGGTTGCCGCGATACAGCGTGTTGTTGAAGAACAGCGCCACCTCGTTAATCGGGTAGTTTGCGGCAACGAACAGCGAGTTAAGCAGATTCTGCTGCCCGTCCGAGCGAAGCTCCGCCAGGGGGATCTGTGACCCTGTCACAATCACCGGCTTGGCCAGATTCTCCAGCATAAACGACAGTGCCGAGGCGGTGAACGCCATGGTGTCGGTGCCGTGAAGGATGACGAAACCGTCGTAGAGGTCATAGTTCTTCTGGATATCGTCAGCAATCGATTGCCAGTCTTCCGGCGTCATATCCGACGAGTCAATCAGCGGTTGATACTCGTGGATCGTAAAGTCGGGCATTTCCGCGCGATGGAATTCGGGCATATTTGCCAGCTGGGTCTGCAGATGGCCGGAGACGGGAATGTAGCCGTGCTCTGAACGCTGCATGCCGATGGTTCCGCCGGTATAGGCAACATAAATCGATTTTTTTTGCATGGGTAAACTCAGACTTGCCGAAAACGCGCAGTATAAGGGGAAAGCGGGGGAAATGCAGCCCGACCGGTCTCGGTCGGGCTAATTACCAGAACTACTTCACATCACCACAGTTCAGACAGAACGCGTAGCGGTTTTGCGGATCGTTAAGATCGCCCATCAGCCCCGGCTGTTTTTTCATCGATGAAACCACGTCGAGCAGCGGCGCGGGAAGCAGCGCTTTCAGCGATGACGGCAGCGAAGCGCGCACGTCCATCTGGCTGAACAGGGTGTTCAGCAGGCCGGGTTCTTCCTGATACCAGTCAAGCTGCGGCTGTTTCACTTTTGCCAGCTCGGCGGCTTTTGCGACGGCATCATCGAAATCGCCGAGCGCATCCACCAGGCCGTTGGCTTTGGCATCACTGCCGGTCCACACGTGGCCCTGCGCGATCTGATCGACCTGCTCAGGCGTTTTGTTACGCGCCTTCGCGACCAGCCCGATGAAGTTTTTGTAGCCGTATTCAATGCTCAACTGCATCATCTGCTGCACTTCCGGCGGCAGCGCTTTGGTCAGGGTCACGTCAGCGAGCGGTGAGGTGGCAACCCCGTCGGTATGAACGCCAATGCTGTCCAGCGTATTCTCTACCGTATTGATCACGCCGAAAATACCGATAGAACCGGTCAGCGTATTCGGGCTGGCAATAATGTAGTTAGCCGGTGTGGAAACCCAGTAGCCGCCGGATGCGGCCATGCCGCCCATGGAGACCACCACCGGTTTACCGGCGGCTTTGGCCGCAGCCAGCTCTTCACGAATGGTTTCCGACGCGGTGACGCTGCCGCCGGGGCTGTTAACGCGGAACACGATGGCTTTGATATTGTCATCCAGGCGTGCCTGACGGATTTCGTCGGCGGTGGTATCGCCGCCCACGCTGCCCGGGGTTTCCTCACCGTCCATTATCGCCCCGTTAGCGACGATAACCGCGATATTGCCTTTACCGCTGCTTTCGGTTGTCCCGGTATTATTCAGCGGATAGTCATAAATACTGATCCCCACATAATCCTTCGCGTCTTTATCCCAGCCAAAGGTTTTCACCAGCTGCGCATCGACCACGGAAGGCGAGGCCAGCTCATCGACCAGTTTGCTCTCTTTGGCATACTGCGCCGTGTCGCCACCGACTTTTTGCAGCGCGTCCAGCACCCCGCGCGCGCCAGGGAAGACCTGATCGGCGGTAATCTGACGGTTAGCGGCCAGCGTGTTGAGGTAGTTTTGCCACAGCTCACCCACCCAGCGGCTGTCGGCGTCGCGGGCGGCCGGTGACATGTCATCGCGCAGGAAAGGCTCAACTGCCGACTTGTAGGTCCCGACGCGGAAGACGTGAGAATTCACCTTCAGCTTATCCAGCAGGGTTTTGTAGTACAGGCTGTTGGTGGCGAAGCCGTGCAGATCGACCGTGCCCTGCGGGGAGAGGTAGATCTTGTTGGCGAAGCTGGCGAGATAATACTGCGACTGGCTGTAGCTGTCCCCGGTCGCATAGACCGGCTTGCCGCTGTCGCGGAATTCGCGCAGGGCTTTACCAATGTACTGCAGCGAGGGCTGATCGCCACCGGCAAAGCTGCGCAGATCGAGAACGATACCGGTAATACGGCCGTCGTCCTTCGCCTGGCGAATGGCATCCACCACGTCAAACAGCGAATTCTCCTTGAGGCGGTCGCTGCTGGCCCCAATCAGCTGGCGCCCCAGTTTACTGAATTTGTTGCTGACGGAAGGTTTATCGACCACCACGCCGCTGAGATCGACAATCAGCGCACCTTTCTTCACTTCCGCCGGCGTTGAACTGCTGTTCAGCTGGAACCAAATCCCGGCCCCGACCAGGATCAGCAGGATCAGAAACAGATTGAGGATAAACTCGCGGACAAAATTCAGTCCCCGCCACGTCCACTTAAAAATACCAGCGATAGCTCGCCACAACATGCGCATAGACTCTCCGTAATCGCAACAAATGCCCGTCAGGGTACAGGGTTAAACGTAACGCGCCCCTTAACGGACAGCAATGTTCAACATCCTAAATAGCAGGGGCTGAATTGTCAGCAGGAAAAAGGACAATGCTGTAACAAAACATCATCCTGTGCTAGTTTCAGTCCACTTTACGCCCCCCATCAGGAGGAAATTATGGACGCTCTGGATTTACTGGTTAATCGTCGTTCGGCATCAAGGCTGGCCGCTCCCGCGCCGACAGGGGACGCGCTGGACGCTATTCTGCACGCCGGTATGCGTGCCCCCGATCACGGTACGCTGCAGCCCTGGCGCTTTATTATCGTCGAAAATGAGGGGCGTGACCGCCTCAGCGCCTTGCTGGAGGAGCTGTCACGCAAAGCGAGTCTGGATGATAAAGCGATCGAGAAAGCGAAGCAGGCACCGTATCGCGCACCGATGATCATTACCGTGGTGGCCCGCTGTGAGGATCACCCTAAAGTGCCGCGCTGGGAGCAGATCGTTTCGGCTGGCTGCGCGGTGATGGCGATGCAGATGGCTGCCGCCGCTCAGGGCTTTAACGGTATCTGGCGCAGCGGTGCCTGGACGGAAGATGAGTCCGTTCGCCAGGCCTTCGGCTGCCGCCCGCAGGATGCCATCGTCGGCTTCCTCTATCTGGGCACGCCGCAGCTGAAAGCCGCGACCACCGTGCTGCCCGTCGACACGGCCCCGTTTGTCAGTTATTTCTGATTGAATCGGGTTCCTTTTACCGGCAGGGTTGTGAGCGGCCCTGCAATTCGCCGGGATAATAAGCGAATGGTCCGCGTTTAAGGTCGGCAGACTTACACCCGTCTGCCCGATCCGCTACCATAATATCTGGTGAAGCTAAAAGGGACCGACTTCATGAATCAGAATTCCATCCGCCTGACGCAGTACAGTCATGGCGCAGGCTGCGGCTGTAAAATCTCCCCTCAGGTATTAGATGCCATTTTACACAGCGACCATCCGCTCAGACGCGATCCTAACCTGCTGGTCGGCAATGAAACCCGCGATGATGCCGCCGTGTACGATCTGGGGAACGGTACGGCGGTGGTCAGCACCACCGATTTCTTTATGCCGATCGTGGACGATCCTTATGATTTTGGCCGTATTGCCGCCACCAACGCGATAAGCGATATCTGGGCGATGGGCGGACGACCGATTATGGCTATCGCTATTCTGGGCTGGCCGGTCAGTGTGCTGCCGCCTGAGGTCGCCCGGCGGGTGATTGAAGGCGGGCGCAGCGTCTGCGAGCAGGCCGGGATCAGCCTGGCAGGCGGGCACTCGATTGATGCCCCGGAGCCGATCTTCGGCCTGGCGGTTACCGGCGTGGTTGATACCGACCGGGTGAAAAAAAACAGCGAGGCGCAGGCGGGCTGCCGGCTGTGGCTCAGCAAGCCGCTGGGTATTGGCGTACTGACCACGGCGGAAAAGAAATCGCTGCTGCGACCGGAGCATCAGGGGCTGGCGACGGAGGTAATGTGCAGGCTGAACCTGCTGGGCGCGGATGTCGCAGGGATCCCCGGCGTCTGCGCGATGACCGATGTTACCGGCTTTGGCCTGCTTGGCCACCTCAGCGAGATGTGCCAGGGTGCCGGTTTACAGGCCGACGTGCGGTTCAGCGCAATACCCCGGCTGCCCGGCGTTGATGACTATATCGCCCAGGGCTGCGTGCCGGGCGGCACGGCGCGTAATTTTGCCAGCTATGGCCAGCTGATCGGTGAGATGACCCCGGCGCAGCGCAGCCTGCTGTGCGATCCGCAAACCTCCGGTGGCCTGCTGATGGCGGTATTACCCGAAGCGGAAGCGGCACTCCACGCCGCCGCAGAAAAACATGCAGTTTCCCTGACCCTGATTGGCGAACTGACAGAGGCTCAAACCGGACGAGCCATGATTGAAATTAAACCCTGAGCAGGAATTGAGTCCCGGATGCGTCTGTTTATTGCCGAAAAACCCAGCCTTGCCCGCGCGATTGCGGATGTTCTGCCTAAACCCCACCGCCGTGGCGATGGGTTTATCGCCTGCGGTAACGACCAGATCGTCACCTGGTGCGTCGGCCACCTGCTGGAACAGGCACAGCCCGACAGCTACAACAGCCGCTTTGCCCGCTGGTCGCTGGCTGATTTACCCATTGTGCCGGAAAAGTGGCAGCTGCAGCCGCGCCCGTCGGTGGCGAAGCAGCTTAACGTGATAAAAAAGCTGCTCGGTGAGGCCAGCGAAGTGGTTCACGCCGGTGACCCGGATCGGGAAGGTCAGCTGCTGGTGGATGAAGTGCTGGACTATCTGACCCTGCCGGCGGAAAAGCGCGCGGCCGTCCAGCGCTGCCTGATTAACGACCTTAATCCGCAGGCGGTGGAGCGTTCGATTAGCCGCCTGCGGCAGAATCGCGAATTTATTCCGCTGTGCGTCTCTGCGCTGGCGCGCTCGCGCGCCGACTGGCTGTACGGCATCAATATGACCCGCGCCTACACGCTGCTGGGGCGCAACGCCGGCTATGACGGCGTACTGTCGGTTGGCCGGGTGCAGACTCCGGTGCTGGGGCTGGTGGTGCGCCGCGATGAAGAGATAGAAAACTTCGTGGCGAAAGATTTCTTCGAGGTGAGGGCGCACATCGTCACGCCGCAGGATGAACGCTTCGTTGCCCTGTGGCAGCCCAGTGAATCCTGCGAGCCTTATCAGGATGAAGAGGGGCGTCTGCTGCATCGCCCGCTGGCCGATCACGTGGTCGCCCGGATTGGGGGGCAGCCGGCGCGGGTCACCAGCTATAACGACAAGCGTGAGAATGATACCGCGCCACTGCCGTTTTCTCTGTCGAGCCTGCAGATTGAGGCCGGTAAACGTTTCGGCCTGAGCGCGCAGGTGGTACTGGATACCTGCCAGCGGCTGTATGAAACCCACAAGCTGATCACCTATCCGCGTTCGGACAGCCGCTATCTGCCGGATGAGCATTTTGCCGCGCGTCATGCGGTGCTGAACGCCATTAACAGCCATCAGCCGGACCTGACGCCGCCGGCTGATTTCAATACCGATATTCGTAACCGCTGCTGGGATGACAAAAAGGTGGACGCGCACCATGCGATAGTGCCGACGGCCCGCAGCAGCCGCGTTTCGTTGAATGAGAACGAACAGCGCATCTACCGGCTGATCGCCACCCAGTATCTGATGCAGTTCTGCCCCGATGCGGTTTACCGTAAATGCGTGATTGAGCTGGATATCGCCGGCGGGAAATTTATCGCCAAAGCGCGATTCCTGGCGGAAGCGGGCTGGCGCGCACTGCTGGGCAGCAAAGAGCGCGACGAGGAAAACGACGGCACGCCGCTACCGGTGGTGGCGAAGGGCGATGAGCTGCTGTGCGAGCGCGGCGAGGTGGTAGAGAAACAGACTCAGCCACCGCGGCCCTTTACGGACGCCACGCTGCTGTCGGCCATGACCGGGATTGCGCGTTTCGTGCAGGATAAAGACCTGAAGAAGGTGCTGCGCGCCACCGACGGTCTGGGGACCGAAGCGACGCGCGCCGGTATTATCGAACTGCTGTTCAAACGCACCTTCCTGTTCAAGAAAGGGCGTTATATTCACTCAAGCCCGGCGGGAAGGGCGCTGATCCACTCGTTACCGGAAATGGCCGCCCGGCCGGATATGACCGCGCACTGGGAATCGACGCTCACCAAAATCAGTGAGAAGCAGTGCCGCTATCAGGACTTTATGCAGCCGCTGGTGGATACGCTGTACTCGCTTATCCATCAGGCCCGCCAGCAGCCGGCGGCCCATGCCTTCCGCGGGCTGCCCGCGCCTGCATCGGGCCAGGCTAAGAAGCCGCGTCGCAAGGCGGCCTCATCGAAAGCGGGAACCGCTAAGGGCGGTCAGGCGGGCAATGCGGATTCCGGCGAGGATCGGGTCTGAGCGGAGCGCATGTCGATGCGGGATGGTGGCGATAAACTCCCGCAACCTGCCAGGAGTATCTTGCGGTAACGCTTAGCGATCCAGATAAGCCTGAAGCAGGGGGATATCGGCAGGGGCCAGCGCAAAGCTGAACGCCTCGGCCGGTTCCACCTAGGCAAGCGCCTGATGGCAGCTTACCGTTGGTTCTCCGCTGAACCCGGTGACCAGCCAGGCGTGCAGGTTGATTTTCCGCTCTCCAATTACCCGGTTTTCGCTGGCGATGTAATCACCAATCACCGCATCGATCGCCAGCTCTTCCTTAAGCTCGCGGGCCAGCGCCTGCTGCTGGCTTTCCCCGGCGTCTACCTTACCGCCGGGAAACTCCCACAGACCGGGCTGATCGCCCTGCGGCCCGCGCTGGGCCAGCAGGAGCCTGCCCTCGCGCAGGATCAGCGCAGCAACCACTTCCAGTTCATTAAGCCGGGTCATCAGAATTCGAACTGTGCCCAGATCGGCGCATGGTCGGACGGTTTTTCCATGCTGCGAATGTCATAGTCAATCCCGGTCGCCGTGCAGCGTTCCGCCAGTGACTGGCTGGCCAGCAGCAGATCGATGCGCAGACCGCGATTATCATCGAAGCCTTTGGAGCGGTAGTCGAACCAGGAGAAACGATCGCTAACCTCAGCATTTTGCGCACGCCAGGTGTCCACCAGGCCCCAGTTCATCAGGCGATCCATCCACTCACGTTCTTCCGGCAGGAATGAGCACTTACCGGTGCGCAGCCAGCGCTTGCGGTTGTCTTCACCGATGCCGATATCCAGATCGCTGCTGCTGATGTTCATATCGCCCATAATCAGCACCGGGTTAGCCGGATTGTGTTCCTGCTCCAGGTAGCTTTGCAGGTCGCGGTAAAATTTTTCTTTCGCCGGGAATTTGGTGGGATGATCGCGGCTTTCCCCCTGCGGGAAGTAGCCGTTGATCACCGTCAGCAGGCCTGCCGGCGTCTCGATATCAGCCATAATGATGCGGCGCTGTGCCTCCTCATCATCTCCGCTAAAACCACGACGCACGGCAACCGGCGGCGCTTTGCAGAGCAGGGCAACGCCGTAGTGGCCCTTCTGGCCGTGGTAAAACACGTTGTAGCCAAGCTTTGCGACGTCTTCCAGCGGGAACATATCGTCATGAACCTTGGTTTCCTGCAGGCCGATAACGTCCGGCTGGTGCTGTTCGACAATGGCTGCGAGCTGGTGTGGGCGAGCGCGTAGCCCGTTGATATTAAAGGAGACGAATTTCATAGCGTGGGCCGTTTTGTGGCGGAAAGAGGGCAGAATATTAGCAGAAATCGGGCAGAAATGTCATCTGTTGCCGGGATGAACGGCGTGGATTGCAAAGCGTATAACGCGGTGCCGGAAAATACAGCTGGCTGGATAACGAAAAAGAGGAAGTAAACGCTGAAATGGTGGTGGGAGAAGGATTCGAACCTTCGAAGTCGATGACGGCAGATTTACAGTCTGCTCCCTTTGGCCGCTCGGGAACCCCACCAGGGGAAGCGCATTAACAATTCACAACACTTAAAAATGACATGGCTTTCATTTTTCCTTCTTATTTCACCCTGAATGCGGGTTGAAATGGTGGTGGGGGAAGGATTCGAACCTTCGAAGTCGATGACGGCAGATTTACAGTCTGCTCCCTTTGGCCGCTCGGGAACCCCACCACTGGCCTTACTGCTGTGCTTGTTAAGCGGGGCGCATCATATCAAATGAACTGACGCTGTAAAGCCCCGATTTCCAGATAATAGCGTGTTCGCTGATTTTTTGCCCGAACTGCTGTTTTGTAAGGCAAAACAGCAGTATCGGCATCACAAAATAATCGTGCGGTTGCCGTAAACAAATACGCGCTGCGCCAGCACCTGATACAGCGCCCGGCTTAACGCATTTTTCTCTACGTCGCGGCCCGCACGCATCATATCCTCGGCGGTGTAGGTATGGTCCACGTGGATCACGTCCTGCATGATGATCGGGCCTTCATCCAGGTTATCGTTCACGTAGTGCGCGGTTGCGCCGATGATTTTCACGCCGCGCTCATAGGCCTGGTGATAAGGACGGGCACCGATAAAGGCCGGCAGGAACGAATGGTGAATATTGATAATCTGGTTCGGGTAACGCTGAACAAACGCCGGGGTCAGCACGCGCATGTATTTCGCTAACACCACATAGTCCGGCTGGTAGCGATCGATCTCCGCCGCCATATTGTTGTCGTGATCCTCGCGCGTCAGCCCTTCATGACTGACCAGCACAAACGGGATGTCGAAACGTTCAACCAGCGTGCGCAGCGTTTCGTGGTTGCCGATCACCGCGGCAATCTCGACATCCAGTCCGCCGTAGGCGCTTTTCATCAGCAGATCGCCCAGGCAGTGCGCTTCTTTCGTCACCAGAATAACAATTCGGCGGCGGCCGGCAGGCTGCAGTTCGCGTACCGAACCGGTCGGCAGCGCACTGTCCAGATCGGCCAGCAGCGTGGTGTCGTTGAAAATCCCTTCCAGTTCGGTACGCATAAAGAAGCGCCCGGTGCGGTGGTCAACGAACTCATTGTTCTGGACGATGTTTAGCTCATGCTTGTAGCAGATGTTGGTGATTTTCGCGATCAGCCCTTTAGCATCCGGGCAGATGGTGCGTAAAACTTTTCGTTGCAGTGTTTGCGCTTGCATTACGATGGTAATCCTGTCGATACAAAAGGGAAATCAGGGTCAGTTCTGACCACAGCATTTCTTGTATTTTTTGCCAGACCCACAGGGGCACGGGTCGTTGCGCCCGATTGGGGGAAAGGTTCCGTCAATATAGTACCAGCGTTGCTCCTCACGAAGAAAGCGTGAACGCTCATGAATGAAGCTTTCGCGCTGATTTTCCGTGAAACGCGCAAAAAATGTCACGTATCCCTGAGCCGCGTCGGCAGCGATTTCGCTACCGAGCACGTTCAGTCCCCGCCATTCGGTGGCGGCGTAACTCTCCTCAATGCTCTCAGCAAAGCGCTCCGCGTGGCAGGATGGGTGCCAGCTGTCGATCAGATAGCGAGTGTTGCGTTTGACGTAGGCGCAGTAGCGAGATCGCATTAATGCTTCCGGTGTTGCAGGGAGTGACGCACCTTTTAGATACGATTCACAACATAAGCTATACTGCATTCCGCTACCGCACGGACAGGGTTCAGACACGTTGACTCCGACTCACTCAATACGGTTAATTTAAAATTTGTGGGCTGATGTTAACCGACGACGGGCAATGACGCCATTTCGATCGTGATTAACGGCCTGACGGGCGGGTTTCCGTGGCGTTATGGCAAAAGGATGCAGGTATCATTACCAGAGGTGGGATGAGACAGGTTAAAATTGGACTGGCGCTGGGGTCGGGCGCGGCGAAGGGCTGGTCGCATATCGGGGTGATTAACGCCCTTGAACGCGCCGGGATCCGTATCGACGTCGTGGCGGGCTGTTCCGTTGGCGCGCTGGTCGGCGCGGCCTATGCCAGCAAGCGACTGCCGCTGATGGAGTCGTGGGTGCGTTCCTTTAGTTACTGGCAGGTGATCCGCCTGATGGATCTCTCGTGGCAGCGCGGCGGGCTTTTGCGCGGTGAACGGGTGTTCAGCCACGTGCGTCGGGTGATTGCCAACGAGAAGATTGAGCAGTGCAGTTTGCCTTTTGGGGCGGTTGCCACCAATTTAAGCACCGGCCGCGAACTCTGGCTGACCGATGGCGATCTGCATCAGGCCATCAGAGCGTCATGCAGTATGCCCGGCCTGCTGTCCCCGGTGGGCTGGAACGGCTACTGGCTGGTCGATGGCGCGGTGGTGAATCCGGTGCCGATTTCCCTGACCCGCGCGCTGGGAGCCGATATCGTCATTGCCGTCGACCTGCAGCACGATGCCCATCTTATGCAGCAGGATCTGTTTTCCGTGACTCCGCAGCCGGAGGGCGACGAGGCGCTTCAGCCGCACAGCTGGGGCGGTCGCCTTCGTCAGCGTCTGGGACGCATGGTGCAGCGAAAAGTTAACCACTCCCCGAGCGCGATGGAAATCATGTCGACCTCCATCCAGGTGCTGGAGAATCGCCTCAAGCGCAATCGCATGGCGGGCGATCCACCCGATGTGCTGCTGCAACCCTTCTGCCCGCAGATTTCCACGCTGGATTTTCATCGCGCTGAGGAAGCGATCGAGGCGGGCAAGCTGGCAGTCGAAAAGAAAATGGATGAATTACTGCCACTTGTCCGCGACAGGCAATAGCGTAATCACTTTATGATGCGGAGTAGCCAATTCAGAGAGGCAAATCTGCGATTTATAGACCACTATTGAGGTATCTGTTTTGCAGGGGAGAACAATGGAAAAACCGTTAAGTGGAAAACGCATTCTCATCGTTGAGGACGAAGTCGTTTTCCGCTCCCTGCTCGATAATTTCCTCACCTCACTCGGCGCGCAGATAAGCCTGGCGGATGACGGCGTGCAGGCGCTGGCACTGCTGGACACAAGCCAGCCGGACATGATGATTTGCGATCTTGCCATGCCACAGATGGACGGCTTAACGCTGGTGGGGAAACTGCGCAGCAACGGCCAGACGCTGCCAATCCTGGTCATTTCCGCCACGGAAAATATGTCAGATATTGCCAAAGTGCTGCGGCTGGGTGTGCAGGACGTGCTGTTAAAACCGGTGAAAGACCTGGCTCGCCTGCGTGAGGCGGTCTTTGAGTGCCTTTATCCCTCAATGTTTACCTCCAAAGTTGAAGAGGATGAACAGCTGTTTCAGGACTGGGATGCGCTGGTTCGCGACCCCTCCGCAGCCGCTAAGCTGCTGCAGCAGCTACAGCCGCCGGTACAGCAGACCATCGCCGACTGCCGGGTTAACTATCGCCAGCTCACCATGGCCGAACAGCCGGGGCTGGTGCTGGATGTGGCCGCGCTCTCCGAGAGAGATCTTGCCTTTTACTGTCTTGATGTAACCCGCGCCGGAGATAATGGCGTACTGGCTGCACTGTTATTACGCGCTTTATTTAACGGTCTGCTGCAGGAGCAATTGTCCGGGCAGTCTCAGCGGCTCCCCGAGTTAAGCGGATTGCTGACCCAGGTTAATCAATTATTACGTCAGGTTAATTTGCAGGGACAATTTCCTTTGCTGGTGGGCTACTATAATCGCGAACTGAAAAATTTAATTCTGGTTTCCGCCGGCCTGAATGCCACGCTGGGAATTCACAGTCAGCAAATTCAATTGAGCAATGGGGTGCCGCTCGGCACGCTGGGCAGTACGCATCTTAATCAAATCAGCCAGCGTTGTGATGCCTGGCAGTGCCAGGTTTGGGGCGCTGGCGGGCGGCTGCGATTAATGCTGAGTACGGATTGACCACTCGCGCGTCTTTCACTCTGCCCTGCAAGACAGAGGCATCGATAAGCTTTACACTTGGGTAATAGTCTTAATTTTTGCATAAATGAATTCATCAGGATAAATCCGCGCGGGTGTAACTGGTATACTCACTTCGTTTTTAAACTCGATATTTCAAGTGTCAACTTAAGCGGCCTAATGAGAGGTATTTTGATGTCTGCCTATAATTCTAAAGTCAAAAAAGCGGTAATCCCGGTTGCGGGTTTGGGAACACGTATGTTGCCAGCAACCAAAGCGATCCCGAAAGAGATGCTGCCGCTGGTTGATAAGCCGTTAATTCAGTATGTCGTTAACGAGTGTATCGCGGCAGGAATTACTGAAATTGTGCTGGTTACGCACTCTTCTAAAAACTCCATCGAAAACCACTTTGACACCAGTTTTGAACTGGAAGCGATGCTGGAAAAACGCGTTAAGCGCCAGCTGCTGGAAGAGATCCAGTCAATCTGCCCACCGCACGTGACCATCATGCAGGTCCGTCAGGGTCTGGCTAAAGGCCTGGGCCACGCGGTGATGTGTGCCTGGCCGGTGGTCGGTAACGAGCCGGTTGCGGTGATTCTGCCGGACGTGATCCTCGACGAATATGAGTCTGACCTGTCGAAAGAAAACCTGGCGGATATGATCCGTCGCTTCGACGAAACGGGCTACAGCCAGATCATGGTTGAGCCGGTTGCCGATGTAACCGCCTACGGTGTGGTTGACTGCAAGGGTGCCGAGCTGAAAGCGGGTGAGAGCGCGCCGATGGTGGGTGTGGTTGAGAAGCCTAAAGCCAATGAAGCCCCGTCTAACCTGGCGGTAGTCGGCCGTTATGTGCTGTCCGCTGACATCTGGCCACTGCTGGCGAAAACCCCTCCGGGTGCCGGTGATGAAATTCAGCTGACCGACTCTATCGCTATGCTGATGGAAAAAGAAACCGTTGAAGCCTACCACCTGAAAGGCGTCAGCCATGACTGCGGTAACAAACTGGGTTACATGCAGGCCTTCGTAGAATACGGCGTTCGCCACAACACGCTCGGCAGTGATTTCAAAGCGTGGCTGGAAAGCACCGTAGGCAGTAAAAATTAATTTTATTTTAACCGGGACAACACAATGAAAGTCACCGTATTTGGTATCGGTTACGTCGGACTGGTGCAGGCTGCTGTTCTGGCAGAAGTTGGACATGACGTTCTCTGCATCGATGTTGACGCAAACAAGGTTGAAAACCTTAAAAAAGGTCTTATTCCAATTTTTGAACCAGGACTGACCCCGCTGGTCATGCAGAACTATGAGGCCGGTCGCCTCAGGTTCTCCACGGACGCCGAGGAAGGGGTGAATCACGGCGTGATGCAGTTTATCGCCGTTGGGACGCCACCGGATGAAGACGGTTCTGCCGACCTGAAATATGTCACTGCCGTGGCGCGCACCATCGCCCAGCATATGACCAGCCACAAAGTGGTGCTGGATAAATCTACCGTACCGGTAGGGACAGCCGACCGCGTGCGCCAGGTAATGGAAGAGACGCTGAAAGGACGCGGTGTTGAACTGACCTTTGATGTCGTGTCTAACCCGGAATTCCTGAAAGAGGGTGCGGCGGTTAACGACTGTATGCGCCCTGAGCGTATCGTCATTGGTACCGACAACGAAGAAGTTGTTGAGCTGCTGCGTGAGCTTTATGAGCCATTCAACCGCAACCATGACCGTATGATCCTGATGGATATTCGCAGTGCGGAGCTGACCAAGTATGCGGCAAACTGCATGCTGGCCACCAAAATCAGCTTTATGAACGAAATCTCTAACCTGGCCGAGCTGCTGGGCGCTGACGTTGAGAAAGTCCGTCAGGGGATTGGTTCAGATTCGCGCATCGGCTACTCCTTCATCTATCCTGGCTGCGGCTACGGCGGTTCCTGCTTCCCGAAAGATGTGCAGGCACTGATCCGTACCGCAGAGCAGATCGGCTACACGCCGCGTCTGCTGCAGGCGGTTGAGGACGTTAATGACTCGCAGAAGAACAAGCTGCCAACCTTCATCAAACGTCACTTCGGTGAGAATCTTGAAGGCAAAACGTTTGCTTTGTGGGGGCTGTCATTCAAGCCTAACACCGATGACATGCGTGAAGCGTCAAGCCGCGTGCTGATGGAAGCGCTGTGGCAGGCGGGGGCGACCGTGCAGGCGTTCGACCCGGAAGCGATGGATGAAGCCCAGCGTATCTACGGCCACCGCAGCGATCTGAAGCTGATGGGAACCAAAGAAGCGGCGCTGCAGGGAGCCGATGGTCTGGTTATCTGTACCGAGTGGCAGAACTTCCGTGCCCCTGATTTTGATGTCATTAAAGATGCCCTGAAAGAACCCGTGATTTTTGATGGTCGTAACCTGTATGATCCAGAGAGAATCAGCAAACGCGGTTTTGTTTATTATGCAATCGGCCGCGGAGCATCTCTTAACATTGCATAATTGATGAGGCAAGTATGAAATATCTGGTCACCGGCGCAGCAGGCTTTATTGGCTTCCATGTCACCCAACGTCTGCTTAACGCCGGTCACCAGGTTATCGGTATCGATAACCTGAATGATTATTACGATGTAAATCTGAAAACCGCCCGCCTTGACCTGGTTAACAACCATCCCGAATTTACCTTTATCAAAATCGATCTTGCCGACCGGGGAGGTATTGCCAGCCTGTTTCGTGAGCAGCGTTTCCAGCGCGTAATTCACCTGGCCGCCCAGGCCGGCGTGCGTTATTCACTGGAAAATCCGTTGGCGTATGCGGATGCAAATCTTATTGGTCATTTAAATATTCTTGAAGGCTGCCGTCATAACCAGATTGAGCATTTGCTCTATGCGTCTTCCAGTTCGGTATATGGACTGAATCGCAAGCTGCCATTCTCTACCGATGATTCCGTTGACCATCCGGTGTCGCTGTACGCGGCAACCAAAAAAGCCAATGAGCTGATGTCCCACACTTATTCTCATCTGTACGGTATTCCCACCACCGGGCTGCGTTTCTTTACCGTCTATGGCCCGTGGGGGCGACCGGATATGGCGCTGTTTAAGTTCACCCGCGCTATTCTCGCCGGGGAAAGTATTGATGTTTATAATAATGGCGAAATGCGTCGGGACTTTACCTACATTGACGATATTGCGGAATCTATCCTGCGTCTGCAGGACGTTATTCCTCAGCGGGATGAGGAGTGGACGGTCGAAACCGGCAGCCCGGCCAGCAGTTCAGCGCCGTATCGGGTTTACAATATTGGCAACAGTCAGCCGGTGATGCTGATGGACTATATTAAAGCGCTGGAGAATGCGCTGGGGCAGACCGCAGATAAAAATATGCTGCCGATGCAGCCGGGTGATGTACTGGATACCAGCGCGGACACCCGTGCACTGTACGACGTGATCGGCTTTAAGCCACAGACTGAAGTGGCGGAGGGCGTTGCACGCTTTGTGGCGTGGTACAGGACGTTCTATCAGGTTTAATTGAGACGAAAAAAAAGGAAGCTTACGCTTCCTTTTTTTATTGATGCCTGGTGAAAAAAAATGAAACCAAATAAACACAAAAAAAATGTGGTATTAGAGACGGACTCTAAACGTCATTACAGCAGAAAATCGTCCAGCTGCTTGCCTTGTTCTTCGATGGCTTTTTTGATGACGGCTGGCGTACGACCCTGGCCGGTCCAGGTTTTCGTTTCGCCGTTCTCTTCTACATACTGATATTTAGCCGGACGCGCCGCACGCTTGGATTTACCCGGTGCTTTAGCCGCAGCCAGGCTGGACAGTAATTCATTAGGATCGATACCGTCTGCAATCAGCATATCGCGATACTGCTGCAGCTTACGGGTGCGTTCTTCCACTTCGGCCTGCGCCTGACTTTCTTCATCACGGCGTTCGTTAACCACAACTTCCAGCTTCTCCAGCATTTCTTCCAGAGTTTCCAGGCTACATTCTCTTGCCTGCGCACGCAGCGTACGAATGTTGTTCAAGATTTTAAGTGCTTCGCTCATTGTCCAGTTCTCTAATTTATATTGATAGGAATACTTCTTGCCCGATAATAATAGTGTTGACGATTCCGAACTGCAATAGCTAATTGTCTGAGGAATACAAAACAACTAATAAACAGATATTAACCCGTTTAACGCACGGTGATTATCGCTTAAGGTTGAAATAAAACCAAAATCGGTTATCAAAAATCAGACTTCAGGCGGCGCTAAGCGACTAATAATAATTAGCGTATCATCATCAAAACCCTCAGTTTATGCTACACTTCGCGCATCATTTATGACCTGCGGAGTAAGGGCCGATGGCTCAACTTTATTTCTATTATTCGGCGATGAATGCCGGTAAATCCACGGCTTTGTTGCAGTCTTCTTATAATTACCGCGAACGCGGAATGCGCACGATGGTGTATACCGCTGAATTTGATAATCGTTTTGGTGCCGGTCGTATTGGCTCACGAATCGGTCTTTCTTCACCAGCAAAACTTTATAGTCACGAGACTTCACTATTTAGTGAGATTAAGGCGGAGAACCTGATTGAACCGGTGCACTGCGTGCTGCTGGACGAAAGTCAGTTTCTTACCCGTGCTCAGGTGAAAGAACTGGCTGACGTGGTGGACCAGTTAGATATCCCGGTTCTGTGCTACGGGTTACGCACCGATTTCCAGGGGGAACTGTTCAGCGGCAGCCAGTATCTGCTGGCCTGGGCGGATAAGCTGGTGGAGTTAAAAACGGTGTGCCACTGCGGCCGAAAAGCCGGAATGGTGCTGCGCCTTGATGAACAGGGCAGGCCGTTTAAAGAGGGGGCCCAGGTGC
Source organism: Erwinia sp. SLM-02 (assembly GCF_037450285.1). NCBI lineage: Bacteria > Pseudomonadati > Pseudomonadota > Gammaproteobacteria > Enterobacterales > Erwiniaceae > Erwinia > Erwinia sp. SLM-02. The sequence continues at coordinate 1,864,187 of NZ_JAQISN010000001.1, read as the reverse complement.
AGGTTGGGGGAAATGAGAGCTATGTCTCCGTCTGCCGCAAACACTATTATGAAGCGCTGGAAAGCGGATCGTCTCGTGCGATATTTGGTAATCAGAACAGCACGGAAGGATAATACTGATTTAATCACTGCGTCAGTACGTTGGCTGAAGGAAGTTAAGGCAGGCTAACCGATCTGTACAAAAAAACGTTTGTTACGGCTAAAAATAATGCCGGTCACCTTAAGTAACCGGCATTGCTTTCTACGGCATTGAGAATTCTACAGCGTAGATGTTATTTCTTTGCGCGTTTCTCAAATTTCCTGATTTCGGCTTCCGGAGCCGCTTCAGCAATCACCCCTTCATCAGACTCGCTGAATGCGCGGCCGTAGAAGGTATCCATCATGATGTGCTTAAGTTCGGCAATCAGCGGATAGCGCGGGTTCGCACCGGTACACTGGTCATCGAAGGCATCTTCGGCCAGTTTATCCACTTTCGCCAGGAAATCGGCTTCCTGAACGCCTGCCTCACGAATGGATTTAGGGATGCCCAATGCGGCTTTCATCTCTTCCAGCCAGCCCAGCAGTTTCTCAATTTTCTGCGCGGTACGGTCGCCCGGTGCGCTGAGGCCCAGATGGTCGGCAATTTCAGCGTAGCGACGGCGTGCCTGCGGACGGTCGTACTGACTGAAGGCCGTCTGCTTGGTCGGGTTGTCGTTCGCGTTGTAGCGAATCACGTTACAAATCAGCAGCGCATTGGCCAGGCCGTGTGGAATGTGGAACTCAGAGCCCAGCTTGTGCGCCATTGAGTGACACACCCCAAGGAAGGCGTTGGCAAAGGCGATACCGGCGATGGTGGCGGCATTGTGAACGCGTTCACGCGCCACCGGATTTTTAGCCCCGTCGCGATAGCTGGCCGGCAGGTTTTCCTGCAGCAGCTTCAGCGCCTGCAGTGCCTGGCCGTCCGAGAATTCGTTCGCCATCACTGAGACATACGCTTCCAGAGAGTGGGTCACGGCATCCAGTCCACCGAAGGCGCAGAGTGATTTCGGCATGTCCATCACCAGGTTGGCGTCAACAATCGCCATATCCGGGGTAAGGGCATAGTCCGCCAGCGGGTATTTCTGCCCGGTGGCATCATCGGTCACCACGGCGAACGGCGTGACTTCGGAACCGGTACCGGAGGTGGTCGTAATGGCGACCATTTTGGCCTTCACGCCCATTTTCGGGAACTTGTAGATGCGTTTACGGATATCCATAAAGCGCAGCGCCAGCTCTTCAAAGTGGGTTTCCGGATGCTCGTACATCACCCACATAATCTTCGCTGCATCCATCGGTGAACCGCCGCCCAGGGCAATAATCACGTCCGGCTTGAAGGAGTTCATCTTCTCAGCGCCTTTACGCACGATGCTCAGCGTTGGGTCAGCTTCAACTTCAAAGAACACGTCGGTTTCCACGCCGTGGGACTTCAGCACGCGGATGATCTGGTCGGCATAGCCGTTATTGAACAGGAAGCGGTCGGTGACGATAAACGCGCGTTTGTAGCCGTCGGTGGCCACTTCTTCCAGCGCGATAGGCAGCGAACCGCGACGGAAGTAGATAGACTTAGGAAGTTTATGCCACAACATATTTTCAGCTCGCTTAGCCACGGTTTTCTTGTTAATCAGATGTTTAGGTCCGACGTTTTCAGAAATGGAGTTACCTCCCCATGAGCCACAGCCCAGCGTGAGCGACGGGGCCAGTTTAAAGTTATACAGGTCACCAATACCGCCCTGTGAAGCCGGCGTGTTAATCAGAATACGTGCCGTTTTCATTTTATCGCCAAAGTAGCTGACGCGTTCTGACTGATTGTCCTGGTCGGTGTACAGACAGGAGGTGTGGCCAATGCCGCCCATGGCGACCAGCTTCTCGGCTTTATCTACCGCATCAGCGAAGTCTTTAGCCCGGTACATGGCCAGCGTCGGTGACAGCTTCTCGTGGGCAAACGGTTCGGATTCGTCGACCAGTTTCACTTCACCAATCAGAATTTTGGTGCTGGCGGGTACGGTTAATCCGGCCATCTCGGCAATTTTCACCGCAGGCTGGCCCACAATTGCCGCGTTAAGCGCGCCGTTTTTCAGGATCATGTCCTGCACGGCCTTAAGCTCTTTACCCTGCAGCAGGTAGCCCCCGTGGCTGGCAAAACGCTCGCGAACCGCATCGTAAACGCTGTCAACGACGATAACCGACTGCTCAGAGGCGCAGATAACGCCGTTATCAAAGGTTTTCGACATCAGAATGGATGCCACGGCACGTTTGATATCGGCGGTTTCATCGACCACGACCGGGGTATTGCCGGCACCCACGCCGATGGCTGGTTTACCGGAGCTGTAGGCGGCTTTCACCATGCCCGGGCCGCCGGTGGCGAGGATCAGGTTGATATCCGGGTGATGCATCAGCTGGTTAGACAAATCAACGGAAGGAGCGTCGATCCAGCCGATAATATCTTTAGGAGCACCGGCGGCAATTGCAGCCTGCAGCACGATGTCAGCGGCTTTATTGGTGGCGTCTTTCGCACGGGGATGCGGGGAGAAGATAATCCCGTTGCGGGTTTTCAGGCTGATCAATGCTTTGAAAATTGCGGTTGAAGTTGGGTTGGTGGTCGGTACGATACCGCAGATGATGCCGATAGGTTCAGCGATGGTAATGGTGCCGAAAGTATCATCGGTGGCCAGAACCCCGCAGGTTTTTTCATCTTTGTAGGCGTTATAGATATATTCGGAAGCGAAGTGGTTTTTAATCACTTTGTCTTCCACGATACCCATACCGGACTCCGCAACGGCCATTTTAGCCAGCGGGATACGGGCATCTGCAGCGGCCAGAGCGGCAGCGCGGAAGATTTTGTCTACTTGTTCTTGAGTGAAATTGGCGTATTCGCGCTGTGCTTTTTTTACACGTTCAACCAGTGCGTTAAGTTCAGCAACATTAGTAACGGCCATAAATGCTCTCCTGAGGAAGTTAAACTCTATTAGTAAACAAGTCAGAACATGCAAGTATAGCCATCGACGCTGCAGCTGCCGGACGCGGGCTTGCGAAAAAGCGAAAAACGTTCTAATGGTTTACTGACAGAGTCTCAATGCATCCTGAAACCCATTGTCACTTTCGGTACGTTATCAGCTCCTTCTGATGTCATTGAGCATAACGGGAGTAGCGAAGTGAAATAATGATTTAGATCATCTTTTAATGAAGCTGACACCTTTCAGCTTGTGTGAAATCCGGCTTTTGCTCAACTTATACGCATCAACTCGTGAGGGAGTTTAACAATGAGATGATGTGCTAAACATTCCGATAACAACGGAGTTATTGCATCTGTTCCGGTGAGAAAACAAGGTGATTATGGCGCCGGGCAGGATGGTCAGTGCTGATGATTTCCATTACATTAGCGCCATCATGACGCCCACAGGAGAGCAGGGTGAATTCAGCACTTTTAGATCTTTCAGGTTATATCAAATTCTTTGTCGGCCTGTTTGCACTGGTCAACCCGATTGGCATTATCCCGGTCTTTATCAGCATGACCAGTTACCAGGTGGCTGCCGCCAGGAATAAAACCAACCTGACGGCCAACGTCTCGGTGGCGATTATCCTGTGGACCGCGCTGTTTTTAGGCGACGGTATTCTGCATATTTTCGGTATTTCCATTGACTCGTTCCGCATTGCGGGCGGGATCCTGGTGGTGACCATCGCCATGTCGATGATCAGCGGGAAGCTGGGGGAGGATAAGCAGAATAAGCAGGAAAAATCTGAGACTGCAAACCGCGAAAGCATCGGCGTGGTGCCGCTGGCGCTGCCGCTGATGGCCGGGCCGGGGGCCATCAGCTCCACCATCGTCTGGAGCACCCGCTATCACAGCTGGCAAAACCTGCTGGGTTTTTCACTGGCTATCGCGCTGTTCGCCTTCTGCTGCTGGCTGTTGTTCCGCGCGGCACCGATTATGGTTCGGGTGCTGGGCCAGACGGGCATCAACGTGGTGACGCGAATTATGGGGCTGCTGTTGATGGCGCTGGGGATTGAGTTTGTGGTCACCGGCATCCGCTCGCTGTTTCCAGGGTTAACCGGCTGAAACGTCAGCGATGATTTCATTCTGAAATAAAAACCGAAAGGCGCACATTGTGCGCTTTTTTTACGTCTGCGAGAGCTGCATTGCACCAGTTCGGTGCATTTCAACTTTTTAATGCCTCATTTTACGGCATTTATTCATTAAACTTACTTTGTCATCCTGATTATTAATGTAATTACTGCAAACGAGTTTGCAACCTGTTGCAGATGAGATCGGTGTGATTATTTTAACACCGACATATCACCATCCGGACGTTATAAATCCAGCCATATGTACTGCCGTGGTGACGATTTGCAGCAGTATTTGTTGCTGTTGTGGTGCTTTTTTGCGACATAAAATGGATTTTTATCGTCGCTGATTGTTTTATCGCCCGATTTAGCGCTTGTGGTTACTTTATCCATTAAAATCAATTCGTTATGCGTTATTTATCGATGTGTAATAACTCATTACCCCTGAGATTTATCATGATAAAGTAGAAATGGTTAACATTTTTGCTATTTAGCTTTAGCGCAAACCTACCCCTTCTGATAATTTTTCAGGTGACCCGGCAAAACTGGCACCGGATGTGCAGTGTATTACGCCGTAACTTTGAGGGATGGCAGCAGGGTTTAACTGAACAGCAGCAGATTGCCAATGTGATGTTCTGAGCATTAGCCCGACAGGCTGAGCGGTAACGCAGGGGTGCTCTGCAATGCGGTAGCAGAAAGCCGTACCGATTTATCAACAAACCAAAGGCGTCGTTCCGCCATTTGGCAAGGTTTCCCGTATACAGGGCTATCGCCGCGGGCCGAAGATCCGCAGGTAATATTAAAAACTGGAGTAGGTAAATAATGACCAACATCACGAAGAAAAATCTCATCGCCCTGGGCGTCATGGCGGCTATGGGTTCGCTAACCATCAATACCGCCCTGGCGGCGAATGTGCCTGCCGGCGTGCAGCTGGCCGATAAACAGGAGCTGATCCGGGGGAACGGTGCTGAACTGCAATCCCTTGACCCGCATAAGATTGAAGGGGTGCCGGAATCAAACGTGAACCGTGACGTTCTGGAAGGTCTGGTCATTAACGATGCGGATGGCAAAATTATCCCCGGCGTGGCGGAAAAATGGGAGAGCAAAGAGGGCGGAAAAGTGTGGGTCTTCCACCTGCGCAACACTGCCAAATGGTCAAACGGCGAGCCGGTTACCGCTCAGGACTTCGTGTACAGCTGGCAGCGTCTGGCCGACCCGAAAACCGCATCCCCTTATGCCAGCTACCTGCAGTACGGTCATCTGCTCAACGTGGATGAAATCATTGACGGCAAAAAACCTGCCGATACCCTGGGCGTAAAAGCCATCGACGACCACACGCTGGAAGTGACCCTCAGCGACGCGGTGCCTTATTTCTACAAGCTGCTGATTCACCCGTCCATGTCCCCGGTGTACAAGCCGGTGGTGGAAAAATTTGGTGATAAGTGGACCCAGCCCGCTAACTTTGTGGGCAACGGCGCATTTAAGCTGAAAGAGTGGGTGGTCAACGAGCGTATCGTCGTGGAGCGCAACCCGCAGTACTGGGATAACGCGCATACCATTCTGAATCAGGTCACCTTCCTGCCGATCTCTTCAGAAGTCACCGACACCAACCGCTACCGCAGCGGCGGCAGCGATATGACCTATAACTACCTGCCGATTGAGCTGTATCAGAAGCTGAAAAAAGAGATCCCGGGTGAAATTCACGCCGATCCATACCTCTGCACCTATTACTACGAAATTAACAACCAGAAGCCGCCGTTTAACGATCCTCGCGTGCGTGCCGCACTGAAACTGGGTCTGGATCGCGACATCATAGTGAATAAGGTCAAGGCGCAGGATGAAGACCCGGCCTACAGCTATACGCCGCCGTTTACCGATGGCATTAAGCTGACGCCGCCGGAGTGGTTCGGCTGGTCGCAGGAAAAACGGAATGAAGAAGCGAAAAAGCTGCTGGCTGAAGCGGGCTACACCGCGGATAAACCGCTGACCTTCGACCTGCTGTACAACACCTCCGACCTGCATAAGAAGCTGGCAATTGCCGCAGCGTCTATCTGGAAGAAGAACCTGGGCGTTAACGTGAAGCTGCAGAACCAGGAGTGGAAAACCTTCCTGGATACCCGCCATCAGGGCACGTTCGACGTGGCGCGCGCGGCCTGGTGCGCGGACTATAATGAACCTACCAGCTTCCTGAATACCATGCTGTCTGACAGCAGTAACAACACCTCACATTATAAAAATCCGGAATTTGATAAGGCGATGGCGCAGGCTCTGGCTGCTGGAGATGAAGGCAAGCGTGCTGAAGTTTACGCCCAGGCGGAAAAAATCCTCGACGCCGACTCCGCGATTGTGCCGGTCTATTATTATAAAAATCTGCGGTTAGTGAAGCCTTATGTCGGCGGCTATACCGGTAAAGACCCGCTGGATAACAGCCACGATAAAGATCTCTACATTATTAAACATTAAGTACAACGGGCAGCTCTGCTGCCCATTTAAAGCAATGTCACCGCAGAGGTTCGCCTCTGCGGCTTAAAGCCAGCAGGTACGGGCAATGTTAAAATTTATCTTCCGTCGCTTCCTTGAAGCGATACCAACGCTGTTTATTTTGATTACTATCTCATTCTTTATGATGCGCCTGGCTCCCGGCAGCCCGTTTACCGGCGAGCGCGCATTAACGCCGGAAGTCATGGCGAATATCGAAGCCAAATATCACCTCAACGACCCGATGTGGAAGCAGTATCTCAACTACCTGGGTCAGCTGGCGCACGGTGATTTCGGTCCGTCATTTAAATACAAAGACTATACGGTGAACGACCTCGTTGCCTCTTCCTTCCCGGTTTCGGCCAAGCTGGGTGCCGCCGCGTTTCTGCTGGCGCTGGTCTTCGGCGTCACCGCCGGGGTGATTGCGGCGCTCAGGCAGAACACAAAGTGGGATTATGCGGTGATGGGGGTGGCGATGACCGGTATCGTTATCCCCAGCTTCGTGGTGGCCCCGCTGCTGGTATTGCTGTTCTCCATTACCCTGAAATGGCTACCGGGCGGCGGCTGGAACGGCGGGGCGCTGCAGTACATGATCCTGCCGATGGTGGCGCTGTCGCTGGCGTATATTGCCAGTATCGCCCGTATCACCCGCGGCTCGATGATTGAAGTTCTCCACTCTAACTTTATCCGCACCGCCCGCGCCAAAGGGCTGCCGATGCGGCGCATTATTCTGCGCCACGCGCTCAAGCCCGCGCTGCTGCCGGTGCTTTCCTACCTTGGTCCCGCCTTCGTCGGCATCATTACCGGTTCGATGGTCATTGAAACCATCTACGGTCTGCCGGGTATCGGTCAGCTGTTCGTTAACGGCGCGCTGAACCGTGACTACTCGCTGGTGCTGAGCCTGACCATCCTGGTTGGGGCACTGACGATTCTGTTTAATGCGATTGTTGACGTGCTGTATGCCGTGATCGATCCGAAAATTCGTTATTGAGCAGGAGCTGAACATGATTTTAAGTAAGAAAAACAGCGAAGCTCTGGACAATTTCACTGAAAAGCTGGAAATCGAAGGGCGCAGCCTGTGGCAGGATGCCCGTCGCCGCTTCATCCATAACCGCGCGGCGGTGGCCAGTCTGTTTGTCCTGGTGCTGATCGCGCTGTTCGTCACCTTCGCGCCAATGCTGTCACCGTTTACCTACGATGACACCGACTGGGCGATGATGTCCGCCGCGCCGGAGTTCAGCAGCGGGCACTATTTCGGCACCGATTCGTCGGGGCGCGATCTGCTGGTGCGTGTGGCGATTGGCGGGCGTATTTCCCTGATGGTCGGTATCGCGGCCGCGCTGGTGGCGGTGGTGGTGGGTACGCTGTACGGCACCCTGGCGGGCTATCTTGGCGGCAAAACCGATTCGGTGATGATGCGCCTGCTGGAAATCCTCAACTCCTTCCCGTTTATGTTCTTCGTTATTCTGCTGGTCACCCTGTTTGGTCAGAATATTTTGCTGATCTTCGTCGCCATCGGCATGGTTTCCTGGCTGGATATGGCCCGTATCGTTCGCGGCCAGACCCTCAGCCTGAAGCGCAAAGAGTTTATTGAAGCGGCCCAGGTCGGGGGTGTCTCCACCATGAGCATCGTACTGCGTCATATCGTACCGAACGTGCTGGGCGTGGTGGTGGTGTATGCCTCGCTGCTGGTACCGAGCATGATCCTGTTCGAATCGTTCCTCAGCTTCCTCGGTCTGGGTACCCAGGAGCCGCTGAGCAGCTGGGGCGCGTTGCTGAGCGACGGCGCCAACTCCATGGAAGTTTCGCCGTGGCTGCTGCTTTATCCGGCGGGTTTTCTGGTGATCACCCTGTTCTGTTTCAACTTTATCGGCGATGGCCTGCGTGACGCCCTCGACCCGAAAGACCGCTAAGGAGATAACGATGAGCGTAATTGAACTGGAAACGGTCAGAACACAGAGTCAACAGAGCGGGGCACTGCTGGACGTAAAAGATCTGCGGGTGACCTTTAACACCCCGGACGGCGACGTCACGGCGGTTAACGACCTTAATTTCTCGCTGCGTGCGGGAGAAACCCTGGGTATCGTCGGCGAGTCCGGATCCGGCAAGTCGCAGACCGCCTTTGCCCTGATGGGGCTGCTGGCCAGCAATGGCCGGATCGGCGGCTCGGCACGTTTTAACGGCAATGAGATCCTCAATCTGCCGGAGAACAAGCTGAACCGGCTGCGCGCCGAACAGATTGCGATGATATTCCAGGATCCGATGACCTCGCTGAATCCCTACATGCGCGTAGGCGAACAGCTGATGGAAGTGCTGCAGCTGCACAAAGGCATGAGCAGCGCTCAGGCCTTCGAGGAGTCGGTGCGTATGCTGGACGCGGTCAAAATGCCGGAAGCCCGCAAGCGCATGAAAATGTTCCCGCATGAGTTTTCCGGCGGGATGCGCCAGCGCGTGATGATTGCCATGGCGCTGCTGTGCCGGCCAAAATTGCTGATCGCCGACGAACCAACCACGGCGCTGGACGTGACCGTTCAGGCGCAGATCATGACCCTGCTGAACGATCTGAAGCGGGAGTTTAACACCGCCATTATTATGATCACCCACGATCTCGGCGTCGTCGCCGGGATCTGCGATCGGGTGCTGGTGATGTATGCCGGGCGTACCATGGAGTATGGCAACGCGCGCGACGTGTTTTACCATCCTTCCCATCCGTATTCGATTGGCCTGCTCAACGCGGTGCCGCGTCTGGACGGGGAAGAGGGCGATACGCTGATGACCATTCCCGGTAATCCGCCCAATCTGCTGCGTCTGCCAAAAGGCTGCCCGTTCCAGCCCCGCTGCCCGCATGCGATGGAAATCTGCAGCACGGCCCCTCCGCTGGCAGGATTTGGTGAAGGACGCCTGCGCGCCTGCTTCAAACCGGTGGAGGAGCTGGTATGACAACGGTTGCTGATAAAAAGGTTCTGCTGGAAATTGCCGACCTGAAAGTTCATTTTGACATTAAAGACGGCCGTCAGTGGTTCTGGCAGCCGCCGAAAACGCTGAAGGCGGTGGATGGCGTCAGCCTGCGGCTGTACGAGGGCGAAACGCTCGGCGTGGTGGGTGAGTCCGGCTGCGGTAAGTCGACGCTTGCCCGGGCAATTATCGGACTGGTGAAAGCCACCGAGGGCCGCGTGGCGTGGCTGGGGCGTGACCTGTTGGGCCAGACGGCCGACGAGTGGCGTGCAGCGCGCAGCGACATTCAGATGATATTCCAGGATCCGCTGGCGTCGTTGAATCCGCGCATGACCATCGGCGAAATTATCGCCGAGCCGCTGCGCACCTATCATCCGAAAATGCCGCGGCTGGAAATTAAAGAGCGTGTCAAAGCGATGATGCTGAAGGTCGGGCTGTTGCCTAACCTGATCAACCGCTACCCGCATGAGTTTTCGGGCGGGCAGTGTCAGCGCATCGGCATTGCCCGGGCGCTGATCCTGGAACCGAAACTGATTATCTGTGACGAGCCGGTTTCCGCGCTGGATGTGTCTATCCAGGCGCAGGTGGTTAACCTGCTGCAGAAACTGCAGCGCGAAATGGGCCTGTCGCTGATTTTTATTGCCCACGATCTGGCGGTGGTGAAGCACATTTCCGACCGCGTGCTGGTGATGTATCTGGGCCACGCGGTGGAGCTGGGCACCTACGACCAGGTTTACCAGAATCCGCAGCACCCCTACACCCGTGCGCTGATGTCCGCCGTGCCGATCCCCGACCCCGATCTGGAGAAGAACAAGGTCATCCAGCTGCTGGACGGCGAGCTGCCGTCGCCGATTAACCCGCCTTCGGGCTGCGTTTTCCGCACGCGTTGCCCGATCGCCGGGCCGGAGTGCGCCAAAACCCGGCCGCTGCTGGAGGGGAGTTTCCGCCACGCGGTGTCCTGCCTCAAGGTTGATCCCATGTAATCAGTCGGAATGACCGTTATCAGGCCCGCTTTGGACATTCAATGCGGGTTTTTTTTCGCCCCTCGGGTAACGCTTGATCTTAGTCATCGCCTCCTCTGAAAATAGCCCGTTGCAATGGATTGCCCCGGAGAGATGCGATGCACAACCAAAAAAATAAGCGCGCCAGGCTTTACGCCTTCCTTTTTGACACCCGCACCCGAAGCGGGCATTTATTGGAAATGTTTTGGATCCTGGCATCGCTGCTCAGCGTCGCCCTGGTGTTTGTTGAATCCGGGTTGCCCGGTGCCATGCAGACGTCCCCTTCAACCGCGACCGTTTACCTGCTGCTGGAATACGTCTTCACCCTGATTTTTTCCGTTGAGTATTTGCTCAGGCTGACGACCGATCCCCGTCCATTACGCTACGCCTTCAGCTTTTTTGGCATCGTCGATCTGGTGACCGTGCTGCCGCTCTACATTTACTTTCTGTGGCCCGACATGGCCCTGCAGTTCATGATGGCGATCCGCCTGCTGCGGGTGCTGCGCCTGCTGCGTTTAGTCAAGGTGCTGCGCTACATTGGCTCTGCGAGCGTGATGTGGGACAGCCTGTACAGCGCGCGCAAAAAGCTGCTGCTTTTTTTTGGCGTGTTGATGATTTTAATCTGTCTGTTTGGCGGGCTGATGTACGTCATTGAGGGGCCGGAACACGGATTTACCAGCCTGCCGGTTTCAGTGTACTGGGCAACGGTCACGCTGACGACGGTAGGATACGGCGATATCACCCCGCATACGGCGCTGGGGCGCATCCTGTCAACGATACTGATCCTGCTGGGGTATTCACTGATCGCCATCCCGACCGGCGTGATGAGTTCCTATATGTCTGATGCAATGCAGCGCCGCCGGCATCAGCGAATGTGTCACCGCTGCAAAGATACCCGCCACGAGATGAGTGCGCACTTCTGTAAAAGCTGCGGTTCGGCACTGCCCGAGTCTGAACACAACCGGCCCGGTGGATCGTCCGGGCCAGAGGATTAGCCTACTCTTTCCACAGAATATGGCAGAGCTTGTGGTCTTTCTCGCGGCAGAGCAGCACGCGTGCGAAGACGTCGGTAATCGGCTCGCCGTCCGCATCGCCCAGACCGATAACCACCTCGGAGAAGAAATCCGGGTTAAGGTCGAAATCGACGTGCTCGGCCCAGTCTTCTGAAGGATCGTACAGTTCGGCGCCACCGCGCTCTTCAAACTGCAGGTTAAATAAAATCACATCAGCCGGGTCGAGATTATCCACGGCCAGCTCAAGAAAAATATCGTAAGCCTGTTCCAGCGTTTCATCTTCGGTAAGACGATTGTTCAAATCCATACTGTTTCCTGTTCCGCCGACGGGCGATGTTATCTGGTTAATTCCGCTCGTTTTACAGCAATGGACTAAAGAAGTAAAACAGTCGTTCAACGATACGCTTCCAGTAAGCACGGCGCGACCAGCGCTGTGCATCAACCAGACGGGACCGGGCGATATAATCGTCCTGAACGCGGGCCAGATCGCCGCCGAAGCCGTCATCATCAATCACCAGGGTGATCTCGAAGTTCAGCCACAGGCTGCGCATATCCAGATTCACCGTCCCCACCAGGCTGAGCTGACCGTCGACCAGCACGCTCTTGGTGTGTAACAGGCCGCCTTCAAACTGGTAGATTTTGACGCCGGCTTCGAGCAGTTCGCTGAAGAAGGAGCGGCTCGCCCAGCCGACCAGCATGGAATCGTTGTGGCGCGGAACGATGATGCTGACGTCAACGCCGCGAAACGCGGCGGTACAGATTGCGTGCAGCAGGTCGTCGCTGGGCACCAGGTAGGGCGTGGTCATCACCAGCTGCTCGCGTGCGGAATACACGGCGGTCAGCAGCGCCTGATGGATCATATCTTCCGGGAAACCCGGGCCGGAGGCGATCACCTGTATGGTGTGGCCGCTTTCCTGCTCAAAGGGCATGATGTTGCCGTCCGGCGGCGGCGGCAGAATGCGCTTCCCGGTTTCAATTTCCCAGTCGCAGGAGTAAACGATGCCCATGGTTGTCGCCACCGGTCCCTCCATGCGCGCCATTAAATCCACCCACTGACCGACCCCGGCATCCTGTTTGAAGAAGCGGGGATCGACGAGGTTCATGCTGCCGGTGTAGGCAATATAGTTATCAATCAGCACCACCTTGCGATGCTGCCGCAGATCCATACGGCGCAGGAACACGCGCAGCAGGCTGACCTTGAGCGCTTCGACCACATCGATCCCGGCATTGCGCATCATGGCCACCCAGGGGCTGCGGAAAAAGGCCACGCTGCCGGCGGAATCCAGCATCAGCCGGCAGTGAACGCCGCGTCGGGCGGCGGCCATCAGTGATTCTGCCACCTCGTCCGCCATGCCGCCGGGCTGCCAGATATAAAACACCATCTCGATATTGTGGCGGGCCAGCTGGATATCGCGGATCAGCGCTTTCATGGTGTCGTCGCTGCTGGTGAGCAGCTGAAGCTGGTTTCCCTTCACCCCGGCGATGCCCTGACGGTTTTCACACAGCTGGAACAGCGAACGCGCAACGTCGCTGTTGCCGTCGGCAAAAATATGCTGACTGGACTTCAAATCCTTGAGCCAGCGGGCGGTGGACGGCCACATTGTCCGTGCGCGCTCGGCGCGGCGCTTGCCAAGATGCAGTTCACCAAATGAGAGGTAGGCAATAATCCCGACCAGCGGCAGGATATAGATAATTAACAGCCAGGCCATCGCCGACGGCACCGCGCGCCGTTTCATCAGGATGCGCAGCGTCACGCTGGCAATCAGTAACCAGTATCCAAAAACCAGCAGCCAGCTCATCACGGTGTAAAAAGTGGTCATTAAGTGGAAATCCTGTTCACGCTCGAGTTAAGAGGAAGTTTACGTGCTGATGGCAGCTCTGGAAACCTTTAAGGAAATTTTCAGCGGCAAAGTCATCGGACCTGGTTGATGGGCAGAAAGATCTATAATGCTGCGCGAGTTTTTTGGCGACATGTGATACACAGAGATCGGACAGAGGGTGTAATGAAACGGAGCAGAAATGAAGTTGCGCGCTGGCGCATGATGCGTCAGGTTCAGCGTCGCAGATCGCGTTGGTTAGAAGGGCAGTCCCGCCGCTACGGCCGGATGCACTCGTTCCGTCATATGGTCAGCCAGCAGCAGCGCCGGTCGATTCTGTTCCTTACTCAGATTCTCTGAACGCCGCGCCTCCCGCGCAGGAGGACACCCGGGGCAAACTGTACCCGGGTGGCGCGGAGGTTAACCGTCGTCAGGGCTTCGGCCCGAACATCTCCGCCATCTGCTTCTCATCCGGCATTCCGACCACCTGCTGCAGCTCATTTTTATCATTCATATAATAAATGGCCGGCGTGGCGCTGGCGCCGAGATCGTCCATCAGTTTCTGATGGCGCTGGAGCAGGTTAAACGTCTCACGCGGCGTGGCGCCGTCAAACTGCGGCAGCTTTTTCCCACCCGACAGTTCGTACTCTTTCCACGCCTGCACCGGGTCCGCCGCGTTCAGGATAGCCGTGGCGTATCTGCCGCTCTGTGGGTTGAGGAATGCGACCAGCAGCGTGTTCAGCTGTACCTTTCCGGCGTCCACCCACGGCTGCGCCGCAGACCAGAACTGCTTACAGTACGGGCAGAACGGATCGGCGAAAACAATCACCTTTCTGGCTGCGGAATCCGGTCCTTCTTTGATGGGGTGCGCCGCGTTCAGCGTTTTCCACATCTCGCGCCCGAGGGGCACGTAGATTTCCTGCTGGAAGTAGCCCTCGCTGAGGTTTTTACCCTTGTCGTCATACAGATAACCGGAAATAACGTGCTTCCCGTCCGGCGTCAGAAACAGCGTCACGCCCATATCCTGATACTGACCCACCCAGCCCTGCACGCCACCGGGGGCATCGATCTTTTTGACGATCTTAATTCCCTGCTGTTCGCTGAAGGTTTTCACCACCGGCGGCAGGGTATCAGCTGAATAAGCCAGACCGGGAAGCAGGCAGGCGGCTAGTAGCAAAGTAGATTTCATCGATCGCCTCGGCACAGAGATTGTTGAGGGAAGAAAAGCTGCGGGAACAGAGGATGAATGAGCAGAAAATCCTGTGTACCTTTTGACGTACTGTCTAAGATGATCTGCCCACTGGTGTGAATATAAAAAACGGATTTTGAAACTTATTCTTGTTTTAGAAAACCTTTTTGAACGGCTTAACGGCGACCTGCTTATACACGCCGGCGGCGATGTACGGGTCATCCTGCGCCCAGGACTGTGCGGCTTCCAGCGACGAAAACTCGGCAATCACCGTTGAGCCGGTAAAGCCCGCCACGCCCGGTTCATTGCTGTCTACGGCAGGCATCGGGCCGGCAATAATCAGACGTCCTTCATCACGTAAAAGCTGCAAACGTGCGAGGTGTGCAGGGCGAACCGCCGTGCGTTTTTCCAGAGAATCCGCGTGATCTTCAGCGTAAATTACATAAAGCACCTTTAAGCACTCCTGTCGGGGATTGAGATTCGGGCATCACGTTAAGTGATCGTTAACTTTTGTGCAATTAAAAGATAATTCGCCCTTGATAAAGGTCAGTTTGTTAAACTTTAAACGGGAAATCGCGGATAAGCCGTGAGAGGTTGTTGAAACTGATTGCTATTTGCATTTAAACTCGGTGCTTCACATTTTGACCAGAAAGATTATGACGACGCTGACAACATCATTACCACGCCGCGCTCCTTTGCCTCTGCTGATTTCAGTTGTACTGCATGGCTCGGTTATCGCCGCTCTGCTTTATGCCTCATTTCATCAGACGGTTGATATGCCTAAGGCGTCTCAGCCGATAAGCGTCTCGCTGGTCGCACCTGAGGTGCAGCCTGAACCTGAACCGGTACCGCCGCAGGTTGAACCGCAGCCGGAACCCGAGCCGGAGCCGGAACCCGTGCCTGAGCCACCGATACCGGAGCCGGTGCCGATTCCGAAGCCTGAACCTAAGCCGAAGCCTAAACCCAAGCCGGTGAAGAAAGAGGTGGTGAAGCCGAAGAAAGAGGTGAAGCCGCAGGAGACGCGTCAGGCTCAGCCGGTGACCACTCCGCAGCCGCCTAAACCTTCAACCGCGCCGAAGCTGTCTCAGGCTCCTTCTACCGCCGTTTCCAGCGGTCCGCGCGCGCTCAACCAGAGCAAACCGTCCTATCCTCAGCGTGCCTTTGCTCTGCGCGTGGAAGGCCGCGTGCGCGTGCAGTTTGACGTCGACAGTTCCGGCCAGGTAGACAATGTTCGCATTCTCTCGGCCGAGCCGCGCAACATGTTTGAGCGTGAAGTCAAACAGGCGATGCGCAGATGGCGTTATGAACCGAACAAGCCGGGCAAAGACGTAACGATGAACATCGTGTTCAAAATTAATGGTGGCAGCAGCATCGAATAAAAAAAGGGCGTAAGCCCTTTTTTATTGTCCGCTCAACATCACCGGCCCGCCGGAGGGCGAGTGCGGCCAGAATAACATCTCGCCGTGGGATGGCAGGGGGGAGGTCAGTCCTGCGCGGTGAAGTGGATTTTATCGGCAGGCAGCGGGCGCGGCTTGCCTTCCGGATCCACCGCCACGTAGATGAATACCGCTTCGGTGGTGCAGTAGCGCTGGCCGATCGGTTCTGATGAAACCTTTTTAATCCACACTTCGATATTGATGGTGATGGAACTGGTGCCCGTGCGGATACAGCGGGCGTGGCAGCTCACCACATCGCCTACGGCGACCGGTTTCAAAAAGGTCATCCCGTCCGCGCGGACCGTTACCACGCGTCCTTCGGCGATCTCTTTCGCCAGAATAGCGCCGCCCATATCCATCTGAGACATCAGCCAGCCGCCAAAAATGTCACCGTTGGCGTTGGTATCCGCAGGCATGGCCAGGGTGCGCAGCACCATCTCGCCCTGCGGTACGCGTTGTTGTTCGCTCATTATCTCGCTTCCGTTATTTTTCTTCCTGCTGCGGCATTAAACGGTAGATGTAAATGCCGCTGAGCAGGGTAAACAGCAGGGTCAATGCACTCAGGCCGAACACTTTGAAGTTCATCCAGGTGTCCTGAGACAGCCAGAAGGCCACGTAGATATTTGCCAGACCGCAGAGGAAGAAGAACAGCGCCCAGGCAATATTCAGACGACGCCAGGCGAACTCGGGCAGCTGGATCTCTTTGCCGAGCATTCTCTGGATTAACGGTTTTTCCATAAACCACTGGCTGAACAGCAGGGCGAGAGTGAACAGACCGTAAATAATCGTCACTTTCCACTTGATGAAGTCCGGGTTATGCAGGGCGATGGTTAAGGTGCCGAACACCGCGACCAGCGCAAAGGTCACCAGGCTCATTTTTTCTACTTTGCGGTAGATGAACCAGCCCGCGGCCAGCGCAACGGCAGAGGCCACGATCAGCGCGCCGGAGGCGACGAAAATATCGTACAGTTTATAAAAAACGAAAAAGACCACGAGGGGAAGAAAGTCGAGTAACTGCTTCATAGCGGCTTCCAGATATCAGACCAGTATCTAATGAAATCATCCATTGAATGCCTCTGTCGAGGCATTCATGGCTAATTAGCGTAACAACATATATAGGCGAGACAGGTAAATAATCAGCAGTGCAGACACCAGATTACTCAACCCGTTCAGCAGCACGGAGGCCACGTTTGCTGGCAGTACGGTCATCGAGGACGCCATCAGCAGCACAATCAGCTTGGCCACAATCCACAAAATGACCGCCGGGGCGACCAGTTTCATGTGTCCCCAGGCCAGGCGCATGCTGCCGCGCATCGCGCCAAACACGCCAACCTTCTCATTCACCAGCAGCATCGGGGACAGTGAAAGCGTAATGGCCAGCAGTACGCCCGGCACCACCAGCACCATAAAGCCCAGCTGAATAACCAGCGTCATTAAGAACGTCAGCAGCAGCAGCCACGGCAGTTTAGGTGCCGACGCACCGATGGCGCGCAGGGCGCTGACGTGCTGACCGGCCGAGGCCATCGGGATCAGGCTCAGCATGCCACCCAGCAGCAGCGTGTTGCCTACCAGCGCCGCGAACGTGCCTGCCGCTGAAGCGCGCAGGAGAACCTGCTGCTGCTCCGGTGACATGTTCTGCACCATCTCCATCAGACTGGAGGCTGAACCCGCCGCACCGTCATTCAGGATCGACATCTGATCGGCATCCGGCGTCAGCCCGTGACCGATCAGCACGGAAATAAACGAGGTCAGCAGCGCCATCAGGACAATAGTCAGTACCTGATGGCGGAAAAAATTCCCCGTGTCACGGTATAGCGAAGCCGCCGTGATAGACATGTACACTCCTTGAGAAAACCGATTTTATAGACCCGGAGATTGTACATGTTCCAGTAGGGTGCTGGCACTCAGATTGACATAACTTTCGATTAAAGAAGGTTTTACCGGGTTAAATATCGGTGGAAGGCCATATTTTGCCCGCGCCCGGTCACAGCGCTCATTAAGAATGCCGTTTTCCCCCGACATATCAAACTCCCGGCAGGGCGTCGGGCGTTGTTCATAAATGCCGCATGAGACACACCCGCCAACCTCACCCTGCAGTGCCACACAGCGCGGCGCGCGATCGTTGGTTCCGCGCATATTGCGCATAAAAAGGTTGAGCGGT
Organism: Erwinia sp. SLM-02; assembly: GCF_037450285.1. Taxonomy (NCBI): domain Bacteria; kingdom Pseudomonadati; phylum Pseudomonadota; class Gammaproteobacteria; order Enterobacterales; family Erwiniaceae; genus Erwinia; species Erwinia sp. SLM-02. The sequence continues at coordinate 1,846,058 of NZ_JAQISN010000001.1, read as the reverse complement.
TCAGTCAGGTCAACCGGGACGACGCCGCCGCCATCTTCAGCTTCTGACCAGTAAAAAGAAACGCGAAATGAAGCGCAGCACGCGCCGCAGCTGATGCAAGGATTAAGAGTATCGCTCATCTGATTACCCGCCCCTCCTGAGGCTTCGAACCAAAATCACAGAGAAGGAGAAGAGAAAATTAAGCCTTCCCCAAAAATTGGTCAATCGGATTTTTCGAATGCCGCAACGACTGGAAATTGATCTAAATCAAGCCATTGTTTTATATGAAGAATGAAAAAAATGATTCGCATGACCTTTCCAGTAAATCAGCGTAAATATGTGTCCGTGATATCGCATAAGTCCTCGCAGTAGGACACAGATGCTTACATACGTTTTTATATTTTAAAAAGGAGTGGTCATGAAACTGAGAGCATTAGCACTGGCTGTCGTCACCCTGTTACCGGTTGCCGCATCGGCACACGAAGCAGGTGATTTCTTTATGCGCGTGGGTTCCGCTACCGTGCGGCCTACCGGCGGTTCCGATAACGTCCTGGGTCTGGGCGAATTCCACGTCAACAACAACACGCAGCTGGGGCTGACTTTTACCTATATGGCCACTGACCATATCGGTATTGAGCTACTCGGTGCGACCCCGTTCCGCCACAAAGTCGGCCTGCGCTCGACCGGCACGCTGGCGACCGTGCACCAGCTGCCGCCAACGCTGATGGCGCAGTGGTACTTCATGGGTAACACCAGCAAATGGCAGCCTTATGCCGGCGTGGGTGTGAATTACACCATGTTCTATAATACTGATTTCAACGAAACCGGCCGCGATGCGGGCCTGAGCAATCTGAGCGTGAAAAATACCTGGGGCGTTGCCGGTCAGGTTGGCCTGGACTACCAGCTGACCCCGGACTGGATGCTTAACGCCTCGCTGTGGTACATGGATATCAATACCAAAGTTCGCTTCAGCGCCGGGGACGCGCGTCAAAGTATTGACACTCACGTGAACCCGTTCGTGTTCTTCTTTGGCGCAGGCTACCGGTTCTAAGCCCGCAGAACGAAAAAAGGCGCGAAATTCGCGCCTTTTTTGTTGTCTGAACTGTTACTTAATTTGCAAATTGTTAACCACAGATTTTACCCCGGGCACGCCGCGCGTGATTTCTACGGCACGGTTTGCCATCTGCGGCGAGCTGATAAATCCGCTCAGCTGTACGCGGCCCTTAAAGGTTTCCACGCTGATGGCGGTCGATTTCAGTGACTGATCGTGCAGCAGTTCACCCTTCACCTTGGTGGTAATGACCGTGTCGTCAATATAGCCACCGGTTCCTTCCTGCGTTGCGGTCGGTGCGCAGGCGCTCACGCTCAGCACCACAACGGCAGCGGCAATCATTCCTGATAGTGTTTTTAACAGCTTCATTGCATTTCTCCCTGTCCAGGTTTAAACCGCTGAAAAGGCGGCGATAACTTATTCTTAGTGACGGATGATGTTTCTGCAAGTTCAGATTGTTAAAAAGAGAAAGAAAATAATGCCTTATCCAACCGATAAGGCACCATTTTGGGGCAGGCGGGATTAGCGCGTTCCGGCTTTCAGTTTACTGACAAAAGCGGTCAGTTCCGTCAGCATTACCGACGGGTTGTTGTGGTGCTGCTCGATGATTTTCACGATGGCCGAGCCGGAGATCGCACCCGCAGCACCCGCGGCGATCGCTTCCTCAACCTGCGACGCTTCAGAGATACCAAATCCCTGCAGCGGCGGGGCGGCATGGTACTCTTTCAGCTTGTCGATCAGATGCTTAAGCGGCAGATTTGCGCGCGTTTCTGAACCGGTAACGCCCGCACGGGACAGCAGGTAGGTATAGCCGCGGCCGTGTGAGGCGATTTCACGCAGGAGATCGTCTTCTGCATTGGGTGGACAGATGAAGATCGGGGCGACGTTATGGCGCATCGCGGACTGGCGGAACGGAGCGGACTCCTCAATCGGCACATCGGCCACCAGCACGGAATCCACTCCGACTTCCTGGCAGCGGGCGTAGAAATTATCGATGCCGTTGGAAAACACCAGGTTGGCGTACATCAGCAGGCCGATCGGCAGCTCCGGGTATTTCTGGCGGATCGTCGCCAGCATCTCGAAACACTGCGCCGGGGTGACGCCTGCGGCAAAGGCGCGCAGGGTGGCGTTCTGAATCGTCGGGCCGTCGGCCAGCGGATCGGAAAACGGGATACCTAACTCCAGCGCATCCGCGCCCCCGGCCACCAGCGCATCAATAATTTGCAGCGACAGCTCCGGGGTGGGATCGCCCAGCGTAACGAAAGGAACAAACGCACCCTCTTTACGTTCTGCCAGGCGCTTAAAACAACGATCGTAACGTTCCATCAGATTTCTCCCCTGGCGCTGAAAATGTCATGTACGGTGAATATGTCTTTATCGCCGCGGCCGGAGAGGTTCACCACCAGCAGCTGTTCTTTCTCCGGGTTCTCTCGGATCATTTTTAACGCATGGGCGAGGGCGTGTGACGACTCCAGCGCCGGGATGATCCCTTCATTGCGGCACAGGGCCTTGAAAGCGTCCAGCGCTTCGTCATCGGTAATGGAAACGTAATCCGCGCGGCCGATGCTGTTCAGATACGCATGCTGAGGCCCGACGGACGGGAAGTCCAGGCCGGCGGAAATCGAGTAGGATTCCTCAATCTGGCCGTCTTCGGTCTGCATCATCGGCGCTTTCATACCGAAATAGATGCCCACGCGGCCATGCTTCAGCGGCGCACCGTGTTCCCCGGATTCAATCCCGTGCCCGGCCGGCTCAACGCCGATCAGACCGACGCTGGTGTCATCAATAAAGTCAGCAAACATACCAATTGCGTTAGAACCACCGCCGACGCAGGCAATCACTGCATCCGGCAGGCGGCCTTCCTGCTCAAGGATCTGCGCCTTCGTTTCTTCGCCGATCATGCGCTGGAATTCGCGAACAATGGTCGGGAACGGATGCGGACCGGCCGCGGTGCCCAGCATATAGTGTGCGGTTTCATAGCTGCCGGACCAGTCGCGCAGCGCCTCGTTACAGGCATCTTTCAGCGTGGAGGAACCGCTGTGAACCGGGATCACTTCCGCACCCATCAGGCGCATACGGAAGACGTTCGGCGACTGGCGTTCAATGTCCTTCGCACCCATGTAAATACGGCACTTGAGGCCCAGCAGGGCGCTGGCCAGCGCCGACGCCACGCCATGCTGGCCGGCACCGGTTTCCGCGATGATCTCTTTTTTGCCCATGCGCTTAGCCAGCAGAGCCTGGCCCAGCACCTGGTTGGTTTTGTGCGCGCCGCCGTGCAGCAGGTCTTCGCGCTTGAGGTACAGGCGGGTTTTGGTGCCTTTCGTCAGGTTGCTGCACAGCGTCAGCGCGGTAGGGCGACCGGCGTAGTTTTTCAGCAGGCCGGTAAATTCAGCCTGGAATTCCGGATCGCTCTGGGCGCTGATAAAAGCATCTTCCAGCTGGCGCAGCGCGGGCATCAGGATCTGCGGCACATACATACCGCCAAACTCGCCAAAATAGGGGTTTAATCTGGTCATATCGCGTCTCTTTAAGTTCTCTCAGCGCGGGCGTGGATCACGCCCGACGAAAAATTATCCTGCCGGTGGGCATCAGCGTCAGGCCGTTCAGTAGGCTTTTAACGTCTGAAATACCGAGGCAATCTTATCGGCATCTTTAATGCCGGGCGCGCTTTCCACCCCGGAATTAAAGTCCAGCCCGGCACAGCCGAGTCGGGAGGCCTCCACGCAGTTATCGGCGCTCAGCCCGCCGGCCAGCAGCACGTTCTTTAGCGTCTGCCCCTGCAGGAGTGACCAGTCAAATGACTGACCGCTGCCGCCGTTGCCGTGGTCGAATACGTAGCGATCAACGTGCGGCCAGTCGCGGTTCGGCAGGCTGTCGCGAATGCTGAATGCCTTCCAGATTTGCACACCGGACGGCAGCGCATCGCGCAGCTCGCTGACGTACCGGCGGTCTTCGTCGCCGTGCAGCTGTACCGCAGTCAGCCCCAGCGCCGTGGCGGTGGTGACAACGTCACTTATCGGCTGGTTGCGGAACACGCCGACGTATTTCAGCGCGGCGGCAGTAGTCACCGATCGTGCAACGGCGAGATCCACCCGGCGCGGCGAGCCTTCGGCAAAAATCAGTCCGCCATAGATGGCCCCTGCAGCCAGTGCGTTTTGCGCATCCTGCGGGCGGGTCAGACCGCACACTTTATTGTCACCGATAATCACCCGGCGAACCGCCGCGGCCAGGTCGTCCTCTTCCATCAGCGCAGAGCCGATCAGGAAGCCGTTAGCAAAATGACTCAGCTCGCGCACCTGGGCGTAGCTGTTGATACCCGACTCGCTGATGACCGTCACCCCGTGTGCCACTTTCGGCGCCAGACGGCGGGTGCGATCGAGGTCAATCGACAGATCGCGCAGGTCGCGGTTGTTGATTCCAACCACTTTCGCCCCCAGAGCGGTGGCGCGCTCCAGCTCTTCATCGCTGATCACCTCGGTCAGCACGCCCATATTCAGGCTGTGCGCCACGGCGGAAAGCTGGCGGTACTGGTCATCGCTGACCACGGAGAGCATCAGTAAGATCGCATCCGCCTGGTGGAAGCGGGCGAGGTAAATCTGGTACGGGTCGATGATAAAATCTTTGCACAGCACCGGCTGGGTGACGGCCGCGCTGACGATGGGCAGGAAATCAAAGCTGCCCTGGAAATATTTCTCGTCGGTCAGCACCGAAATCGCGGAGGCATAGTCCTTGTAAACCCCGGCGATGGTCGCCGGGTCGAAATCGTCACGGATCAGCCCTTTAGAAGGAGAGGCCTTTTTGCATTCGAGAATAAACACCGTGCGCGTGCCGCTCAGCGCATCATAAAAGCTGCGCGTAGAGGGGACGATATCATTCTGGAACGAGGCCAGCGGCTGCTGCTGCTGCTGACGGGCGGCAAGCCAGATGGCTTTGTCCGCAACGATCTTATTCAGTACGGTTTCCTGCTGCATGATTATCCTCTTGCTGCCAGTGCGACGACGTGTTGATAAGCCCGGCCGCTGCGGATGGTTTCCAGCGCCTGCTGCGCGTTCTGTCGCAAATCTTCATGGCCAAAAATCTTCAGTAACAGGGCGACGTTAGCCGCCACGGCTTCTTCATGAGCCAGCTCGCCTTTACCCTGGAGTAAACGCGCCAGAATGTCACGGTTTTCTTCCGGTGAACCCCCGGCCAGCGCCTCCTGCGGGTGATAGCTCAGACCAAAATCCTCCGGCGTCAGCTGATAGCTGGTGATCTCACCTTCACGCAGTTCGGCCACGTGGGTCAAGCTGTGCAGCGCCACTTCATCCATGCCGCCGCCGTGAACCACCGCCGCGCGGCGATAGCCTAAGACCTTCAGCGCCTGAGCAATCGGCAGCACCAGTTCCGGGCTGTAAACGCCAATCACCGCCAGCGGAGGCCGTGCCGGGTTAATCAGCGGGCCAAGCACGTTGAAAATGGTACGGGTTTTCAGCTGCTGGCGTACCGGCATCGCATGGCGGAATCCGCTGTGATACTGCGGCGCAAACAGGAAGCAGACGTTCAGTTCATCCAGCGCCTGGCGCGCCTGCTCCGCCGGTAAATCCAGGCTGATGCCGAATGCCGCCAGCAGGTCGGACGAACCTGATTTGCTGGAGACGCTGCGGTTGCCGTGTTTGGCCACCTTCAAGCCACAGGCAGCCGCCACGAAGGCGCTGGCGGTGGAGATATTAATGCTGTTGCTGCCGTCGCCGCCGGTACCGACGATATCGGCAAAGTCATAATCCGGGCGCGGGAAGGCTTTCGCATCTTCCAGCAGGGCGGTAGCCGCCCCGGCAATTTCCTGCGGGCGCTCGCCGCGAACCTTCATTGCAATCAGCGCGCCCGCCAGCTGAGTCGGTTCCAGCTGACCGGTAATAATCGCGGAGAACAGCTGGTGGCTCTCTGCCTGAGTCAGGATCTCGGCCTGAAATAATTTTTCCAGAATAGTGTTCATCAAACGTCTCCTCGATTACGCCAGCGCCCAGGCCAGGGTTTGTTCCAGCAGGCGTGCCCCCTGGGTGGTGAGAATGGATTCAGGGTGGAACTGGAAGCCGCAGACGCGCTGTGCGTCGTCACGAACGGCCATCACCATGCCGTTGAAAGTGGCGTTAACCGTCAGTCCGTCAGGAATATTGCTGCCCACCAGCGAGTGGTAGCGGGCGACCGGCAGCGGATTGCTTAAACCGGCGAACATCCCTTCATTATCATGAGTAATGGCGGACGCCTTGCCGTGCAGGATTTCACCGGCCTGGCCGACGTGCCCGCCGTAAGCTTCGACAATCGCCTGGTGACCCAGGCAGATGCCGATAATCGGCAGGCGGCCGCGCAGCTGCTGGAGCATTTCCGGCATGCAGCCGGCCTCGGACGGTGCGCCCGGACCGGGTGAGAGCATCAGCACCGGGTTTTCCATCTCCTGCAGGCGCGCAATCAGCGTGGCGGCAGGAACGTTGTTACGGTAAACCACCACGTGATGGCCAAAGGTGCGTAACTGATCGACGAGGTTATAGGTAAACGAGTCGAAGTTATCGAGCAGCAGAATATCGGCCATCAGAAAATCTCCTGGCTGTGGTGAGCGGTGGCAATCGCACGCAGTACGGCGCGGGCTTTATTACGGCTTTCGTCGGCTTCGGCCTGCGGGTTCGAGTCCAGCACCACGCCGGCACCGGCCTGCACCGTGGCAACGCCGTCTTCCACCCACGCGGAGCGGATAACAATGCAGGTATCCAGATCGCCGCTGGCGGTGAAGTAGCCGACCGCGCCGCCGTAGCTGCCGCGCCGGGTGCCTTCGGCTTTCGCAATCAGCTGCATGGCGCGAACTTTCGGCGCGCCGCTCAGGGTGCCCATATTCATGCAGGCGCGGTAGGCGTGCAGGACATCGATATCGCCGCGCAGCTTGCCGACGACGCGAGAAACCAGGTGCATCACGAAGGTGTAACGGTCCACTTTGGTCAGATCCGCCACGTAGCGGCTGCCCGGTTCGCAGATGCGCGCCAGATCGTTGCGCGCCAGGTCAACCAGCATCAGGTGCTCGGCCAGCTCTTTATGGTCGGTGCGCATCTCCAGCTCAATACGGCTGTCGAGATCGCGGTCCAGAGAACCGTCTGCATGGCGGCCGCGCGGGCGGGTGCCGGCAATCGGGTAGATCTCAATCTGGCGGCTTTCGGCGTCGTACTTCAGTGAGCTTTCCGGCGACGCGCCGAACAGGCTGAAATCACGGTCCTGCATAAAGAACATATACGGGCTGGGGTTGCTGTTTTTCAGCGTATCGTAGGCGGCCAGCGGAGAAGGGCACGGCAGCGAGAAGCGGCGTGACGGCACGACCTGGAAAATTTCACCAATGCGAATGGCTTCCTGCATCTGGCGAACCACCTGGCAATAGTCTTCATCACTCTGGCTGACGCTCAGCGCCATGCCGTCAACGGTCTGCACCGGCAGCGCGGGCGCGGGCTGGAGCATCTGGCTGTGCAGCTGCTCAATGCGGCTCTGCAGGCGAATAAACTCTGCCGGGGAAGAGGTAAACAGGCTGGCCTGCAGGCGGGAGGTTTGCTGCTGGTGGTCAATGACCAGCAGCGTTTCCGCCAGATAGAAACAGTAGTCGGGGCAGCGCTGTTCGTTCTTTAACGCCGGAAGCGACTCGAAACCGGCAACCAGGTCGTAGGCGAACAGCCCGCCGAGCAGCATCGCTTCACGATTGTCCGCCGGGACGTTAATCAGCTGCGGGATCAGGCGCAGGGCATCGAATACCGACAACGCGCGCAGGTTGGAGTCTTCGTCCTGAATTTCCGTGTTGTGCGGAAAGACCAGTTCACGGCCATCGGGGCGGACGTGATTCTGCACCGATGCAGGCAGCGCCGCGTCGAGCAGCGTCAGCAGCGCGCGGCCGTTTTCAGACAGCGCCTGAATCTGCACGGTTTTATCCAGCGCGCTGATGCGCAGGGCGCTGTCGACAATCAGCAGGCTTTTCAGATTGCGCTTGCTGTCAACATCCGCCGACTCCAGCAGCAGCGTCTCAGAACGTGCGCCGCAAAGCTGGTGGAAAACCGCTGCCGGATCTTCACGGTAGGGTGCATTGCCGGTAATCAACTTCACTGTAGGTTTGGCATTCGACATGGTTTGATCTCTGTTTTTTGCTCAAAAAAAAGCCCGCTTTTAGCGGGCCTGAGTATCTGCACAACGTAGTAACCGTGCACGACGACATCGCCCGTTCAGGGAGAAGTGCGCCACCAACCAGTCATCAGAGAGAGTGAATATGACATGATACAGATACCTTATGCTCGTGAACTTGCGTACTAGTTAACTGGAACGCGGAAAAAAAGTCAATACTCTTTTTCCCTTAGCCGGGAATGACGTTATCATGCTGCGATATTCCCGCCAGTGCCGGAGCCGTTTTGACAGTAGCAGCCACACCAATCAGTTCTTTCCCTATCTTCGACCTTCACAGTCACACCACCGCCTCCGACGGGTTACTCACCCCGGAACAGCTGGTGCTGCGCGCGGTAGAGCATCGCGTTGGCGTACTGGCCGTCACCGACCACGACACGACCGATGGGGTACAGCCCGCCCGTGAGGCGATAGAACGCCATCAGCTTCCGCTGCAGCTTATTGCCGGCGTTGAGGTGTCGTCGCTGTGGGAAAACCATGAGATCCATATTGTTGGTCTGGGCGTGGACATCGCCCATCCCACGCTGGTCGCCTTTCTGGCACAGCAGGGCGAGCGCCGGATGGCGCGGGCGCAGACGATCGCCGAGCGCCTGGATAAAGCCGGGATCCCCGGCGCGCTGGAAGCCGCCCTTGAGCTGGCGCAGGGCGGAGCGGTGACGCGGGGGCATTTTGCCCGTTTTCTGATCTCAGCCGGTAAAGCCGACACGATGCAGAAGGTGTTTAAAAACTACCTGGCCCGCGGTAAAACCGGTTACGTTCCGCCACAGTGGTGTACAATTAAACAAGCCGTTGATGCGATTCATGATTCTGGCGGCCGGGCGGTGCTGGCACACCCGGGTCGTTATGGGCTGTCTGCCAAGTGGCTGAAGCGCCTGATTGCTCACTTCAGTGAACAGGGCGGCGAAGCGATGGAAGTCGCGCAGTGCCAGCAGGCTCCGCAGGAGCGTACCCAGCTGGCGCGATACGCGCAGGAGTATGACCTGGCCGGATCGCAGGGGTCCGATTTTCATCAGCCCTGTGCGTGGATAGAGTTGGGTAAAAAATTATGGTTACCCGGCGGTGTAGACGCCGTGTGGCAACGTTTTCCAGAAATTGTTAAGCAATAGCCTGAACGGGCGCTGTATTCATCATTGCTGAGGTTTGGATAAGAGGTTCGTTATGAGTCAGTTTTTCTATATTCACCCGGATAATCCACAGCCGCGACTGATCAAGCAGACCGTGGAGATGTTAAACAAGGGCGGCGTGATCGTCTATCCCACGGATTCCGGCTACGCGCTGGGCTGTAAGCTGGAAGATAAAAACGCGATGGAGCGCATCTGCCGCATTCGCCAGCTGGACGGCAGCCATAATTTCACCCTCGTGTGCCGCGATCTGTCGGAACTGTCGACCTACGCGCACGTCGACAATACGGCATTCCGCCTGATCAAAAACAACACGCCGGGCAATTACACCTTCATTCTTAAGGCCACGAAAGAGGTTCCTCGCCGCCTGATGAGTGAAAAACGTAAAACCATCGGCCTGCGCGTGCCGTCGAACCCGATTGCGCTGGCCCTGCTGGAAGCGCTGAACGAGCCGATGATGTCGACCTCGCTCATGCTCCCGGGCAACGATTTCACCGAGTCAGACCCGGAAGCCATTCAGGATGAGATTGGCAAGCTGGTCGATTTGATTATTCACGGTGGCTATCTGGGGCAGCAGCCGACAACGGTGATTGACCTGACGGATGACTCACCGGTGGTGGTGCGTGAAGGCGTCGGCGATATTCAACCGTTCCTGTAATCACTGGCTTTGCCGGGGCAGGGAGCTGAACGCTTCCCTGCCTCATTTCCATTGCTATGATGCGGTGGACACTTCAAGCCACGTCTGGAAAACCTGATAGGGAATGTAGAGGGAAACGTTTTTTAATTTCGTTTCCTGCGTCGCTGTGTTTTTCACTTCGCTGGTATATCCAACCAGCACGCCGCCGATACTGTCATCGCTGTGGTAAACCGCTCCCCCGGACATGCCTTGCACGGCTCCGGCGTTTGACGCCATGGCTACGCAGGGTTTTTTATTCCAGCCGTTGCGAATTCCGGTCATCGCCAGATTGGTTCCGGAGGATTCAACCGGCATCGCCGAGAAGAAGCTGTAACCATACATGCGAACCGGCTCACCCACTTTCGTGGTGCGGAATACGGGCAGTTTCTTCAAATTATTTTTGTGGTGGATAATCGCCAGATCGCAGTAGGGGTGATAGGCCTTTACCCTGTGCATTGTCCAGCGCGCCACGTGGCCGGCCGTCAGGCTGTATTCCGGGGTAATGGGAATGCTGGTGCCGAGTGCACCCGCGCCAAGAATGGTGGGGATGCCCACGAAGTTCATATCCACCCGTTTCATCGCTTCACGACTGTAGCTGTAGCTACCAACAGAACAGCCGGTTAAAGCCAGCATCGACAGTACCAGCAGACACTTTTTAATATCCATTTTTCCCTTCTCAGGCACGTCGTTTACTTACCGAACGGGCGTAAAGACGTGCGGGGCCAGTGCCGGATATTACCCGGCGGGTTAATTTTAAAAATCATGCGGTCAACGCGTTCTCATTTTTGAGAAACGAAAGGCGTTGGAGGGTCATTGTCAATAAGGGGCTTCCTGACTGAGTCCTGGCGGATATATTAATTTCAAGGTGCGAAGGCGGTTAATTATTCATCCTTAAAATCAGGTTTAATAATAAGAAAGATTACCGAATGACTTTTATGTGAGGCGGTTTCAGGACTTTGTTGTGTTTAATATGTTGATTTATATCTTTATTTTTGGTTGTTAAAATGGGCGTGCAAATAATTTTCACCTGAGCGGGAATGTGATTTTAATGCAAGGTCAATAAGTCATTAAAAATAACACCGTGAGAAGTCGTTAGCCTGTATAAGGCAGCCGTCATTGCCGTCATTTAAATCAAAATCCATTATCTGCGTTTGGCGACGTTAAATTTTTCAGAATTAATGACGTCCCTTCCGGCAGGCGCGGCAAAGCCAGGCTAAAATTAGGCATTATCCTGCTAACAAACAGGTTACAGCGGGGATAAAAGTCTGTATAATAACCACCGAATTTAAATATAAGTTATTGAAAATAAAAGAATTTTTATTTTCACCATGACGCCTGGGAAGGCGACAAAGAGGCAGCTCCATGAGCGAAAAGTTACAGAAAGTTTTAGCACGCGCCGGGCACGGTTCCCGTCGTGAAATCGAAACCATGATCTCCGCCGGACGCGTCAGCGTTGACGGCAAGCTGGCCACGCTGGGTGACCGCGTTGAGCCAAGCAGTTCCCTGAAAATCCGCATTGACGGGCACGTTGTCCCGGTCAGCGAATCCATTACCGAAGTTTGCCGCGTTCTGGCCTACTACAAGCCGGAAGGCGAGCTGTGTACCCGCAGCGATCCTGAAGGTCGCCCGACGGTGTTCGATCGCCTGCCCAAGCTGCGCGGGGCGCGCTGGATTGCCGTAGGCCGTCTGGATGTCAATACCTGCGGCCTGCTGCTGTTCACCACCGATGGTGAACTGGCTAACCGTCTGATGCACCCGAGCCGTGAAGTTGAGCGTGAATATGCCGTGCGCGTTTTCGGCCAGGTGGATGACGAGAAAATCAAACAGCTGAGCCGCGGCGTGCAGCTGGAAGATGGTCCGGCTGCGTTTAAGACCCTTAAATTCACCGGCGGTGAAGGAATTAACCAGTGGTACAACGTCACCCTGACCGAAGGCCGTAACCGCGAGGTTCGCCGTCTGTGGGAAGCCGTTGGCGTGCAGGTGAGCCGTCTGATCCGCGTTCGCTACGGCGATATCGATCTGCCGAAAGGCCTGCCGCGCGGGGGTTACACCGAGCTGGATCTGCAGCCAACCAACTATCTGCGCGAGCTGGTAGGGCTGGAAGCAGAAACCGTCAGCAAAGTGCCGGTTGAAAAAGATCGCCGCCGCACCAAGGCGAATCAGATCCGTCGTGCGGTGAAACGCCATACGACCACCACCAAAGCCGCGAAGCCAGGCGGCAGCCGCCGTCCGGGTTCAAAGCGCCAGCAGGGCAAGCCGTAAGTTGCCATGCCGGTAAAAAAGGGGCCAGATGGCCCCTTTTTTTATCCGTCACGTTTCTACCAGTCAATCCCCTGCTGGGCCTGAATCCCGGCGTCAAAAGCGTGCTTCACCGGGCGCATTTCACTGACCGTATCCGCCAGATCCAGCAGATCCCGGTGGCAGCCTCGCCCTGTGACGATCACGCTCTGGTGCACAGGGCGCTGTCGTAACGCATCGATGACCTCCTGCAGCGGCAGATAATCAAAGCTGACCATGTAGGTGAGTTCATCAAGGATGACCAGATCCAGCGAGGGATCCTGCAACATTCGCTTTCCATGCTGCCACACCTTCAGGCAGGCTTCGGTATCGGTGGCGCGATTCTGCGTATCCCAGGTGAATCCGGTCGCCATCACCTGAAACTCCACGCCGTGCGGCTCAAGCAGGTTGCGTTCACCGTTAGGCCATTCGCCTTTAATAAACTGGATCACGCCGACGCGCTTCTGATGGCCGATTGCGCGGGTGGCGGTCCCAAAGGCGGCGGTCGTTTTACCCTTACCGTTGCCGGTGAAGACCATCAGGATGCCGCGGGTTTCCGTGGCGGCGGCAATACGCGCATCCACCTGGTCTTTCAGCCGCTGCTGGCGCTGCTGATGGCGATCTTCTGACATTATTCTGCGGCCCCCGGTTTACGACCCGGCTGGGCGTCAAAGCTGATGCCGGTTTTGCGTTTGCTGTCGTCGCCCATCAGCCAGAGATAGAGCGGCATAATGTCGGCGGGGGTTTTCAGCTTCATCGCATCTTCCTGTGGGAAGGCGCTGGCGCGCATGCGCGTGCGGGTTCCGCCCGGATTAATGCAGTTAACCCGCAGCTGTCGGCTGTCGTACTCCTCGGCCAGAACCTGCATCATCCCTTCGGTCGCGAATTTGGATACGGAATAGGCACCCCATCCGGCGCGCCCCTGGCGACCGACGCTGGAAGAGGTGAAGACCAGTGACGCGGAGGACGATTTCAGCAGCAGCGGGATCAGCGCCTGAGTCAGGAAGAAGGTGCCATCGATATTCACCCGCATGACCTGCTGCCAGACGGCCGGAGTTTGCTCCGTCATCGGTACCACTTCGCCGAGTAACCCGGCGTTGTGCAGCACGCCGTCCAGCCGGGGAACCACCTGCGCGATATCTTCAGCCAGCTGCTGACAGCTTTCCGGCGTGGCCGCTTCCAGATCCAGCCGGAACCAGCGGGCGGGCTGCCGCGCGTGCAGGTTTATCTCATCGCATACCTGCTGCAGCTGTTCCGTATTGCGCCCCAGCAGAAGAACCTGCGCGCCATAGCGGGCATAGGTGAGGGCCGCTTCGCGACCGATGCCGGTATTGGCACCGGTAACCAGAATAATTCGGTTGTTGAGCAGATCGCTTTTCGGTTGATAATGCACGGTAAAATCCTCTGGCGATGAAGTCTCTGCATTTTTGCTGGCATTGGAGGCTGGCGTAAGTTCTTGCAGGACATAGAATTAAGTGCTTTATGCCTGAAAAATGAGGCAAGTGCAATCATCGGACCTGCCAGTAAATGCCCTGTTACCGGCTGACAGGCGACTGAATGCCCGGAGTCGGTTACACTGCTTCATCTCTAATACAATGTTAATTAAGGCGGATTGAGTGGAATTACTCTCATATTATGGACTCTTTTTAGCGAAAACGGTCACCGTGGTGGTGGCTATTGCCGCCATTGCATTGGTGATTGCTAACCTTGCCGCCCGCAAACGGGGCCAGGGCGGTCAGCTCAGGCTGACGCATCTGAGCGAACGCTACCGTGAAATGCGTGACGATATGCAGCTGGCAAAGATCGAACCCGAGCAGCAGAAACACTGGCTTAAAGAGCGTAAGAAGGCGGAAAAGCAGAAGCACAAGCTGGCTAAACAGCAGATGAAAACGGGTGGACGGCAGCCGGAAGGTAAGCCGACGCTGTTTGTGCTGGATTTCAAAGGCAGTATGGATGCCGGTGAGGTGACGTCGCTGCGCGAAGAGATTTCTGCAGTGGTTGCCGTTGCCCGCAGCGGGGATGAAGTTCTGCTGCGCCTGGAAAGCCCGGGCGGCGTGGTGCACGGCTATGGCCTGGCGGCTTCACAGCTGCAGCGCCTGCGTGAGAAAGGCATTCCGCTGACCGTGGCCGTCGATAAAGTGGCGGCCAGCGGCGGGTACATGATGGCCTGTGTGGCAGAGCGTATTGTTGCCGCGCCGTTTTCCATTATTGGCTCGATTGGCGTCGTGGCGCAGATCCCCAACTTCAACCGGCTGCTGAAGCGTAATGATATTGACCTGGAACTGCATACCGCCGGGGAATATAAACGCACGCTGACTATGCTGGGGGAAAATACGGAAGCCGGTCGCGAAAAATTCCGCCAGGATCTCAACGAAACTCACCAGCTGTTCAAAGACTTTGTTCATCAGATGCGCCCGTCGCTGGACATTGACAGCGTGGCCACCGGCGAGCACTGGTACGGTAGCCAGGCGCTGGAAAAAGGGCTGGTCGATGCGATTGGTACCAGCGACGATCTGCTACTCGAACACATCGAGCAGCGTCAGGTGATCGGCGTGCGCTTTGCCCAGCGCAAACGCATGATGGATCGTTTCACCCAGAGCGCGGCGGCCAGTACCGAAAGCCTGCTGCTGCGTATCTGGCAGCGGGGTGAAAAACCGCTGCTTTAATGGCGATAATAGCGCCCGTTCAGGCGGGCGCTACGCCGCCAGCCGGTATTTTGGCGAAAGCTCGACCGTCAGAAATTTGAAGACGTTAAACACGGCGGTGCTGCGCGGCCCCGGTAATCCCTGCTCATCCAGAAAGTAGTCACCGCTAAAAATCAGCAGATCGCCTTTTTGCTCCACGCCCGTAGCGGCCATCCCGACGAAGTAATCGTCATGGTCGGCAAGCAACTGTCCGGCAAGCGCCAGCAGGCTGCTGCGATCGATGGTTTCCTGCATCATGGTCACATTCCCTCCTTTATAGTGATTACGCTGCGGAGTATTGTACGCCTGGCTGATAAAACCGCAATCCTGGTGCCGGTTTAGAAAAATGCCTCTTTTTTCAGCCTTTTCTGGCGGAAACCCGTGCTTGATGCTAATTAAGTTGCGTAACAGATTTTATCAGGTAGAGTGTGGGCGTTTCGGGTTCCGGGCGTAAAAGTGAGTTTACGCTTTGTTAGAGATTCGCTTAACAGGTAGTAAATAGTCCCGTTTATCAATATGTTAAAAGGGTTGCAATAGCGTGAAATTTGATAAAAAACTATCCGGGCCAGGCTTCATGCACCCGATGGTTCAATCGGCATAGCGCAGCCCAGGACGGCACTACTTACTCTCGGATGTTTTAATCAGGTAAAGGTAACTATGGGAAAAGCTCTCGTAATAGTTGAGTCCCCGGCAAAAGCCAAAACTATCAATAAATATCTCGGTAATGACTACGTGGTGAAATCCAGCGTGGGTCATATCCGTGATTTGCCGACGAGTGGTTCAACGGTTAAAAAGAGCGCTGACTCTACAACCAGTAAAACAACGAAGAAGGTCAAAAAAGACGAAAAGGCGGCGTTGGTTAACCGTATGGGCGTCGACCCTTACCACGGCTGGGATGCGAATTATCAAATCCTGCCGGGCAAGGAAAAGGTGGTTGCTGAACTGAAATCACTGGCGCAAAACGCTGACCATATCTATCTCGCAACGGACCTTGACCGCGAAGGGGAAGCCATTGCCTGGCACCTGCGGGAAGTGATCGGTGGCGATGAATCACGCTACAGCCGCGTGGTGTTTAACGAAATCACCAAGAATGCGATTCGTCAGGCGTTTGAAAAGCCTGGCGAACTGAATATCGACCGGGTGAATGCCCAACAGGCGCGGCGCTTTATGGACCGCGTGGTCGGCTATATGGTGTCGCCGCTGCTGTGGAAAAAGGTCGCTCGTGGCCTGTCCGCCGGGCGCGTGCAGTCCGTTGCCGTTCGTCTGGTGGTGGAGCGTGAGCGTGAAATTAAAGCGTTCGTGCCGGAAGAGTACTGGGAGCTGAATGCCAGTCTGACCACGCCGAAGGGAACGGACCTGCCGATGCAGGTCACCCATCAGGGCGATAAGCCGTTCCGGCCGGTCAACGGTGAGCAAACCCACGCTGCGGTCAGCCTGCTGGAAAAGTCGCGCTATGTTGTTGCCGATCGTGAAGACAAACCGACCAGCAGCAAGCCCGGCGCACCGTTTATTACCTCCACGCTGCAGCAGGCGGCAAGTACCCGTCTTGGTTTTGGCGTGAAAAAAACCATGATGATGGCACAGCGACTGTATGAAGCGGGCCATATCACCTATATGCGTACCGACTCGACTAACCTGAGCCAGGACGCGGTGAGCATGGTGTGCGGCTATATCGAGAAGGAATTCGGCGCGAAGTACCTGCCGAAGGCACCTGTCGTTTATACCAGCA
Source organism: Erwinia sp. SLM-02 (assembly GCF_037450285.1). Classification (NCBI taxonomy): domain Bacteria; kingdom Pseudomonadati; phylum Pseudomonadota; class Gammaproteobacteria; order Enterobacterales; family Erwiniaceae; genus Erwinia; species Erwinia sp. SLM-02. The sequence continues at coordinate 1,829,362 of NZ_JAQISN010000001.1, read as the reverse complement.
AGGACAATTCGCAGGAGGCGCACGAAGCGATTCGTCCTTCCGACGTGAACATTCAGTCCGAGCAGCTGAAGGATATGGAAGCGGACGCGCAGAAGCTGTACCAGCTGATCTGGCGTCAGTTCGTTGCCTGCCAGATGATGCCGGCGCAGTACGACTCCACCACGCTGACCGTCACGGCCGGTGATTTCAAACTGAAAGCGAAGGGCCGTACGCTGCGCTTTGACGGCTGGACCCGCGTGATGCCTGCGCTGCGTAAAGGCGATGAAGATCGCACGCTGCCGCCGGTTGACGTGGGCAGCGAGCTGAGTCTGCAGCAGCTGAACCCGAGCCAGCACTTTACCAAGCCGCCGGCACGCTTCAGTGAAGCGTCGCTGGTGCGTGAGCTGGAAAAGCGCGGCATCGGTCGTCCTTCTACCTATGCGTCAATCATCTCGACCATACAGGACCGCGGCTACGTCAAAGTGGAAAGCCGTCGTTTCTATGCCGAGAAGATGGGGGAAATCGTCACCGATCGTCTGGAGGAAAACTTCCGCGATCTGATGAACTACGATTTCACCGCGAACATGGAAGATAACCTCGACAAGGTTGCCAATAACGAAGCGCAGTGGAAGGCCGTTCTGGATAAATTCTTCGGTGAGTTCAGCCAGCAGCTTGAGCAGGCCGAGAAGGATCCGGAAGAGGGCGGCATGCAGCCTAACCAGATGGTACTGACCTCTATCGAGTGCCCGACCTGTTCGCGCCAGATGGGTATCCGTACCGCCAGCACCGGCGTGTTCCTTGGCTGTTCCGGCTATGCCCTGCCGCCAAAAGAGCGCTGCAAGCAGACCATCAACCTGATCCCTGAGAATGAAGTGCTGAATATTCTTGAGGGAGACGACGCGGAAACCAACGCACTGCTCGCGCGCCGCCGCTGCCAGAAATGCGGCACGGCGATGGACAGCTACCTGATTGATAATCAGCGCAAGCTGCACGTCTGCGGTAGCAACCCGGAGTGCGACGGTTACGAAATTGAACAGGGTGAATTCCGCATCAAAGGCTATGATGGCCCGATTGTGGAATGCGAAAAATGTGGTTCTGAAATGCACCTGAAAATGGGGCGCTTCGGCAAGTACATGGCCTGTACCGGTGAAGACTGTAAGAATACGCGTAAAATTCTGCGCAACGGTGAAGTCGCTCCGCCTAAGGAAGATCCGGTTCCGCTGCCCGAGCTGCCGTGTGAGAAGTCTGACGCTTACTTCGTGCTGCGTGACGGCGCTGCCGGCGTGTTCCTGGCGGCCAACACCTTCCCTAAATCACGTGAAACCCGCGCGCCTCAGGTTGAAGAGCTGCAGCGATTCCGTGACCGTCTGCCTGAGAAGCTGCGCTATCTTGCCGATGCGCCTGCGACGGATGAAGACGGTAACAAAGCGGTCGTTCGCTTCAGCCGTAAGACGAAACAGCAGTACGTCAGCACCGAGAAAGACGGGAAAGCCACCGGCTGGTCCGCCTTCTATGTTGATGGTAAATGGGAAGTCAGCAAGAAGTAATCCGCGCTGATTTCTCTCTTCACAGGGGCAGGCCTTCACGGTCAGCCCCTGAAAAGAGACTTTGCTGATAATCTAACCGATTGTTAGTGAATGTTTCCCTGCCGACGCTATACATATCCCACATTTTTGATATAGTTGTTATAGATATGCCTCTTCTTATTATTAAATCGCATTAGACCGCTAACCTGACGCTGACCAGATTCCTGGTGTCTTCTTCTGTAGGGTTTTCGGCACGTTGCTTCAGACCCTGGACGGAATGAAAAATGAAATTGCAGCAGCTGCGGTACATCGTTGAGGTGGTAAACCACAATCTCAATGTCTCTTCAACGGCCGAAGGGCTTTACACGTCTCAACCCGGTATCAGTAAGCAGGTACGCATGCTGGAAGATGAACTGGGGATCCAGATCTTCGCCCGCAGCGGGAAGCATCTGACCCAGGTGACGCCGGCAGGGCAGGAAATCATTCGTATTGCCCGCGAAGTCCTGTCAAAAGTGGATGCGATTAAATCCGTTGCCGGGGAGCACACCTGGCCGGATAAAGGGTCACTTTACGTGGCGACCACCCACACCCAGGCGCGTTATGCGCTGCCGAACGTGATTAAAGGCTTCATTGAACGCTACCCGCGCGTCTCGCTGCATATGCACCAGGGGTCGCCGACTCAGATAGCGGAAGCGGTATCAAAAGGCAACGCGGATTTTGCCATTGCCACCGAGGCGCTGCATCTGTACGACGATTTGATTATGCTGCCGTGCTATCACTGGAACCGTGCAATCGTGGTCACGCCGGATCATCCGCTGGCCGGTAAATCAAAAGTGTCGATTGAAGAGCTGGCCGAGTACCCGCTGGTAACCTACACCTTTGGTTTTACCGGGCGCTCCGAGCTGGATACGGCATTCAACCGCGCCGGGCTGACGCCGCGCATCGTCTTCACCGCCACCGATGCCGACGTCATTAAGACCTATGTCCGTCTGGGGCTGGGCGTGGGCGTTATCGCCAGTATGGCGGTGGATCCGGTTTCCGATCCCGACCTGGTGCGCATTGAAGCAACGGACGTGTTCACCTACAGCACCACGAAAATCGGTTTCCGCCGCAGTACCTTCCTGCGTAGCTATATGTATGACTTTATCCAGCGCTTTGCCCCGCATCTGACCCGCGACGTGGTTGATACGGCGGTGGGGCTGCGCTCTAATGAAGATATTGAAGCGATGTTTAAAGATATTAAATTGCCGGCTAAATAATTACATTTGTTTCTAATCATCATAAGTTCAGATTGTAACGGATCTGAACTTATTGAAAGCTCCCGCCTCTCACTGCCATCGTTAGTTTCTTTCCTTTTCGTTCAATAAATGAAATGTCTATCACATGTTCATCCATTGTTATTGATGAAGTGAGAAATAGTACACATTTTCTATCGTTAATCTTTGCGAAAAATTAAGACTATTCCCATAATATACCCAACGCCAACGAGCAGAGGATTGCGTTGGTAGCCAGGTAAAGGGGGCTCAGATATTTGGCACCGCCGCGCAGAACGCGAGGTGCATATCAGAGTGGTAAAGTTTTTATGCTGAATGGTTAACTTAAAACACCTTATTAAAGTTCTTCTGAAACTTACTAATGTTTTTAAGCGTTTAGTTTAATGAAAATGACTGGATCTTGGGCAACCGGCTGATTAGGATTCAAGCCAATTACTGGTTGAAACATTGTGTAAATGAGAGTGAGTATCAATTATGGCTACTAGATTATCTGTACAGTCCAACTTCGGTCACGAGTCACAGGATGCTGAGCATAGCGGCAGCGATAACCTGAAGCGCAACGCCTGGCTGGCGCTTTTCGCGGGCTCCTTCCTGTTTTGGGTACTGGTCGTTACAATGGTCTGGAACCTGTGGAACTAACCCTGCAGCGCCTGAATGGCAAGCTGAGTACTGATTTCATTGCTGAAGTTCCTGAAGATTTCGGCAATGAAGAGCACCTTTCTCAGGTTATTATTCCCGCAGCCTGGTGTCTGAACGAGATGCAGCTGAAATTCATCCAATCTATAATTGAAGACGGTAATGGCAGCTAAATCAAGCCGGGTAATGAAAATCATCCCCCGGCTTTTTGCCTTTCTGACTGATTCTGATTATCAATAGTTACTCTTCGTAAACAAAAAATACGAAATGTCATTACTATGGGAAATACGTTCATTCATGGCAAGCCGGTATTATCGGTCGTGAATGATAACGGCAGAAACAGTTATCAATAAAGATGAATGCGGTTCAATAATTTTAGTCTGATTATGCGGGATTAATGCTTAATTCGAGTAATGAATCCAAATCATAATACAGCCATTATTAGCATGCTGATGCAGATTAATCGCATGAATATAAATAACCTGAGTGATTAATTCGATGCCTCGCCGGCCGTGTCGGCGGGGCATTTTGCCGATATGTGCTTGGCATTTTGTGTTGTAATCAAAATGTTACCCCCTTTTTGTACTATCTTTAAAGCAAACCCTGCATTTAGTCTGGTTATGCGGCAGGAACGAGCTATCAGAACAAGAAAGGAGGAGCAATGTCGACGACCCTACGTGAAATCAGCCAGGACACGCTGAACGTGAATGGCCAGCAGTATCACATCTTCAGTCTGGCAAAAGCCGCCCGTGAGCTGGGCGACATCGATCGCCTGCCAAAATCGATGAAGGTGCTGCTGGAGAATCTCCTGCGCTGGCAGGATGGCGATTCCGTTACCGAACCGGATATCCGGGCGATTGCTGAATGGCTGAAAGATGCCCATGCCGACCGTGAAATCGCCTATCGTCCGGCGCGCGTTCTGATGCAGGACTTTACCGGCGTGCCGGCAGTGGTGGACCTCGCTGCCATGCGCGAGGCGGTGAAGCGGCTGGGGGGCGATGTGGCGAAGGTCAACCCCCTGTCACCCGTGGATCTGGTCATTGACCACTCGGTCACGGTGGACCGCTTTGGGGATGATGATGCGTTCGAAGAAAACGTCCATCTTGAGATGGAGCGCAACCACGAGCGCTATGTTTTCCTGCGCTGGGGGCAGAAAGCCTTTAACCGCTTTAGCGTGGTGCCGCCGGGCACGGGGATTTGTCACCAGGTCAATCTGGAGTATCTCGGCAAGTCGGTCTGGCACGAGGAGCAGAACGGCAGGGAAGTGGCCTATCCGGATACCCTGGTCGGCACCGATTCCCACACCACGATGATCAATGCCCTCGGCGTGCTCGGCTGGGGCGTCGGTGGTATTGAAGCCGAAGCCGCGATGCTGGGGCAGCCCGTCTCAATGCTGATCCCGGACGTGGTGGGATTCAGACTGACCGGCAAGCTGAAACCCGGCATTACCGCCACCGACCTGGTGCTGACGGTCACCCAGATGCTGCGTAAGCACGGCGTGGTCGGCAAATTCGTGGAATTTTACGGCGACGGCCTTAAGGATCTCCCGCTGGCGGATCGCGCAACGATTGCCAATATGGCTCCGGAGTACGGCGCTACCTGCGGATTCTTCCCGGTGGACAGCGTGACGCTGGAGTATATGCGACTGACCGGGCGCAGCGACCAGCAGGTGGCGCTGGTGGAAGCCTACGCCCGCGCGCAGGGAATGTGGCGACATCCGGGTGATGAACCGGTGTTTACCAGCAGCCTGTCGCTGGATATGGGGCTGGTGGAATCGAGCCTGGCCGGGCCGAAACGTCCGCAGGACCGCGTGGCCCTGGGCGATGTGCCCGCCGCCTTCCGCGCCAGCAATGAGCTGGAGGTGAACCACGCGCAGAAAAACCATCAGGCGGTCAGCTACCGTGACTCCCGCAGCGGCAAGCAGTACCAGCTGGAGGACGGGGCGGTGGTGATCGCCGCGATCACCTCCTGCACCAATACCTCCAACCCCAGCGTGCTGATGGCCGCCGGACTGCTGGCGAAAAAAGCCGCCGCGCTTGGCCTGCAGCGTAAACCCTGGGTTAAAGCGTCTCTGGCCCCGGGCTCAAAAGTGGTATCCGACTATCTGGCCACCGCCGGGCTGACCCCGTACCTCGACCGCCTGGGGTTCAACCTGGTGGGCTACGGCTGTACGACCTGTATCGGTAACTCCGGACCGCTGCCGGATGAAATCGAAACGGCTATCCGTCAGGGAGATTTGACGGTGGGGGCGGTGCTGTCCGGTAACCGTAACTTTGAAGGCCGTATCCATCCCTACGTTAAGACCAACTGGCTGGCCTCGCCGCCGCTGGTCGTGGCCTACGCGCTGTCCGGCAATATGACGGTTAACCTGCAAACCGATCCCCTCGGGGAAGACGCCAGCGGCAAACCGGTTTACCTACGGGATATCTGGCCGTCGCCGGAAGAGATTGCTGAGGCGGTGCAGATGGTCTCAACCGAGATGTTCCACAAGGAGTATGCCGAAGTCTTTGCCGGTACGCCCGAATGGCAGCAGATCAAGGTGAGCGAAGCGGCGACCTATTCATGGGATAACGACTCCACCTATATTCGCCTGTCGCCATTTTTCGACACCATGGAAAAAGAACCGGAGGCGGTGGAGGATATCAAAGGCGCGCGCATCCTGGCGATGCTGGGCGACTCGGTGACAACCGACCACATTTCACCGGCGGGCAGTATCAAAGCCGACAGCCCGGCGGGGCGCTATCTGCTGGATCGCGGCGTTGAACGTACCGACTTCAACTCCTACGGTTCGCGGCGCGGTAACCATGAGGTGATGATGCGCGGAACTTTCGCCAACATCCGTATCCGCAACGAGATGGTGCCGGGCGTGGAGGGGGGGATAACGCGTCATATTCCCAGCAATGAACAGTTAGCGATATACGACGCCGCCATGCGCTACCGCGAAGAGGGCATTCCGCTGGCGGTGATTGCCGGGAAAGAGTACGGTTCCGGCTCCAGCCGCGACTGGGCGGCGAAGGGGCCGCGTCTTCAGGGCGTCCGCGTGGTGATCGCCGAATCGTTCGAGAGGATCCACCGCTCGAATCTGATTGGGATGGGGATCCTGCCGCTGGAGTTTCCACAGGGGGTGACGCGGAAAACGCTGAAGCTGACCGGCGAAGAGCTGATCGACGTTGCGCATCTGCAGCAGCTGAAACCGGGGATGACGGTCAAAGTCACATTGACGCGGGCGGATGGCAGTCAGGAGGTTCTCGACACGCGCTGCCGCATTGATACCGGCAACGAGCTGACCTACTACCAGAATGACGGCATCCTGCACTACGTGATCCGCAACATGCTGCGGGACTAGGGCGCGTTCGGCGGGCGTTAATCGCCTCCGTTTCGGGTATCAGCGATGACGATACCCGAACGGCTTCTGGCGTAAAAAAGCCGCTATGTGAATCATAGCGGCTTTTTATGTCTCAGGCGGAGTAACAGGATCCGCGCGGACCTACTTCGACAGCAAATGGCCCATTTTTGCGGCTTTGGTATCGAGGTAGTGTGCGTTCTTGGGGTTACGCCCCACGATCAGCGGTACGCGTTCAACGATATTGATCCCCGCTTCCGTCAGGATCTCCACCTTGCGCGGATTATTGGTCAGCAAACGAACCTCATCAACGCCAAGCAGCTTGAACATATCCGCACACAGGGTGAAGTCGCGCTCGTCGGCGGCAAACCCCAGCTGGTGATTCGCTTCGACCGTATCGTAACCTTTATCCTGCAGCGCGTAGGCGCGGATCTTATTCAGCAGCCCGATACCGCGGCCTTCCTGACGATGATAGAGCAGAATGCCGCGGCCCTGCTCGGCAATGTGCGTCAGCGCGGCCTCCAGCTGGAACCCGCAGTCGCAGCGCAGGCTGAACAGCGCATCGCCGGTCAGGCATTCGGAGTGAACGCGTGCCAGCACCGGTTCGCTGTGAGAAATATCGCCATAAACCAGCGCAACATGATCGTGCCCGGTTGCCAGTTCTTCAAATCCGACCATGAGGAAATCGCCCCAGGGCGTGGGCAGGTTGGCTTCTGCCACCCGTTTAAGCTGCATGTGACTCTCCATAAACTTCAGGTGTACGCTATCATCAGATGGCGCAGTGTCAGTTGCCTGACGGCTTACAATACGTGCTATTTTGCCATAACCTGCGACGCGAAGGTTAACATGTTTGAGCTATCCAGTGATAACGCACAATTATCACCTTCGCAATTCATATGTTATTATTTTTATTACTATTGTTATATCAATCCAGAGAAATAACCTGAGTTTTTAAGGAAGAAAGATGGCTGAAATTCTCAAACGAACCACGATTGGGATGCTTCTCCTGCTGTTGATGCCCGTGCTGGTGGCGCTTTCCGGCTGGCAGTGGCACCCGGGAGAGATGGGATGGGTTTATCTGGCATTGTACGGATTCACCGAGACGGTCACCCGTCCGTGGGGCGTGCTGACCAGCACGCTGCTGTGCGGCTGGTTCCTCTGGTGCCTGCGTTTTCGCGTTAAGCCGGCGGTCTTCCTGTTAGCCATTCTGGTCGGCACTATCCTGCTGGGTCAGTACACTAAAAGCCTGATCAAAAATCAGGTGCAGGAACCCCGGCCATACGTTCTGTGGCTGGAAAAAGCCGAGGGGGTCAGTAATGAATATTTCTACGACCTGAAGCGCAAACAGCGCAGCCAGCTGGTAGAGGAGGCGATCGCCGATAATCCGCAGCTCCCCGGCTGGCTGAAGCGGCACTGGGCGTTTGAAACCGGATTTTCATTCCCCTCCGGCCATACAATGTTTGCCGCCAGCTGGGCGCTGCTGGGCGTCGGCCTGCTGTGGCCGCGTCGGCGCTATGCCACTATCGTACTGCTGCTGATGTGGGCCACGCTGGTGATGGGCAGTCGCCTGGTGCTGGGCATGCACTGGCCGCAGGACCTCATTGTCTCCACGCTGTTCAGCTGGCTGTTTATTACCCTGGCTACCTGGCTTGCCCAGCGGTTTTGCGGCCCGCTGAGCGTTCTGCCGCAGGAACAGCAGGAAATCAGCCAGCGGGAAAATGAGTCGCCCTGATTGTAAATGGATTTTTTGCCCCCATTACTGTCAGTCACATGGCGCTATATCGCAGTGAGGGCAGGGAAATCGTGCGGCGTCCGAGATCTGCGAGTATCAACACAAGCATCAGGGCGTTTTTTTTGGCATAATTCATCTGATTAACATCAGATTACGGGATGAACTGTGAAATATTTGCTGATTTTTTTAGTGGTTCTGGCGATTTTTGTCATTTCAGTCACTTTGGGTGCGCATAACGACCAGGTTGTGACCTTTAACTATCTGCTGGCGCAGGGTGAATTCCGTATCTCTACACTGCTGGCCTCGCTGTTTGCCTTTGGCTTCCTGCTGGGATGGGCGATATGTGGGCTGTTTTGGCTACGTGTTCGCGTGGCGCTGGCCAACAGCCAGCGCAAGCTTAAACGACTGCAGCATCAGCTTGGGCAGACGGAAGCTGCCGCGACGGCGTCAAGAACGCCAGCCGTCAAGGAATAATCATTTATGTTGGAACTGCTGTTTCTGTTACTTCCCGTAGCCGCCGCCTACGGCTGGTATATGGGGCGCCGAAGTGCGCAACAGGACAAGCAACAGGAGGCGAGCCGCCTGTCACGTGATTACGTGGCCGGGGTCAACTTCCTGCTCTCAAATCAACAGGACAAAGCCGTCGACCTGTTTCTTGACATGCTCAAGGAAGACAGCGGGACGGTTGAAGCCCACCTGACCCTGGGCAATCTGTTCCGCTCGCGCGGTGAAGTTGACCGCGCCATCCGCATCCACCAGGCGCTGATGGAAAGTGCCTCCCTGACCTACGATCAGCGCCTGCTTGCCATACAGCAGCTTGGCCGTGATTACATGGTGGCCGGGCTTTACGACCGTGCAGAACAGATGTTCGGCCAGCTGGTTGAGGAAACGGATTTTCGTATCGGTGCGCTGCAGCAGCTGCTGATTATCCATCAGTCGACCAGCGACTGGCCGAATGCCATTGAAGTGGCAGAACGCCTGGTGAAGCTGGGGAAAGAGCAGAAAAAAATGGAAATTGCCCACTTCTACTGCGAGCTGGCGCTGCAGGCGATGGGCAGTGACGATCTTGAACGCGCAATGAATCTGCTGAAAAAGGGCGAAGCGGCGGACCGCAACAGCGCCCGTATCTCCATTATGATGGGGCGGATCCATATGGCGAAAGGCGATTATGCCAAAGCCGTTATCCACCTGCAGCGCGTTATCGAGCAGGATCGTGAGCTGGTCAGCGAGACGCTGGAAATGCTGGAAACCTGTTTCGTTCATCTCAACCAGCCCAGGGCCTGGAGCGATTACCTCAAGCGCTGCGTGGAGGAAAATACCGGCGCGGCGGCAGAACTGTATCTCGCCGGCATTCTCGATCGCGATGAAGGCCCGGAAGTGGCGCAAACCTACATCACCCGTCAGCTTCAGCGTCATCCCACCATGCGCGTGTTCCATCGCCTGATGGATTTCAACCTGCAGGAAGCGGAAGACGGTCGTGCCAAAGAGAGCCTGATGGTGCTGCGCGATATGGTGGGTGAGCAAATCCGCACCAAGCCTCGCTATCGCTGCCACAAATGTGGGTTCACCGCACATGCCCTTTACTGGCACTGCCCGTCGTGCCGGGCCTGGTCTTCCGTGAAGCCGATCCGCGGGCTGGATGGACAATAATCATTGCGCCTGAGCAACGGTTATCTGTCCTGACCTCTTTAATTATCAATATCCTTTAGCTCGACTTAGTTACAACATACTCTAGCTTGCCTCTCCCTGGCGGTTCCAGCAGCCCCGTTGGCAGCAATGTCTGACAGGGGGACGGTGGCAATTCGTCACCAGTCACTAAGAATTCTCAGCGGGTTAACTGTGAATTTTCCCCATCCGCAGGTAAAATGCCTGCCGTTTCCGCTTGCTGATTTCAGTGAACTGCCCGCAGCCGTTTGCTGAATGACTGTGACTATTCTGTTTGCGCCATGCGGTGCTCCACTGAAAGAGGGTTTATTGATGCATTCACCCCAGCTTAACGGCTCACCGATTGTTGTTGCGCTAGATTACGCCGATCGCGACCGCGCCCTGGCCTTTGTTGACCAGATTGAACCCGGCAGCTGCCGCCTGAAAGTGGGGAAAGAGATGTTTACCCTGTTTGGCCCGCAGCTGGTGCGCGACCTGCAACAGCGTGGTTTCGAGGTCTTCCTTGACCTGAAGTTTCATGATATTCCCAATACCACGGCGCATGCCGTGGCGGCGGCCGCCGACCTGGGCGTGTGGATGGTGAACGTTCACGCCAGCGGCGGGGCGCGAATGATGAATGCGGCCCGCGAAGCGCTGCTCCCGTTTGGCAAAGACGCGCCTTTGCTGATCGCCGTTACCGTGCTGACCAGCATGGATGCGGAGGACCTGCGTGGCCTGGGTATTGAGCTGTCCCCGGCGGAGCAGGCGGAACGCCTTGCGCGCCTGACCAATCAGTGCGGTCTGGATGGCGTGGTCTGTTCGGCGCATGAAGCCAGCCGCTTTAAGCAGGCTATCGGCCAGGATTTCAAGCTGGTCACGCCCGGCATCCGTCCTGCGGGCAGCGACGCGGGCGATCAGCGCCGCATCATGACCCCGCAGCAGGCGGTGCAGGCCGGCGTGGATTATATGGTGATCGGGCGTCCGATTACCCAGTCGGCTAATCCGGCGGCGACCCTGCAAGAGATCCTAACCTCAATCCAGGAGGCATAATGGCCGACGATAACAGCAGGCTGGTCTACTCCACCGCCACGGGCCGGATAGATGAAGTGAAAGAGAAAGCGCCGCGCCCGAAAGGCGACGGGATCGTTCGCATTCAGCGCCAGACCAGCGGTCGTAAAGGCAAGGGCGTCTGCCTGATCTCAGGAGTGGACGTTGACGATGCAGAACTGGAAAAGCTGGCGGCCGAACTGAAGAAAAAATGCGGCTGCGGCGGCGCGGTGAAGGATGGCGTGATTGAAATTCAGGGCGACAAGCGGGATTTATTAAAAACGCTGCTTGAGGCCAAAGGCCACAAGGTTAAGCTTGCTGGCGGTTGAAAACGACCGTCCAACGCTGTCCCGGTCACATCCGCTACGCATCAAGCTCGTCTGAAAACAAGAGGCCACAATGGTGGCCTCATTACTTCCTTTTTCGCTGCGGTAACCAGAGATACCGAAGGTGAAAACGTGTTAATCAACCTGATGCCCGATAATACCCCCGACGGCGGCACCACCGACGGTACCCAAACCGCTACCGTTAGTCAGGATCGAACCACCTATTGCCCCCGCACCGGCACCGATAGCCGTATTACGGTCGCGTTTAGACCAGTTTGAACAGGCACTGAGGGAAAGAACCAGTGTTGCCGCCAGCATCGCAGCGGTAATGCGTTTTGCAGTGTTTGTCATAGTGAATACTCCTCAATTGCAGCGACTGATTACCCGGTTAAGTATAGTGGATTCCCGGATTTTCGGACTGAAACTGTCTATTTTTACAGCGCTATTGTTAACGGTTAGCGAGCTGACTATCGCGAACGTTAACCATCTGGTCTAATTTTAGAAGCTGCCGCCGCGCTTCCCAGGTAAAAATTCCGAATAATGTGCCGCTGACCGATAACGCATAATGCCGCAGTCAGCCGGAAACTGCCTTTATCCAGCCATTACCTCCATACCCGCTCTCCTCGCCTGCGTCGACAATGACACACGGACCGAATCGGAGAATTAACGATGCTTGAACAACTAAAACAGCAGGTGCTGGAAGCCAACCTCGCGCTGCCGCGTTACGGGCTGGTGACCTTTACCTGGGGTAACGTCAGCGCCATCGACCGCCAGCAGGGGCTGGTGGTGATTAAACCTTCCGGAGTCAGCTACGAACAGATGCAGCGTGACGATATGGTGGTGGTCGAGCTGGAAAGCGGGAACATTGTTGAAGGCAGTAAACGCCCGTCATCGGATACCGACACCCATCGCGCTCTCTATCTGGCATGGCCGGAAATTGGTGGAATTGTCCATACTCACTCCCGCCACGCCACTATCTGGGCGCAGGCGGGCCGGGATATCCCCGCCTGGGGAACCACGCATGCCGATGATTTTTACGGCGCGGTCCCCTGTACGCGCAAAATGACCGATAGCGAAATCAACCAGCGCTATGAGTGGGAAACCGGACAGGTGATTATTGAAACCCTGCGCGAACGGGATATCGATCCGCTGGCTATCCCCGCGGTGCTGGTCAATTCTCACGGCCCATTCTGCTGGGGAAAAAGCGCGGACGATGCCGTTCACAGCGCGGTCGTGCTGGAGGAAGTCGCCTATATGGGGATTTTCAGCCAGCAGCTTGCCCCGGAACTGCCGGTGATGCAGCAAACCCTGCTGGACAAGCACTATCTGCGGAAGCACGGTGCCGGAGCGTACTACGGGCAGAATTCAGGTTAACGCCGCTGGTTTTTCAGCGTCGACGGTCATTTTATCCGGGTGGTTACTGTCACTTTTTGTCTGAAAATTTACTATTTTGCTTTAATAATCAAACAGCCATTTAGTGTAAACATCCTGTCGATTAGGCTGGAGCTGCGTACAGAACGCATGACTAATCGAGGATAATAATATGACCGTTGTAAACCAGACTACCTGCAGACTGTTCAGTGAAGCCGGACAGATGACCCAGCTTTCCGCTTACTATGAGGAGGAGCGCCGGACCATGTGGATGCTGCTGCGGGCGCAGCCGCGCCCGAGCTTCAACCATCAGCTGATAGAGGAGATCATGAATCTCAGCTACGCGGCGCAGCGTTCGGGGCTGGCTATCGATTTTTGGGTGACCGGTTCACTGGTCCCCGGCATGTTCAATGCCGGAGGCGATCTCAGTTTCTTCGTCGAGTCGATCAAAAACGGCCGCCGCGAGGCGCTGAGGGCCTACGCCCGCGCCTGCGTCGACTGCATCCATGCGGCGGCGCGGGGATTCGACACCGGCGCGGTGACTATCGCCATGGTGGAGGGCAGCGCGCTGGGCGGTGGATTTGAGGCGGCACTGGCGCATCATTTCATCCTGGCGCAAAACACCGCGCGGATGGGCTTCCCGGAAATTGCCTTCAATCTGTTCCCCGGGATGGGCGGCTATTCGCTGGTTGCGCGTCGGGCGGGGATGAAGCTGGCAGAAGAGCTGATTTGTGAAGGGGAGTCGCACACCGCCGAGTGGTTTGAAACGCGGGGGCTGGTCGATAAGCTATTCCAGCCGGATGACGCTTACCGCAGCACGCGTACCTTTATTGATACGCTGCGGCCAAAACTCAACGGCGTGCGGGCGATGCTGAAAGCGCGTCAGCGCGTGCTTCAGCTGACCCGGGCCGAGCTGATGGATATCACCGAGGACTGGGTTGATTTCGCCTTCAGCCTGGAGCCGAAAGATATTGCCTACATGGAGCGGCTGGTCAACCTGCAAAACCGCCACAGCGCCCAGTCTTTACTGAAAGCGGGGTAAGCAGCTAACCCCGCGATAATCAGGCTTTAACAAGGTATTGCGCAAGCCAGTGCTCAAGTTCCTCAACGGGCATTGGCTTCGCGTACAGATAGCCCTGCCGCACGTCAACGCCGCAGGCCAGCGCGAAGGCTTCCTCTTCTTCGGTTTCAATCCCCTCGGCAATCACCTGCAGGTTCAGCGCACGGGCAACGGCCACGATCGCCCGCACCAGCGACTGCGAAACGGACTTCTCGTTCACATCACGAATAAAGCTCTGGTCGAGCTTGATGGCGTCAATCGGCACGCGCGCCAGCTGCGAGAGGGAGGAGTAGCCGGTGCCGAAATCGTCCAGATGCACCGATGCGCCGAGCTGCTGGAACTCGCCCATCAGCACCAGGGCCTGGCTTTCATTCTCCATCAGACAGCTTTCGGTCAGCTCGATATCAATCGGGCAGCTTTCCAGCCCGGCCTCGTCCAGGGCCAGCTTGAGGTCGGTATAGATACTCTGATCGATCAGTTGGCGGGCAGAAACGTTGACCGCCACGCGCAGGAAAATACCCTGCTTGCGCCATTCGAGGATCTGTTCCAGCACCGTCAGCATCACCCAGCGGCCCAGCGGCACAATCAGCCCGGACTCTTCGGCATAGGAGATGAAGCGGTCGGGGCGAACCAGGCCGCGCTCGGGCGAAAGCCAGCGAACCAGCGCCTCAACGCTGCTAACCGTGCCGTCCGCATCCAGTTTGGGCTGGTAGTGGATAACCAGCTGGCTCAGCTCCAGCGCCTTACGCAGGTTGGTGTCCAGCCAGAGGTACTCAAACACCCGCTGGTTCATCTCGGTGGAAAACACGCTGAACTGGCCGCGGCCGTTTTCTTTTGCGGTGTACATGGCCGTATCGGCGTTGCGGATCAGGCTGTCGCGATCCTCACCGTGCTGCGGGGCAATGGCAATACCAATGGAGCAGCCGGAATAGACCTCGATCAGGCCAATGCGGAAGGGCTGTTTCAGCCGGTCGATGATGCGGGAGGCCATCGCCTCCAGTGCCGCCTGGGTGGTATCTTCCGCCAGCACGATAAACTCATCGCCGCCGAGTCGTGCCAGGGTCTGGTTTTTCTCCAGGCAGCTCAGAATGGCCAGCGATACGGCCTGCAGCAGCTGGTCGCCGAACATGTGGCCGTAGGCGTCGTTGACCTTTTTAAAGTTATCGAGATCCAGATACACCACGCCAATCTGTTCATTCGCCCGGTTTTCCAGCACCTCGGTAATACGATCGTTAATCGCCGTGCGGTTGGGCAGGCCGGTAATCGTATCGGTATTCGCCAGCACCCGCAGGCGCTCCTGCGCGCGGCGCTCTTCGGTAATATCGGTGCCTGAGCAGATCAGATAAATTTCATTTTTACCGCTGCCGCTGTGGACGAACTTATTGCGAAACAGGAACAGGCGCTGGCCCATTTTGGTTTTAATCCAGCGCTCAACCTCATAGGAGCTGCCTTCGCGGAAGAAGGTGCTGACATTGCGGCGGGAGGAAGCCGCTTCCTGACGGGTCATAAACAGCTGGAAGACATTGCGGCCGATCACTTCCTGCTCCTTCAGCCCGGTATACTCTTCGCTCAGGCGGTTAAAGCGCTGAATATTGCCGTGCTGATCGAGGATAACGATCACCGAATTCGCTTCCGACACCACCTGCTCGGCGAAGGACAGCCCCAGCGCCAGGTCGCGCGCCACCGCCGAGGTATCGCCCCAGGCCGAGGCGGTGCCCGCCCACTGGGAGAGGCTGACTTTGCGACCGACCAGATGCATGGAAAGCGAGGTACCATACAGGGACAGCGTCAGGTTAACGCTGGAGGTGACCACGGTCATTTCGCGGATCAGACTGGCCTGCGCCGCATTAAGCGGCACGGCAATATTGATTGCGCCATTCTCTTCCTGGGCGAAGTGCAGCGCATCACTGTCGAAGCGTAAATGCCAATAAGGGCTGCTGGTGCCAAACCAGGCGTATAGCAGCGTTTGCCCCTGTTCATCGGTCATTTATTTTTCTCCTTGATGATGCAATGCAGGTGGTATCTTCTTATTTTAGCAACACTATTAGCCGGTTGCAGAATCCCGAGACACAATAGCAATTAATCGAATCTGATTAAATCAGGATAAATAAAAAATCTCCCCGATCTGACGAGCGGGGAGACTGAATATTAACCCTTATATGATTAAGGGTGACGGTAATATGCCCTCAGCGGATCCTGCAATATTGACCGTGAAACGCTATTTTTTCCACATCATACCGCGATCAGGAATGGCCGCCGGTTGATTTAACCGTCTCGCTGCGCAGGACAATTTCGCTCTCATGCGTGGTCGGCTGGCTGCTCTGCAGGGCGCGACGGATCACGAAGAAGGACGAAATAAGCATGGTGACGGCAACCAGCATAAAGAAGCCGCACAGCGCCGCGTTAATCTGGTTACTCATGACGATAGTCTGCATATCCGCCACGCTTTTCGCCGGTGCGATCACCACGCCCTGATCGATACCGGTGGAGAATTTTTTCGCCTGAGCGAGGAAACCAATCGACGGTTTCTCGTGGAAGATTTTCTGCCATCCGGCGGTCATTGAGGTCACAAACAGCCAGGCGGTCGGCAGAATCGTCACCCAGGCATAGCGCTGCTTCTTCATCTTGAACAGCACCACGGTGCCCAGAATCAGCGCCATCGAAGCCAGCATCTGGTTGCCGATGCCGAACAGCGGCCACAGGGTATTAATGCCGCCCAGGGGGTCGATCACGCCCTGATAGACGAAGAAGCCCCAGCCGGAAACCGCCACCGCCGTGCCGATAATATTACCGAACCACGAGCGGTTGTTGGCCAGCGCCGGAATAGCGGTGCCCGCCAGGTCCTGCACCATAAACCGGCAGGCGCGGGTGCCGGCATCCACCGCCGTCAGAATAAACAGCGCCTCGAACAGAATGGCAAAGTGATACCAGAAGGCCATCATCGCCCGGCTGTTAAACACCTCGGTAATGATATGCGCCATGCCAACGGCAAAGGTCGGCGCGCCACCTGCGCGGGAAAGGATCGAGGTTTCCCCCACGTCGCGGGCAATCGCGGTCAGCACCTCCGGGGTGATCACAAAGCCCCAGCCGTTAATCGCCTGCGCCGCGCTTTCCACCGTGGTGCCGATCAGCGCCGCCGGCGCATTCATCGCGAAGTAGATACCCGGATCCAGCACCGAGGCGCAGATCAGCGCCATAATGGCAACGAACGACTCCATCAGCATTGCGCCGTAGCCCAGCATGCGAATATGGCTTTCACGCTCCACCAGCTTCGGCGTGGTGCCGCTGGAAACCAGCGCGTGGAATCCGGAGATTGCGCCACAGGCAATGGTGATAAACAGGAACGGGAACAGCCCGCCGGAGAACACCGGTCCGCTGCCGTCAATAAAGCGCGTGACCGCCGGCATTTTCATTTCCGGCATGGCAAAGACAATGCCCACCGCAAGGCCGACGATCACCCCGATTTTCAGGAAGGTGGAGAGATAGTCACGCGGCGCCAGCAGCAGCCACACCGGCAGTACGGAGGCCACGAAGCCGTAAATCACCAGCACCAGCGTCAGGGTGGTGCCTTTCAGGGTAAAGAACGGTCCCCAGAAGGGATGCAGGGCAATATCCCCGCCGTAAATAATCGCCGCCATCATCAGCACAAAGCCGATGAGCGAGACTTCCGCGATGTGACCCGGGCGGAGGAATCGCATATAGATCCCCATAAACAGGGCAATCGGCAGGGTGGCGGCGATGGAGAACATGCCCCACGGGCTGTTGGTCAGTGCCTTCACGACCACCAGCGCCAGTGCGGAAAGAATAATAATCATCACGCCCAGCGCGCCAAGCATGGTGATCACCCCGGCGAAGGCACCCAGCTCCTGGCGGGCCATTTCACCCAGTGAACGCCCGTCGCGGCGGGTGGAGATAAACAGGATCAGGAAATCCTGCACCGCACCGGCCAGCATCACCCCAATCAGGATCCACAGCGTGCCGGGCAGAAAGCCCATCTGCGCGGCAAGAATCGGCCCGACCAGCGGACCGGCTCCGGCGATGGCGGCGAAGTGGTGGCCAAACAGCACCCATTTGTTGGTGGGAACGTAGTCCAGGCCGTCGTTTTTACGCTCGGCGGGCGTCATACGACGATCGTCAAGTTCGAAAATATTGCGGGCGATAAACAGACTGTAGAATCGATAAGCAATGCTGTAGCAGGCAACGGCAGCCACTACCAGCCACAGCGCGTTAACCGGTTCGCCTCGGTTCAGTGCCAGCATTGCAAACGCGCAGGCACCGACGATGGCCACGGCAATCCAGATCACACCTGACTTGACGTTTTTCATCACATTACTCCTTGTAACAACCGCAAAAGGGAGAAGGGATCAGCACGTTAAAAATAGTGTAATGAAATGTTAAAGAAAGGTAATCAGTCAGGAAGTGTGAACTGTCGGGGGTTTTTTACGCAGGAAAGAGGGGGAAACAGGGCGGGATAACCGGGTTATCCCGCCCTTATCGTTATGCAGCCGGGCGGGCCACCACGCTACGGGTTTCCATACGCACTTCGGCGATGGTGACCTCAATAACGTCGGTAACGCGATAAGCCACTTCGCCTTTGATCATCACAGAGCCGTTTTCATTACTGCACGTCAGCTCATCACGCACCGCGTGGATAAACGGAGCAGGAATAAACGCGACCGCGCCGTTTTCCAGCAGGCGAACGCGCATACCGCCGCGCGAAACGTCGATAATCTCGGCGCTGAAGCGCCGATCGGTACCGGCGGCCTTTTGCAGGAACCGCGAGTAGAGCCAGTCGCCGACATCGCGTTCCGCCATGCGGTTCTGGCGACGGCGCTCGGCCATTTTCACCGTCAGCTCGTCGGCCGGGCGTTCAGCCGCTTCACCCTTGATAATCGCTTTCAGCAGGCGATGGTTGATCATATCGCCGAACTTACGGATTGGTGAAGTCCAGGTTGCGTACGCCTCAAGACCCAGACCAAAGTGCGGGCCGGGTGCGATGCTGACCTCAGCAAATGACTGGAAGCGGCGAATGCGGCTGTCCAGGAACTGCGTCGGCTGTGCATCCAGCTCGCGACGCAGCACGCGGAAGCCTTCCAGCGTGGCAATGGCCGCCGGGTCGGCGGTGATGCCATGGTTCGCCAGCACGGCAGCGGCCTGCTCGGCGTTAACCAGGTCAAAGCCCAGGTGCACGTTATAAACGCCGAAGCCGAGATTATCGCGCAGCACGGTGGCGGCGCAGATATTGGCCAGAATCATCGACTCTTCCACGATGCGGTTCGCGATGCGGCGATGCTCGGCAATGATATCCAGCACTTCGCCTTTCTCTCCCAGCAGGAAGCGGAAGTCCGGGCGATCCTTGAACACCAGCGCATTGCTCTTGCGCCACTCGCTGCGCGCCAGGCACAGGCGATGCAGCAGGCGGATTTGCTGCGCGATCGCGTCGCTTTCCGGCTGCCATTCACCGGCACCGTCGTTTTCCAGCCAGTCGGAGACGTTATCGTAAGCCAGCTTGGCCTTAGACTCGATCCACGCGGCAAAGAACTGAATATCACTGCCCGGCGTACCGTCGGCGGCAATTTTCACCCGGCAGGCCAGCACCGGGCGGCGCTCGTTCGGGCGCAGCGAGCAGATGTTGTCCGACAGCTGGCGCGGCAGCATCGGGATATTGAATCCTGGCAGATAGTTGGTGAACGAACGCTCGGCGGCGATCTTATCCAGCTTGCTGCCCGGCAGCACATAGGCCGTCGGGTCGGCGATGGCGATGGTCAGCAGCAGTTCGCCTTCCGCCGTTTCTTCCACGTACAGCGCATCATCCATATCTTCGGTGCTGGCGCTGTCAATGGTCACGAAATTCAGTGCGGTGAGATCTTCACGTTCCAGCTTCTCATCCAGCATCTCTTCCGGCGTGGCGACATCCGGCGCTTCACGCTCCAGATTGTGGCGTGACAGTGTCACCCACCACGGAGCCAGATGGTCGTCACCGGTGGTGATAAATTCGGTCAGCTCGGCGTAGAACGTGCGGTCGCCCTTCAGGGGATGGCGGCGCATCTCAGCCACGGCCCAGTCGCCGTTCTGGAAATCATGCTTGACGCTACGATCGGCGCGGCACTGGATAGCATCCTTGAGCAGGGGATGATCGGGAATAATGGACAGACGGTCGTCTTTGTCCTTGCGCTGCACCCGGCCCACAAAGCGGGTCAGGAACGGCTCGATCAGCGTTTCCGGATCGGCAACTTCACGATCTTTATCGGTTTGCAGCACCGCAGAAACGCGGTCACCGTGCATGACTTTTTTCATAAACGGTGGCGGGATAAAGTAGCTTTTCTGGGCATCGACTTCCAGGAAGCCAAAGCCTTTTTCCGTGCCTTTTACCACACCCTCAACGCGCGGGGTCTGGGAGTGGAGTTTCTCTTTAAGCTGCGCAAGCAGCGGGTTATCCTGGAACATAATTTCAACAGTTTTCGTGGCCTAAGAGCGGCAGACAGTTTTACGCGATTAACCGCCTCGCGGCAAGTCTGACATAAAAAGGGCGGCCATTTTTGGCCGCCCGCAGACTTACGCGATTCGCAGTTCGTGCTTTATCGGTGACAGGGTGATTTTTACCGGCACCGACTTCGAGGTAGGCGTACCGCTGATATCACCGAAGCTGGACAGGGGAACCAGCGGGTTGGTTTCCGGATAGTAGGCGGCCAGGTTGCCGGCGGGAATATTGTACGGCACCAGCTTGAAGCCGTGAACCTTGCGGGTGATACCGTCGTTCCACACGGTTTCGATATCGACGTTATCCCCGGCGGCGAAGCCCAGTTTTTCCATGTCCTGCGCGTTGATAAACAGTACTTCACGCTGGCCGTAAACGCCGCGATAGCGATCGTCCAGACCATAGATGGTGGTGTTGTACTGGTCGTGCGAACGCAGGGTTTGCAGGGTGAACGGCACCTCGGCATCCAGCGGCGGGAACAGGGAAACCGGCAGCGCCGCGTTGCTGAACTGAGCTTTCTCATGCAGGGTGTTGAAACGCAGCTCTGCGGCGGCGTTACCCAGATAGAACCCGCCCTTGATGTCGCATTTCGCATTGAAATCGGCAAAGCCCGGGATGGTTGCGGCGATATGGTCGCGGATCAAATTGTAATCCGACGCCAGCCCCAGCCAGTCGACTTTCTCTTCGCCCAGTACCGCATTGGCAATACCGGCAACAATCCAGGTTTCAGAGCGCTGCGTATCGGCAATCGGCTTGCCCACGCCTTCGGAGGCGTGCACCATGCTGAACGAGTCTTCCACGGTAATAAACTGCGGGCCGGTTTCCTGAATATCCTGCTCGGTACGGCCCAGCGTGGGCAGGATCAGCGCGTCCACCGCACCCGGACACAGGTGGCTGCGGTTCAGTTTGGTGCTGATCTGCACGGTCAGACCACAGCGGCGCAGGGCTTCTTCGGTACGCGGGCTGTCCGGGGCCGCCGCGGCCAGGTTACCGCCTAAGGCGATTAATACCTTAATTTCATCACGCAGCATCGCTTCCAGCGCTTCAACGGTGTTGTGGCCGTTTTCACGCGGGGGTTCGAAGCCAAAATGCTGGCCCAGGCTGTCGAGGAAGGCTTTCGGCGGCTTCTCATCAATGCCCATGGTGCGGTTGCCCTGCACGTTACTGTGGCCGCGTACCGGGCACAGTCCCGCGCCTTTCTTACCTAACTGACCGAACAACAGCTGCAGGTTAACGATTTCACGCACCGTATCAACGGAGTGTTTATGCTGGGTAATGCCCATCGCCCAGGTACAGATCACCCGATCGGCGCTCTGATAGATCGCCGCCGCTTCGCGGATCTGCTGCTCGCTGAGGCCCGACTGCTGGACGATCTGCGGCCATTGCGTGGCATCGACTGCGGCCAGATAGGCCTCCATACCCTCGGTTTTGGCGTTGATGAAGGCTTCGTCAAACAGACCTTTTTCACCGGCGGCGACCAGCGCACGGTGATTTTCCGCCAGCACTTTGACCATGCCGCGAACGGCGGCCATATCGCCGCCCAGGTTCGGCTGGTAGTAGGTGGAGCTGATCTGACCGGCCATGCTGGTCACTACCTCCAGCGGCTTCTGCGGGTCGGCAAACCGCTCCAGTCCGCGTTCGCGCAGGGTATTGAAGGTAACAATTTTGGCACCGTGATCGGCGGCATGGCGCAGGCTGTGCAGCATGCGCGGATGGTTGGTCCCCGGGTTCTGGCCAAAGACAAAAATGGCATCGGCGTGATCGAAGTCGTCCAGGCGAATGGTGCCTTTACCGACGCCGATGCTGCGCTTCAGACCGCTGCCGCTGGCCTCGTGGCACATGTTGGAACAGTCGGGGAAGTTGTTGCTGCCGTTCATGCGGCCAAACAGCTGATAAAGCCAGGAGGCCTCATTGCTGGCGCGGCCGGACGTGTACAGCTCCATCTGGTGCGGGTTGTCCATCGCCTTGATATGGCGGGCGATCAGCGCAAACGCATCGTCCCAGCTAATCGGCTCGTAGCGGTCAGTCTGGCGGTTATAGCGCAGCGGCTCGGTCAGGCGGCCCTGATACTCCAGGAAGTAGTCGCTCTGCTGATAGAGCGAAGTCACGCTGTACTGCGCGAAGAAGTCGGCACCGATGTTGCGGCGGGTGGCTTCCCAGGTCACCGCTTTGGCACCGTTCTCGCAGAAGCTGAAGGTACTTTTATTATCATCCCCCCAGGCACAGCCGGGGCAGTCGAAGCCTTTTGCCTTGTTCATACGCATCAGGTTGCGCATGTTTTTTAACACTTGTTTGCTGTCGAAAACAAAACGGGTGGTCGCTTCCAGTGAACCCCAACCACCGGCCGCGGCCTGGTAGGGTTTAATCGCTTCTTTAAATTTCATAATATGCAGGCTTATGTTGGAATGATGTTAAGAAGTTATGACTCCTTTTGGCTAAGTGTGATATCAGGGGTCGAAATTGTCTAATTGATTGCAGCGATGGAGCGATAGTTAGTATTTATCGCGATAATGTTAAAACTGTGACTTTGTTCAAAGATTAATCGGTTGTTTTTCCTTCCGGTACGGCGATCCGCCCGCTGTCGTCTAATACTTAGCGTTCACGAAGCACGGCGGGAGAGGCCTGATGAAAAAATTTGCCAGCAGCGTTCATGCATTCGGTAAAGCGTTAATGATGCCGATTTCGGTCATTGCCGCCGCCGGGATCTTTCTCGGCGTGGCAGCGGCGATGCAGAATCCGGCTATCACCGGTGAGGCGTTTGCCGCGATGCAGGTGCCGCAGCTGATCATCGGTTTTATCCGTAAGGTCGCGGGCGCGCTGTTTGCCAACCTGCCGCTGCTGTTTGCCGTCGCCAGCGCCATCGGTCTGGCAAAAGCGGAAAAGCCGACAGCGGCCTTCGCGGCGACGATCGGCTTTATCGTTATGCACGTGGGCGTCAGTGCCACGCTGGCCGCCAAAGGGCTGACCGCCACCACCACCACGGCCCAGGCGCTGCAGGCGCAGGGCATGGATCAGACCCAGGCGATGATGACGGCGGCGGAATATATCCAGATGCTGGGCATCTTCACCTATAACATGAGCGTGCTGGGTGGGGTGATTGCCGGACTGCTGACTGCCGTTATCCATAACCGCTGCTACACCGTCCAGCTGCCGACGGCCATCAGCTTCTTCGGCGGGCGGCGCTTCGTGCCGATCGTTACCGTGCTGGTGCTGCCGCTGGTGGGGGTGCTGCTGGCGGTGGTCTGGCCGACTGTTGGCCTCGGCATTGCGTGGATCGGTGAACTGATCGGCAAAAGCGGGCAGTACGGCGCGTTCCTGTACGGCACCAGCGAGCGGCTGCTGATCCCGACCGGGCTGCACCACATCCTCAATGAAACCGTCCGCTTCACGCCGATTGGCGGCATTGCCACCGTCGACGGGCAGACGCTGGTGGGGGCGCTGAACATCTTCAATGCCTCGCTGACCCATCCCGGTAGCGTGCCCGATGAGACGGTGCGTGAAGCCACGCGCTTCCTTGCCCAGGGTAAAATTCCGGTAATGATGTTTGGCCTGCCCGCCGCCGCGCTGGCGATTTACCATTCCGCCCGTCCCGAGCATAAGCAGCGCGTCAAGGCGCTGATGCTTGCCGCGGCGCTGACGTCTTTCACCACCGGCATCACCGAGCCGCTGGAATTCTGTTTTATCTTCGTTTCACCGGTGCTCTACGTCCTGCATGCGCTGCTCAGCGGGCTGTCGTTTATGCTGATGTCGCTGTTCCATCTGATGATTGGCAACGTGCAGGGAGGAGCGATCGACCTGGTGGTCTTCGGCATCCTCGGCGGTGAAAAGACCGCCTGGTGGTGGAGCATCGCGCTGGGGCTGATTTATATTCCGGTCTATTACTACAGTTTCCGCTTCATTATCCGACGGATGCATGTTGAAACGCCCGGTCGCGAAACGGAAGAAGCAGAGGCCACGCCGCAGGTGGAGGCCGCAGAACGCATCAAGGTGATTATCAGCGGTCTGGGCGGTGCGGAAAATATTGAGGATGTGGACTGCTGCTTCACCCGCCTGCGCGTGCGGGTCAGAGCGATGAAAGAGGTGGTGGATGCCACGCTGATGAGCACCGGGGCTAACGGGGTGAACCGCGTCAGCGATACCGATGTACAGGTGATCTATGGCCCGCAGGTGGAGAAAATCGCCGGAGAAGTGAAAAGCGCGCTGGGGATAGCCTGAGGAAATTTAAGTGAAGGAAGACAATAAGGTGACCGACGCATTTACCTCGCCGGTTATGTTTGTACACCGATAGCTACACCGCTATAATTTCTGGTAAGTTATATATCTCTATGGAATATAAAGAAAATAGACATTAAGCAGCTCATTTATCTGTGTAATCTGGAGCGTGAGCGCCACTTTGGCCGCGCCGCAGAAGCCAGCTTTGTCAGCCAGCCGACCCTCTCCATGCGTCTGAAAAATCTGGAGCGCGAGCTGGGCCTGTCGCTGATCAACCGCAGTAATAACTTCGACGGTTTTACGCCGGAGGGCGAGCGCGTGCTGTCGTGGGCGCGGGAAATCGTTTCGGTTTATCAGGGGCTGAAGCTGGAGGTCGAATCGCTGAAACACGGCGTCAGCGGCACGCTGCGCATCGGCGTGGTGCCGCAGTGCAGTATTTCGCTGCCCATGCTGTTAAAGGCGGTGTCCGATCGTTATCCGCAGCTGGATTATCGCATCGCGGTACTCAGCGCCGACCAGCTGCTGGAAGCACTGAACAGCCACACGGTGGATGTCGGCATCGGCTTCTTCGAGCTGGCGACGCTGCGTGAACTGCACTTTCAGGCGGAAATGCTGGACGACCGCGGCGTGGAAGTGATCTGGCATCCGCAGCATTTCCCGCAGCTGGCGGGGGAAGCGCCGCTGACGCTGGAGGAGGTGGTGCCGCTGCCGCTGTGCCTGGCCGACCGCACGCGCTATTTCCGCCGCTACCTCGACAGCCATTTCCTCGATGCGGGGCATACCCTGCGCGTGGTGATGGAAACCACCTCGGTGTTCCAGCTTATTCAGGGCGTGCAGGTGGGGCTGGGCTGTCTGATCTCCCCGGTCGGGCATCTGATCCCAGAGACGATTGGCGAACTCTGCCGTCGGCCGCTGCTGATGCCGCCGATGTCGCGGCACGGCGCGGTGGTGATCGCTGAACCCGGGCGCGCCACGCCGCTGGCGCAGCACTTCTTTGATGAGGTCAGGCACGTGCTGGTAGGCTGATCGGCAACCCTCAGCCCGGCAGCGTGCCCTTCAAAATTCGTTGGAACACGCGCACAGCCGCGTGCTTTTTCAGCGGTGGGCGGCAGATACCCGCCCACCGCTCATAGCTTAGTGATTATCCAGACCGATCGTACCCAGGCTCTGCATCAGGCGGTTTGACCAGCCGGCAGCGGCGACGCTCAGGATCACATCGAAAATCCCGGCGGTGGATAAACCCACTTCGCGCAGCGGCTGCACATGCGCCGCGCTGAAGCGGTCCGGAACCCGCGTCAGCTGGGAGGCCAGCAGAATAATCGCTTTCTGTCGTTCGCTGGCGATGCTTAACGCCCGATCGACATTTTCCCGCAGCGCATCGCGCAGCTCGCCTGCCGGATAGCGGGCGAAACACCGGCTGCTGCCGTTAATCCGTGCTGCCACCGCAGCGGCAAGCGCGGTATCGTCAGACGCGTGCTGTTTTTCCAACGCCGACAGCAGATGCCCCCAGCCGTTCAGCACGTCGCCGTCCTGCGCCAGCAGCCAGACGAAAGGTTCCGGCTGGATCAGCGGTAGGCAGAAGGTCAGCGCCTCCAACTGATCGGCGGCGGCATAGCGCGGCTCCAGCGGCGTCAGCGCGGGCTGCCACTCTCCAGCGGGCAGCGCCGCCGCATCCGGCGGCACGCTGACGCCCGGCATCCAGCGCACCGGCAGGGCCATCAGCGCGTGGATCCCCGCCACAACGCGCGCCTGATAGCTGACAAAGCCGATGGTCTGGCTGAAGCTGATAATATCGGGAACGGTTAACCCCACCTCATCCAGGCGCTGCAGCGCCGCAGAGTCAATCAGCGTCGGCTGCCCGGCGAGCTGACGGGCGTATTCGGTGATCTGCGTTAAGCGGCGATTGCTTTCACGGGATGAGTCCGGCCCCGGCAGGGGATTTAATCGCGCCGCATAGTGATTGCACAGCCGCTGGATCCCCGTGACCTGCGCCACGGTCAGCGCGGTGCTGATGCGGTCGTACAGCGTCAGCGTATGCGTCAGGCTGGTGGACAGCTGATTGGGAAACAGCAGCTGATACAGATCCCGCGAGGCCAGATGCAGCGGCTGCGCATGCTGCAGGATAGCTTTTAATTCTCCTTCCGCCTGCTGCGTCAGACCCAGTAAAAAACGGTCTGTAATCTCCGCGGCCTCAGGCACCAGCGCGCTCCGCTGAGCGGGCAGACTGGTCTGGGTTTCATGATACCAGTGGCTGTTGCCGGGAAAACGGCGTTGTTCCATGGTCATTCCTTTTCAAGTTAACTGACCGACGGATACCGTAAACGTCAGAGGCTCCGCCGATCTGAATGGCATGAATATCCTGACGTAAGCGCTGTGGCGAGCAAAATAATGATCGGTGCTATTAAATAGCTGGAAGATATAAGGGCTTAGGAAATGCAGGGACACCGGAACGCCGCGGCAGGTTTACCGCGTGCGTCCGGGAGCTTATTCATCGTGCGGGGGGACCGGATTAACGGTCTTTACGCCAGGCGTCGGCGGTCAGCGCCTCACCAAAATGGCTGCTGATCAGACGTTTGGTGAGTTCGTGCAGCGGGCAGGCCAGCACGTCTGCCGTACTGCCGCGCTCCACAACCTCACCCTGATGCATCACCAGCACCTGATCGCTGATGTGCTTCATCATTCCCAGGTGCTGGGTCACATAGATATAGGCAATACGGTGTTTATCCTGCAGCTCGAGCATCAGGTTGATCAGCTGTGAACGCATCGACATATCCAGCGAGGCCAGCGCCTCATCGGCGATAATAACGCGCGGCTGCAGGATCAGCGCGCGCGCCAGGCCGATACGCTGTTTCTGCCCCGGCGCCAGCATATGCGGGTAGTAGGCGGCGTGATCGCGCAGCAGCCCCACCTGGCGCAGGGTGGCGATAATGCGTTTTTCCCGCTCGGGTCCACTCAGTTCGGTATTCAGCCGCAGCGGCAGGTCCAGAATCTGACTGATGCGCTGGCGGGGATTGAGCGAGTTGGACGGATCCTGGAATATCATGCGGATACGCTGGCTGCGATAGCCATAGTCGCCGTATTCCAGCGCACGATCGTCAATCATGATTTCACCGGAGGAGGGCTCAATCATTCCGCTGAGCATTTTGGCCAGCGTTGATTTACCCGAGCCGTTTTCTCCGATTACCGCCAGCGTCTGGCCCTCGCGCACGGTAAAGCTGACGTCTTTCACCGCTTCAACGTGCTGGCGGCGAAACAGCCCGGTGCGGTAGCGGTAGGTTTTACTGAGGTTGCGCACTTCCAGCAGCGTTTCGTCCATTACTGTTGCTCCGTGTTCAGCGGGAAGTGGCAGGCGTACAGATGATTCTTCGAACCGGTCAGCCGCGGGGTTTCAATACAGGTGCGTTGCGCATAGGGGCAGCGCGGCCCCAGACGGCAGCCAATCGGCAGATGCTCCAGCGACGGGATCGCACCCGGCAGCGTATTCAGGCGGCTTTTGTGCGGCAGCGAGCGGCCAAAATCCGGCATCGCGCGGATCAGCGCCTGAGTGTACGGATGGTGCGGGGCGCTAATCAGCTCTTCGCTCACCGCCGTCTCCACCGTCTGGCCGCAGTACATCACGTTAATCTTATCGGCCCAGTGGCTCAGCATCTGCAAATCATGGCTGATTAACAAAATCGTGGTGTTATTGTTCTGATTCAGGCGGGAGAGCAGACGGAAAATCTGCGCCTGCGTCGTTGGCTCCATGGCGTTGGTCGGCTCGTCGGCAATCAGCAGGCGCGGCTGGTTAGCCAGCGCAATGGCGATCATCACCTTCTGGCACTCGCCGTCGGTCAGCTCGTAGGGGAAGCTGCGCATAATATCTTTGTGATCTTTAATCCCCACCCGGTGCAGCAGTTCAATCGCCCGATAGTGACGCCAGCGAAAACGCTGATACCAGCGGCCTTTCCACGTGGAGCCGGGGATGGCCTGCTTGAGCTGGGTGCCGATGCTCTCCGACGGATCGAGGCAGGACTGCGGCTCCTGAAAAATCATCGACACGTTCTGCCCGACGATTTTACGGCGCTCGCGGGGGGAAAGATGCAGCAGATCGATATCATCGAAGCGCATGCGGTCGGCGGTGATGCGCCAGTTGTCCTTGGTAACGCCACAGATGGCCTTGGCGATCAGGCTCTTCCCCGAGCCGGATTCGCCCACCAGCCCGCGAATTTCACCTTCGGTCAGCGTAATGCTGACGCGATCGACCGCCTTGACCGGCCCGTCGGCGGTCATAAACTCAATGGTCAGATTTCGAATATCAAGCAGCGGCATTATTCGACTCCCGCAACGATGGCCCGGCGCACGCCGTCACCCAGCAGGTTGACGATCAGTACACAAAGCATAATCGCTGCGCCGGGTAACATCACGGTCCAGGGCGCAACATAAATCAGCTCCAGCGAGTCCCCCAGCATCGCTCCCCACTCCGGCGACGGCAGCTGCGCGCCGAGGTCGAGGAAGCCCAGGGCGGCAATATCGAGGATCGCCATCGACAGCGCGCGGGTGAACTCGGTGATCAGCAGCGCGAGAATATTGGGTAAAATCGCATGCCACAGGATATCCAGATTGCTGGCGCCGTCGAGCCGGGAGGCCACCACGTACTCTTTTTCCAGTTCGTCATGCACCGCGCTGTAAATGGCGCGCACCAGCCTCGGCAGGATCGCCAGAAACACCGCCAGCATGGCGTTTTCCAGCCGTGGCCCCATAAAGGCAACGACGATTATCGCCAGCAGCAGGGAAGGAATCGACAGCAGGGTATCCAGCACGTGGTTCATGACCGCCGAGCGTAGGCCGTGGGTTAACCCCGCCAGTACCCCCAGCACCATGGCGCAGACCGCGGCGGCCAGGGTAATGACAATCGCCGACCCCACGGTGGGTGCCGCACCGCTCAGCAGGCGGCTGAGCAGATCGCGGCCCAGATCGTCGGTGCCGAGGAAGAAGGAAACGTCGCCGTAGCGCGACCAGGACGGCGGTAGCAGCTGATAGCCGAGGAACTGCTGATCGATGCCGTAAGGCGAGATCAGATTGCCAAAGATGCACAGCAGCAGGACGGCACCGAAGCAGTACAGGCCAATCATCGCCGTGGTGTCGTGATAAAACAGCCGCCACGTGTGGCGCAGCGGGCTGGGCGGACGCTTCTCTGAATAGATATTATCGGCGGGCATGAGTTTCCGCTGGCGTTTTTTTGCGCGTGGTTAATTTAAACTCTATTTTCATATCATCATCTTACGTTGAAATCACGCTTTAGGCACACCCATTGTGGTGACATCCGACGGCGGAGTAAACCCGTATATTTCAGCATAGATGATTATCCGTCTATTACAGTGTCACAAGCAAGGGGACTGCACGGGGAAACCACAGCACCATCAGCATCCCGGCAAATTTAAGCAGTGCCCCGTTGATACGACCCAAACAGGGTGGGGGTGAGTTCTTGCGATGAACTGAACCTGCGATGAGCCAGCTCTGTAAGCAGCTGCACACCTGCGGGGAAGAATTTGTCATAAATTATTGACGGAACATAAGCTGGTGATATAGTGACCAGATTCTGCGCAAAAGCAGCATCTGAACTCAGCATCATCATCAATTCCGTAACGACGCGTTTGAATACCGTTACTAAGCACGCCTCCCAGGATAAGGATAAAAAACATGGCCACCATCTCACAGAAAGCCGCACGTGACCTGCTCGGTTCGCCTGAAAACTTCAGGGGGGGCGTATTTGTGACCCGTAACGGTACGGCGGAGTTGTTTATTCAGACTGCCGCAGAGCGGGAAGCCGAACTGGCCGAGCGGGAAGCGGATAAACAAATCAATGCCATGCTCAGACTCGTTGGCCTGTCAAAACAGGAATTTGCCAGAAACGAAAGCCTCAGCGCTGAAGAGTTACTGGCTGAACGTCAGCGCCTCCGCCAGTTAAAAGGCGCGTAATGAAAGTTCAGATTTCCAAAACAGGGCAAATTACCCTTGAACTGGTGGAGCGGTACAAAGCCTCCATTCATGGATTGCCGGCAGCACAGGGATTTGCCGATGGCCTGCTGATACGTGCAGCGACAGCTATAGGCGAGAACCCCGGTATCCATCACAAAAATCTTCAGGCGCTGGAAAAGGGCGTCGAACTCTTCGAATGGCTGGACCTGGATAACCAGTATCGCGTGCTATACACCCTTGAGCGTAATGTGGCTCTGGTGCATATCTTCTGCAGCACAAAGGAGGATTTTAACCGGCTGCTTTACCTTGTTATGATGTCCTGAGAGCGGATCGGTAGCCCGGGTCAATGCAATATTACGGATTTGATTGCGTGATTATTATTTCTATTTTTTTTGCGCTTCTTTAATAACATCCACGCGTTTTAATTCCTTTTATCACATGGCCAAAGCTTTCCTTTCTGAGTATGTCTCCCGTTAACACGGTAACCGATTTTTTTTCGAGTGCTTTATCCCCTCAACCAGAATTTATACCCTAGCGTAGGGCATACCATTCCTTATGCTTCAGCGGGTTGGTCATCGCCCCGAGAATATCGGCCAGCACGTTTACCGCGATCACCAGCGCGCCGACCACCATTACCCCGGCGGAGATCGCCGCGTAATCCTGCTGCCGAATGGCGTTAATCAGCCAGCGGCCCAGCCCCGGCCAGCTGAAAACCACCTCGGTGATCATCGCCAGCGTCAGCATGGTGGAAAACTGCAGCCCGAGGCGGGGGATCACCGGCGGCACGGCGTTATGCAGCACGTGGCGGCGAATAATGGTGAACAGCGACAGGCCGCGGGTTGCTGCCGCCTTGACGTAGTTCTGCTCCATCACATCGCGGGTGCTGATGCGCAGCAGGCGGATCACTTCGGTAGTAGGCGCAACCGACAGCGCGGCGACCGGCAGGACCATATGACGCAGCGCGCTGACAATCATTTCATGCCGCCACGGCGAGTCGGAAAGAAACGCATCAATCAGCGCGAAGCCGGTAATATTTTTAACCGGATAGAGCAGGTCAAAGCGCCCGGACACCGGCAGCCAGCCGAGATTGAGCGAGAAAAACAGCGTCAGCAGCAGCGCCAGCCAGAATACCGGCAGCGAGAAGCCCAGCAGCGCGATGGCGCTCAGCAGCTTGTCCTGCCATTTGTTGCGCATCACCCCGGCGACAATCCCCAGCGGGATGCCGACCAGCATCGCCAGCGCAAAGGCCATAAAGCACAGTTCCAGCGTGGCGGGAAACACCTCGCGCAACTGCTGGTTTATCGACTGGCCGTTAATGCTGGATACGCCGAAATCGAGGTGCAGAATGCCTTTGAACCAGAACGTCCAGGCATCGAACAGCGAGGCACCCTGCAGCGGCGCATGGGGAGTAAAATAGCTCAGGCTGAAGCCGATCAGCGTCAGCATAAACAGGGTCACGATAAACAGCACCAGGCGGCGCAGGGTATAGATAATCACGGTGAAGCCTCCTCACCCTTGTCGCGATGGACGCCGGCGAACGACGCATTGCCGAACGGGCTCAGCACCAGCCCTTTGATATCGTGGCGGTAGGCCTGCAGGCGCAGTGAGTAGGCCAGCGGCAGCACCGGCAGCTCTTTAGCCAGCAGCGCCTGGGCGCGATCGTAGTAGTCGATACGGGTGGCCAGCTGCTGGGAAAGCAGCGCCCGGTGAACCAGATCGTCGAACTCGGGATTACACCAGTGGGCGTAGTTGGTCTGCGAGGCAATCGCCGCACAGCTCAGTAACGGCCGGAAGAAGCTGTCGGGGTCGTTACTGTCGGTTGACCAGCCGGTCAGGGTCAGATCGTGATTCATCTCCATCAGCCGCGCCTCCTGGAAGCGGCCGTCAACCTGCACAATGGTTACCCGCACACCGATCTGCGCCAGATCGGCCTGCAGCAGTTCGGCGGTTTTCATCGGGCTGGGGTTCCACGCCTGCGAAGCGGAGGGAACCCACAGCGTCAGGTGAAGGTTCTCGATCCCCAGCGCCTTCAGTGCCTCTCTGGCCCGGTCCGGGTTATACGGGGTGATGCGCGCATCGGTATCGTAGGCCCAGGAAGCGCGCGGCAGAATTGAGGCGGCGGTTTCCGCCGTACCGTAAAAAATCGACTCCATCAGACGTTCATTATTAATGCCCAGCGCCAGTGCCTGGCGCACTTCAGGCCGATCGAGCGGCGGCTTGCGGGTATTAAAGGCCAGATAGGCGGTATTCATCCCCGGGCGGAGCGTGAGGCGCAGGCGCGGATCGTCACGCAGAATCGAAAGCTGGCTGGCGGCGGGATAGGCCAGCACATCGCACTCGCCGGTCAGCAGTTTGGATAAGCGCCCGGTGCCGCCCGCGCCAAGATCGATCACCACCTGCGACATGCGCGGCGTGCCTTTCCAGTAGTTCTCATTACGCTGCAGGCGAATGTACTGCCCGGCGCGATACTCGCTGAGCATAAACGGCCCGGTGCCAATCGGTTCGCGGTCAAGCTGCTCCTGGCGATCGCTTTTGGTCAGCTTATCGGCGTATTCCGCGGAGAGCACCGGCGCATAGTGGGTGGCAAGATGCCAGAGGAACGAGGCGTCCGGGCTGTTCAGGCGGATTTCAACGGTATTTTTATCCAGTTTCTTCACGCTCTGAACGGCGTCGGAAAACTGCAGGCTGTCGAAATACGGGTAGCTGCCGCCGTTGACGTTATGCCAGGGATGCTGGCGGTTAAAGACGCGCTCAAAGCTGAACACCACATCATCGGCATTCATTGGCCGGGTTGGCGTAAACCACGCGGTTTTCTGGAAGGCGACTTTCTGGCGCAGATGGAAGCGGTAGGTGGCACCGTTATCCAGCACCTCCCAGCTCTCGGCCAGTTCGGGGATCAGCCGATAGGTGTAGGGGTCAACGTCCAGCAGGCGATCGTAAAACTGGGCCGCAAGGGTATCCACCACCAGCCCGCCGCTGGCCATTTGCGGATTAAACGTGTTCATTACGCCGTTAACGCAATAGACAAAGCCGCTCTGGCGGATATCGCCGGGCGTTGCGGACCACGCCTGGGCGGAGAAAACGCCGAGGCTGAGTAACAGGGTGGAAAATAATTTGCGCATAATTGGTCTGATATTTAAGGCATAAGCAGAGTGTACCGCACTCTCGCCGAATGGCTACAGCCCGGCGGGATAACTGACGGCTAATTCGCCGCTAAAAGAGCGTACTGTTATCAGGGGTGTTCAAAATACACCCAATATTACTGCGGTAATGAGAAAAATTCTCAACAAAGTACTTTACAGAGAGAAGTGAGAATGATTATTATTGCCTTGCGCTTCACCGGTGGCTCTACCGGGGAAGAGCACGACATTGCTCACATTGCTTCCAGTATTTTTCAGCCCACCTTGAGTGGGCTTTTTTTTTGCCCGTTACTCATCCCCGCTGATGGCGTGCTTTTTGAGCATCGCACGCAGCTGATGGTAGCTGACGCCCAGCAGCTCTGCCGCCCGGCGCTGGTTAAAGCGCGCCTGAGCGAGGCTTTTTTCCACCAGCGCCCGTTCCTGACACAGCTGCCAGTGGCGTAAATCAAACGGCAGGTCGGGCAGGGCATCGCCTGGGGGCTCTGCAGCGGGCGCGGCGGAGGCGGTTGGGCTGAAGGGATTGATGATGATGGTATCCAGCAGCCGCTCGCTGTCCGCATGGCGGTAAACCGAGCGCTCCACCACGTTTTTCAGTTCACGCACGTTGCCGGGCCAGTCGTAAGCCAGCAGCGTCTGCTGCGCGGCGGATGAGAAACCGGGAAACAGCGGCAGGCCGAGCTCGCGGCACATCTGCATGGCAAAGTGCTGTGCCATCACCAGGATGTCGCTGCGGCGTTCGCGCATCGGCGGCAGCTGCACCACGTCAAACGCCAGTCGGTCAAGCAGGTCCGCGCGGAATTTGCCCTCGCGCGCCAGCTGTGGCAAATCGTCATTGGTCGCACAGACCAGACGCACGCTGACCTGCAGCGGCTGGCTGCCGCCGACGCGTTCAAGATGGCCATATTCAATCACCCGCAGCAATTTTTCCTGCACCAGCATCGGCGCGGTGGCCAGCTCGTCGAGAAACAGCGTGCCGCCGTCCGCCCGCTCAAAGCGGCCGAGGTGGCGCTTCTGTGCGCCGGTAAACGCCCCGGCCTCGTGGCCGAACAGTTCGGAATCCAGCAGGTTCTCATTCAGCGCCGCGCAGTTCAGCGAAATAAACGGCCCCTGCCAGCGTGCTGACAGGTAGTGCAGGCGGCTGGCAATCAGCTCTTTCCCCGTCCCGCGTTCACCCACCACCAGCACCGGCTTATTCAGCGGCGCGAGCCTGGAAACCTGCTCCAGCACTTCCAGAAAGTTGTTTGATTCACCCAGCAGGGTATCGGAACGATCGCTCATAATGAATTTCACCAGGATTTAGCGAGATTAACCACTGTAGAGTTTAGCCCAGCGGCTGTAAATACGCCTGACCATTAAAAATCAACAACATAAAAACTGGCACGCCTTTTGAATAGTGTATTCCCGTACCGCACAATCAACGTGCTTAAACGGCAGACGCCGGGGTTTTATTTAAGAGGATTATATTATGGGAATTTTTTCTCGTTTCGCCGACATCGTAAATGCCAACATTAACGCGCTGCTGGAAAAGGCCGAAGATCCACAGAAGCTGGTTCGCCTGATGATTCAGGAAATGGAAGATACGCTGGTGGAAGTGCGTACCACGTCGGCCCGCGCGCTGGCCGAAAAGAAACAGCTGCTGCGCCGCATTGACCAGGCGGAAACCCAGCAGGCGGAATGGCAGGACAAGGCCGAGCTGGCGCTGAGCAAAGAGAAAGACGATCTGGCCCGCGCCGCGCTGATCGAGAAGCAGAAACTGACCGATTTGATCGCCGTACTGCAGCAGGAATCCGGCCAGGTGGAAGAGAGCCTGACGCGGATGAAAGGCGAGATTGGTGAGCTGGAAAACAAACTGAATGAAACCCGCGCCCGTCAGCAGGCGCTGACCCTGCGTCACCAGGCCGCGTCCTCTTCCCGTGACGTTCGTCGCCAACTGGACAGCGGTAAAATTGATGAAGCTATGGCGCGCTTTGAATCGTTTGAACGCCGCATCGACCATATGGAAGCGGAAGCCGAGAGCCACAGCTTCGGCAAATCGAAAACCCTCGACCAGCAGTTTGCTGAACTGCAGGCGGACGATGAAATCAGCCAGCAGCTGGCGGCTCTGAAAGCTAAAATGAACCGCAGCGAGTAAGCTAACCGTCAACGGGCCTGTATTAAGGAGAATCAATGAGCGCGTTATTTCTTGCCATACCGTTAACCATTTTCGTGCTGTTCGTTGCGCCGATCTGGCTGTGGCTGCACTACAGCAACCGGCAGAATCGCGGTGCCGACCTGTCACAGGGCGACCTGCAGCGACTGCAGCAGCTGACCGGCGAGGCGAAAAAAATGCGGGAACGCATTCAGGCGCTGGAAGCGATTCTCGACGCCGAGCATCCGAACTGGAGGCAGCCATGAATCACCGCCATAAGCTTTACCGTATTCCGCAGCAGGGCAAACTCAAAGGCGTCTGCGCCGGGGTGGCCAACTATCTGGATATTCCGGTGCGGCTGGTGCGGGTAATTGTGGTGCTGTCGATGTTCTTCGGGCTGTTTGTGTTTACCCTGGTCGCCTATGCGGCGCTGGCCCTGGTGCTGGACGAGATGCCGCAAAGCGAGCTGGATAACCAGCCGCCGTTAAATGCGGCGCAGCTGCTGGACGAACTCAGCGATGAACTGCGCGGCGGCGAACGGCAGCTGCGCGAGGTGGAACGCTACGTCACGTCGGAAACTTTCACCGTGCGCAGCCGCTTCAGCCAGCTTTAATCGTGTTGCAATCACGTGGAGAAAATTATGCGTCACGGAAAATCGACCCTGCGTCATCAGGCTGCTCCCGCACTGATCAAGGCAGGGAAATTTATACTGATTAGCGCCATTACCTACGGCCCGGCCGGGCTGAGCGGATGGGCGGTAAAATCCGTGGCGCGTAAACCGCTGAAAATCCTGCTGGCGTGGGCGCTGGAACCGCTGATCCGCCGCGTAATGCGCGGTGCGGTGTCAAAGTGGGTGAAACCGGCCCGCTAGCGCCAGTGTGTTAAGCTAAGGACAATTAAACACCTGAGGTAGCTGGCTCCTGATGAAACGACTGCAAAATGAATTGATGTCGCTGGTGAACCGCGGCGTGGATCGCCATCTGCGCCTTGCCGTTACCGGCCTGAGCCGCAGCGGTAAAACCGCTTTTATCACCTCGCTGGTTAACCAGCTTCTGAATGTAAATACGGACGCCAGACTGCCGCTGTTTACCGCCGTGCGCGAACAGCGGCTGCTGGGCGTTAAGCGCGTGCCGCAGCGCGATCTCGGCATCCCCCGTTTTACCTATGATGAAGGCCTGGCGCAGCTGCATGGCACGCCGCCCGACTGGCCGACGCCGACGCGTGGCGTCAGCGAAATGCGACTGGCCCTGCGCTACCGCTCGCGCGATTCGCTGCTGCGCCACTTTACCGATGCCTCCACGCTTTATCTCGAAATCGTTGACTACCCCGGCGAATGGCTGCTGGATCTGCCGATGCTGGCGCAGGATTATCTCAGCTGGTCGCGCCAGATGACCGGGCTGCTGCAGGGCGACCGCGCCCTGTGGTCGCAGAAGTGGCAGCAGCTTACCGCCGGGCTGGATCCGCTCGCCCCGGCGGATGAAAACCGGCTGGCGGAGATTGCCGCCGCGTGGACCGAATACCTGCAGCGCTGCAAGCAGGAAGGGCTGCACTTTATTCAGCCCGGCCGCTTTGTGCTGCCCGGTGAAATGGCCGGTGCTCCCGCGCTGCAGTTTTTCCCCTGGCCGGAGGTGGCGGAGGGTGGTGAAACCCGACTGGCGCAGGCGGATGCCGGCAGCAATATCGGCATGCTGCGCGCGCGCTACCAGTACTACTGCCAGCACGTGGTGAAGGATTTCTATAAAAATCACTTCCTGCGCTTTGACCGCCAGATCGTGCTGGTCGACTGTCTGCAGCCGCTGAACAGCGGGCCGCAGGCATTTAACGACATGCGGCTGGCGCTGACCCAGCTGATGCAAAGCTTCTCCTACGGCCAGCGCACGCTGTTTCGCCGGATGTTTTCACCGGTGATCGACAAGCTGCTGTTCGCCGCCACCAAATCCGATCACGTTACCGCCGATCAGCACGCCAACCTGGTGTCACTGCTGCAACAGCTGGTGCAGGACGCCTGGCAAAACGCCGCCTTTGAAGGTATTACCATGGACTGCGTGGGTCTGGCCTCGGTGCAGGCCACGCAGAGCGGCTACGTTGAGCATCAGGGGGAGAGCATTCCGGCGTTACGCGGTCACCGACTGGCGGACGGCGTGCCGCTGACGGTCTATCCGGGCGAAGTGCCGCCCCGTCTCCCCGGCAGCGCCTTCTGGCAGCAGCAGGGTTTTCATTTTGAGCAGTTCCGCCCGCAGGCGCTGGATATCGACAGGCCGTTGCCGCATATCCGTATGGATGCCGCGCTGGAATTTTTACTGGGAGATAAACTGCGATGAGTACACCCATTAAACCGCGCATGGATTTTGCCGAGCCGCTGGCCCGGGAGCAGGCGACGATCCTGCGGCAGCAGCAGGAATTTGGCGAACAGCAGGACAGGTTCGTCGCCGTCGAGCAGGACGTTGACGTACAGGAAGAGAGCGCGGGCGAGCTGGCGGTGGAAGCCGCGCTGCGGCCTAAACGCAGCCTGTGGCGCAAAATGGTGACCGCCGGGCTGGGGCTGTTTGGCATCAGCGTGGTGGCGCAGGGCGTGCAGTGGACCCATCAGGCGTGGATCGCACAGGACTGGATTGCCCTCGGCGGCAGCGTGGCCGGCGGGCTGATTGTCGCCGCCGGAGCAGGATCGCTGATGGTTGAATGGCGTCGGCTGTACCGCCTGCGCGAGCGGGCGACCGAGCGCGATACGGGCCGCGAACTGTTGCAGAGCCGTGGCATGGGCAAAGCCCGCGCCTTCTGTGAAAAGCTGGCGCAGCAGGCGGGGCTGGACAATGGCAACCCGGCGTTACAGCGCTGGCAGGCCTCGCTGCACGAAACCCACAATGACAGTGAAGTGGTGGCGCTCTACGCCCGGCTGGTTCAGCCGCAGCTGGACCGTCAGGCGCGGCGCGAAATCAGCCTCTGCGCCGCGGAATCAACGCTGATGATCGCCGTCAGCCCGCTGGCGCTGGTGGATATGGCGTTTATCGCCTGGCGCAATCTGCGGCTGGTCAATCGCATCGCCCAGCTGTACGGCATTGAACTGGGCTACT
Organism: Erwinia sp. SLM-02; assembly: GCF_037450285.1. NCBI lineage: Bacteria > Pseudomonadati > Pseudomonadota > Gammaproteobacteria > Enterobacterales > Erwiniaceae > Erwinia > Erwinia sp. SLM-02. Next base: position 1,790,437 of record NZ_JAQISN010000001.1, on the reverse strand, counting down.
TCAGCCGCCTGCGTCTGTTTAAACTGGTGCTGCTGAACATCGCCTTTGCCGGGGCCTCGGAGCTGGTGCGGGAAGTCGGCATGGACTGGATGTCACAGGATCTGGCCGCCCGCCTGTCGGCGCGCGCCGCGCAGGGCATTGGTGCCGGGCTGCTCACCGCTCGTCTTGGCATTAAAGCGATGGAGCTTTGCCGCCCGCTGCCGTGGCTGGAAGATGACAAACCCCGGCTGGGTGACTTCCGTCGCGAGCTGATAGGCCAGCTGAAAGAGAGCCTGAAACGGTCACCCGAGCGGGAAAAATAACACGGCTGATTACAGTTGCTGTCAACTTTTCCTGACAGAATACTTCTGAGAAGCCGTGGGATAGCGTATTATTGTGGCAGTGCCGGACACCGCAACAATAAGGGTTTACATCCATGCGTCTCGAAGTATTTTGCCAGGACCGAATTGGTCTGACCCGTGAACTGCTGGATCTGCTGGTAGAACGCAGCATCGATCTGCGCGGAATCGAAATTGCCGCTATCGGCCGCATCTATCTGAACTTTTCCACCATCAGCTTTGAACAGTTCAGTCAGCTGATGGCGGAAATCCGCCGTATCCCCGGCGTGACCGACGTGCGTACGGTCAACTTTCTGCCGTCCGAGCGCGAGCACCGCGCGCTGAGCGCGCTGCTTGTCGCCCTCCCGGAGCCGGTCTTCTCGATTGATTTAAAAAGTAAGGTTGAGCTGGCCAACCCGGCGGCGCAGTCGCTGTTCGATCTCAATGAAGAGAAAATGCGTAACTACAGCGCGGGCGCGCTGATCCCCGGATTTAACTTTCAGCGCTGGCTGGAAAGTGAGCGCATTGAGGCGCAGGCGCACCACGTGGTGCTGCAGGGTCGCGACTTCCTGATGGAGGTGACGCCCATCTACGCCCGGGATGAGGAAAATAATGCCACCACCCCCGCCGGAGCGGTGGTGTTGCTGAAATCGACCGCCCGCATGGGGCAGCAGCTGCAAAATCTGGCGGTGAACGATGACAGCGAATTCCAGCACATCGTCGCGGTGAGCAGTAAAATGCGCCAGGTGGTCGATCAGGCGCGCAAGCTGGCGATGCTGGATGCACCGCTGCTGATCGTCGGCGATACCGGCACCGGCAAAGATATGCTGGCCCGCGCCTGCCACCTGCGCAGCGCGCGCGGGAAAAAGCCGTTCCTGGCCCTGAACTGCGCGTCGCTGCCGGACGATGTGGCCGAAAGCGAGCTGTTCGGCCACGCGGCGGGGGCCTATCCCAATGCGCTTGAGGGGAAAAAGGGCTTCTTCGAACAGGCCAGCGGCGGGTCGGTGCTGCTGGACGAAATCGGTGAAATGTCGCCGCGAATGCAGACCAAGCTGCTGCGTTTCCTTAACGACGGCACCTTCCGCCGGGTGGGCGAAGAGCACGAGGTGCACGTGGACGTGCGGGTGATCTGCGCGACCCAGCGAAACCTGATGGAGCTGGTGCAGCGCGGGGAGTTCCGCGAGGACCTGTTTTACCGGCTGAACGTGCTGACGCTGAATCTGCCGCCGCTGCGCGATCGCCCGCAGGACATCCTGCCGCTGACTGAGATGTTCGTGGCGCGCTTTGCCGATGAGCAGGGGATGGCGAGGCCGAAACTGTCGCCGCAGCTGAACGGGTTCCTGACGCGATACACCTGGCCGGGCAATGTGCGCCAGCTGAAAAATGCGCTCTATCGTGCGCTGGCCCAGCTGGAGGGCTATGAACTGCGGCCGCAGGATATCGCGTTACCCGAGTACGCGATGGAAATGCCGCTGGCTGACGATGCGATTGAAGGCTCGCTGGACGAAATCACCAGCCGCTTTGAGCGCTCGGTGCTGACCCGTCTTTATCTCTCCTATCCCAGCACGCGCAAGCTGGCGAAAAGACTCGGCGTATCGCATACCGCGATTGCCAATAAGCTGCGTGAATATGGCCTGAGCCAGAAAAAAACGGAAAGCGAGTAGTTAAGCGGGCAGTCGGGGACAACATCAGGCCAGCCGGGCGGCTGGCCTGCAACAGACTTACTTCAGTGCAGCCAGCGCCGCGTCGTAGTTCGGCTCGGTGGTGATTTCATTCACCAGCTCGCTGTACAGCACGTTGTCCTGCTCATCCAGTACCACCACCGCGCGGGCAGTCAGACCGGCCAGCGGGCCTTCAGCAATCGCCACGCCGTAGTCTTTCTTGAACTCGCCGCCGCGCAGGGTGGACAGGGTGACCACGTTGCTCAGGCCGTCAGATCCGCAGAAGCGGGACTGTGCAAACGGCAGATCGGCAGAAATGCACAGCACCACGGTGTTGTCCAGATCGTTAGCCAGCTGGTTAAATTTGCGTACTGATGCCGCGCACACGCCGGTATCAATACTTGGGAAGATATTCAGCACCTTACGTTTACCTGCGTACTGCGAAAGAGAGACATCAGCAAGGTCTTTCGCGACCAGGGTAAAGGGTTTCGCGCTCTGGCCAGGACCAGGGATCTGGCCGTCAACGGAAACCGGGTTACCCTGAAAATGTACGGTCTGAGACATAGACTATCCTTTTAATGTTAATGGTGTTTAAACGCTTTCAGTGTATGCCATGCTGAAGCGATGAGACAGTAAAAAACGATAACAAAATTAAAAGCCCAGAGCGTATAAGGACATGAGCATGAGAGCAGTGAAGGTCTATCCGGAGAGCTGGCCGTTGCATACGCCGTTCGTCATCGCCCGCGGCACCCGCAACGAGGTGGGCGTGGTAGTGGTTGAACTGGAAGAGCAGGGCGTCAGGGTGCAGGGCGAGTGTTCGCCCTATCCGCGCTACGGCGAGAGTGAAGAATCGGTGATGGCGCTGATTAGCCGCATCATCCCGCAGCTTGAGCAGGGCATGACCCGCGAACAGCTCCAGCAGGTGCTGCCCGCCGGCGCGGCGCGCAACGCCGTCGACAGCGCGCTGTGGCAGCTGGAATCACTGCGAGAGCAGCGCAGCCTGTGGCAGCTTGCCGGGGAACAGGCACCGCCGGTGATTGATATGGCGCAGACCGTCAGCATCGACGTGCCGGAAATGATGGCCAGCAGCGCGCTGGCGCTGTGGCAGAACGGGGCCAGACTGTTAAAAATCAAGCTGGATAATCATCTGATTGCCGAACGTCTGGTCGCCATCCGCGCGGCGGTTCCCGATGCGACGCTGATTATTGATGCCAATGAGTCCTGGCACGCGGAAGGCCTGGCGGCACGCTGCCAGCTGCTGGCCGACCTCGGCGTGGCGATGCTGGAACAGCCGCTGCCCGCAGGGGAAGATGCCGCGCTGGAAAACTTTATTCATCCGCTGCCGATCTGTGCCGATGAGAGCTGCCATACGCGGCAGGATCTGCCGGGGCTGAGCGGCCGCTACGAGATGGTCAACATCAAACTGGATAAAACCGGCGGGCTGACTGAAGCGCTGGCGCTGGCGGAGGACGCGCGCCGCCAGGGCTTTGAGATCATGCTCGGCTGTATGCTCTGCACCTCTCGCGCCATTCGCGCCGCGCTGCCGCTGGCACCGAAGGCCCGCTTTGTGGACCTCGACGGCCCGACCTGGCTGGCGGTCGATGCGGATCCCGCCCTGCCTTTCAGCTGTGGGCGCATCGAGCTGTCACGGGTGCCAGCGCAGTAGCGCCACCATCGCCGCCAGGTAGCGTTCGGTGGCCTCATCGGCTGAAACCGGCGGCAGCTCCGCAGTGATGCAGGGCAGGTTGAGGTCGGCACACCAGCTGCCGAACGAACCGGGCGTGGCGTAGCCGACGCTGGTGACCAGAGGCAAAGCGGTCTGTTCTGCCAGCCAGTGCCCCAGCGGGCTTTCATGCGGATCCTCAATGCAGGCCAGCGGTTCGTGGAAGGTGACGATCCACTGTGGTTTCAGCTGATGGATCAGCTGGCACAGCGCCTGCGTCTCCGGTTCTGAACCGGCGCGATCGCCGGTTGACAGCAGCACGTCCCGTTCCTCCGCCGCGCTGTTCCAGCGATAGACCGTGTCGCCGTTTTTCCAGTTGGCCGCCGGGAAGTTGCGGTTAAGGTCAACGCCGTTGGCATTGGCGCGCAGGCCCAGCTGGCAGCCGTCGGGATTCACCGCCAGCACCACGTGATGGCGTCGGTGCCGGTCCTGCAGGGAGCGCATGGCGCAGGACAGCGTGACCACCGCGGCGGTCTCATCGCCGTGGGTGCCGGCGAGGATTAACCCGCTCTCCTCATCGGCGGCCGGAGCCGGGAACCACAGCAGCGGCGCGCCGAGCAGCGACTGACCGTACTGTTTCCCGTTGGTGTCCAGGCGGCCGCGCAGCGGGCGGGGATGAAGTAACGACATATTGGGCTCCAGAAAAAGTGCGTCAGGCTGACACTATACTCAAATCAGCGTAGCAGAGCTGGGCGGCAGGGATAAAAAGAAAAAAGTGAGGCTTTTGACACAGCCCGTTGAAAAATATGCCTGTTCCGCGACAAACTGCGCTACAGTTTCTGCAATATTTCAGACCCGCCGCTTATCATCTGCTGCTGACAGCTAAGGATGTCTTAATGAAGAAGGCTTTTTCTGTTCCCGCGCTCGCCGTGCTGGCGCTGTGTATCTCCACTGCCGCGCGTGCTGCCGACGTCCCCCCCGGCACCCAGCTGGCCGCCAGCCAGGAAATCGTGCGCCATATAAAAGATGAACCGGCCTCTCTGGATCCGGTCAAGGCCGTTGGCCTGCCTGAAATCCCGGTGATCCGCGATCTGTTTGAAGGGCTGACCAGTCAGGATGCCAGCGGCAAAATCATTCCCGGCGTGGCCACGGCGTGGCAAAGCAACGATAACAAAACCTGGATCTTTACCCTGCGTAAGGATGCCCGCTGGTCCAACGGCGACCCGGTCACCGCCGACGATTTTGTCTACAGCTGGCAGCGGCTGGTCGATCCGAAAAACACCTCGACCTTCGCGTGGTTTGCCGAACTGGCGGGCATTGAAAACGCCGGTGCGATCGTGAAGGGGACGATGACGCCGGACAAACTGGGGGTGACGGCAACCGACGCCACCCACCTGAAGGTGACGCTGGATAAACCGGTGCCGTACTTCGTCAGCCTGACGGCGAATTTCAGCCTGTTCCCGGTGCCGAAGAAAGTCGTTGAACAGTTCGGCGACCAGTGGACGCGCCCCGGCAATCTGGTCGGCAACGGCGCGTATCAGCTGGAAAGCCGCGTGGTGAATGAAAAGCTGGTGCTGGTGCGCAACACCCACTACTGGGACAACGCCCACTCGGTGCTGAACAAAGTCACCTTTGTGCCGATCAGCGAAGAGTCGAGCGCCACCAAACGCTATCGCGCCGGGGATATCGATATCACCGAATCCTTCCCGAAAGAGCTGTACGGCCTGCTGAAGAAACAGCTGCCGGGCGAGGTCTATACCCCGGATCAGCTGGGCACCTACTATTACGCCTTCAATACCCAGAAGGGACCGACGGCGGACGTGCGCGTGCGGCAGGCGCTTTCGTGGAGTATCGATCGTAAAATCATTGCCGAAAAGGTACTGGGCACCGGCGAAAAACCGGCATGGCACTTTACCCCGGACGTGACCGCCGGATTTACGCCGAAGGAAAGCTTCCTGCAGCAGCACAGCCAGGCCGATCTCAACGCCCAGGCCAAATCCCTGCTGGCGGCGGCGGGGTACGGGCCGTCGAAGCCGCTGGACCTGACCCTGCTGTATAACTCTTCTGAAACGCACCAGAAAATCGCCATTGCCGTGGCGTCGATGTGGAAGAAAAATCTGGGGGTCAACGTCAAGCTGCAGAATCAGGAGTGGAAAACCTACATCGACAGCCGCAACAGCGGCAACTTCGACATTATCCGCGCCTCCTGGGTCGGCGACTATAACGAACCGTCCACGTTCCTCAGCCTGCTGACCTCCGCCCACAGCGGCAATATCGCCCGCTTTAAAAGTCCGGAATACGATGCCCTGATGGAGAAAGCCAGCCGGGAAACCAGTGTCAAAGCGCGCAACGACGACTATAACCGTGCCGAGCAGATGATTGCCGAACGCGCGCCGATAGCGCCGATTTATCAGTACACCAACGGGCGGCTGATCAAGCCGTACGTGAAGGGATATCCGATTACCAATCCGGAAGACGTCGCCTACAGCCGGACGATGTATATTCTCAAGCACTAGTGATTAACCAGCACTCAAAGACGATCGGCAACGATTGAGAAACTCAGGGGCCATCAGTATTTGCTGGTGGCCTTTCTCGTTATAACGATTAGCAGCAGAAGAGGCTGAAACGCCGAAGGGTTTACAAGGTGTCTGACCCTGATGCCCTGTCGTAGCGAAACTTGATGAGGTTGCTGAACAAGAGGAGTTGAGCCATCGTTCAACAGCAGGATCACATACGGATAAAGAAATTCCCTGCTGCGTGACCTGATGTCAGAAAGCTTTTTCGATACCTGCCTGTTTCAAAATGCCATTTGCAGTATGTTTCGAAACGATGGTATACGGCACAGAGAATTTTTTCTGTGTAACAGGGCTGTACCATATTTCATGGCTGCCCTTGCCCTGCCGGTCGAGGAAGCAACCCGCAGACGACAGCAGTTCCGTTAGCTTTGGATACAGTCCGGTTCCCATGATTCAGAGAGCAATTCTTTCCGAATAAGATTGTTCATGATTGAACGAAAGGCAGAGATGCTCAGGGTTTTCGCCAAGACCGTTCATTCGATACAGGTCTGGGGCAATTTCCCATACGCGCTGGGTCAGCTCTTCATAAGTGGGTGCCTCAGTAACCAGACCGAGATCTTCACACTCTGCCACCCAGACGCCTTCTTCTGAATCGTGGCAGACACTAACGTTGAACGATTGAGGAAATTTGATAACAGATGCAGTATTCATTTAAAACCTCCAGTGCCCTGTCAGAACCGATTCTGCAAAGAACATTGGGTAGAAGTAAGTTAGTAACGCCCTGCAAGGTGTTACCAGTCTGGTAATAGTACCCAATAATGGGCAAATCGCAAGTGGGGTGAGGTATCGCAGGATTGATGCGCGGCGCATATGATTCAGCACCGGGCCGCTAATTCGGGAGTTGCATCACACTTCGGTCGTCAGGAACTTGAGACTCGCTATCTATCCATTATCGTAGCGGGACTGGATTGTTACTGTAATCATACAGGCAAAACCTGATTGTCGGATTTTCCGGCGGTCAGGTTTTTTTGTTTTCGGGCCGGGAAATGAAAATAGCGAAAGTATTAAATAATAACGTGGTGATAATTCACGACGAGCACGGTAATGAGCAGGTGGTGATGGGGCGCGGTCTGGCGTTTAAGAAACGTGCGGGCGAGGATCTGGATCCCGCGCTGGTGGAGAAAACCTTTGCCCTGAAAAGCCGTGAGCTGACCGGTCGTTTAAGCGAGCTGCTGTCTGAAATCCCCATTGAAGTGGTGATTACCAGCGAGTGCGTGATCGCGCTGGCGCGTGAGCAGCTGGGTACGGCACTTCACGAAGGGCAGATCGCGATTGCGCTGACCGATCATATCCATTTTGCCCTGGTCCGCCATCAGCAGAATCTGCCGATCCGTAACGTGCTGCAGTGGGAGATCCGCAGCCTGTATCCGAAGGAGTACGGCATTGGCCTGGCCGCGCTGGAGATCATCGAAAAGCGCCTGAAGGTGCGGATGAGCGACGATGAGGCGGGATTTATTGCCCTGCATCTGGTCAACGCGCAGCTGGACAGCGAAATGCCCGCGGTGATGCATATCACCAAATTTATGCAGGAGATCCTGCATATCGTGAAATATCAGCTGCAGCTGGACTACCAGACGGATTCCCTCAGCTACAACCGCTTTGTGACCCACCTGAAGTTTTTCTCCCAGCGCATGCTCGGCAAACGCGGCGTCTACAGCGATGATGAGTCCCTGCACGATGTGGTCCGCGATCGCTACCCGCAGGCCTATAAGTGCGTGGATAAAATCGATCGCCACATTATTAAGAACTACCAGTACAAGCTGGGCAGTGAAGAGCGCATGTTCCTGACCATTCATATCGAGCGGGTGCGCAAGGAGACGCTGGCGCTCGGTGAGAGCGACGACGAAGCCTGATGTGAGCGGCAGAGGCTGATAACGAAAACGGGTGCTGACTTTGACGTCAGCACCCGTTTTTTTATGACTCAGATAAAGACGGCGTCGATCAGAACGTGACCACCGTTTTCAGTCCGGTAACCCAGGCATCCTGAGTCTCTTTCAGGCCGCCGGGGCGATGCCAGTACTGCAGCGCGGGCTGCAGCTCCAGCCAGGAGGTCACGCGCAGGCGATAGTACAGCTCCGCATTCACCGAGTGGCCGGGCAGCGGGCTGTACAGCGGGTTGCCGTAATCGTCTACGCCCTGAATGTCGTTCAACGCCTGCTGATTGTCGCGATAGCGATCGCTCATTTTGATATAGCTGGCGCCGAAACCGATCCAGTCATCCGGGCGCGCATCGAACAGGCCGTGGTAGCGCAGGGAACCGGCCAGCGTTGCGTGCATATAGTTGCTGCGCTGGTCGCTGAGGCCGAGGCTCCATGAGGTACTCAGGCCGCGCGTGGCATCATCGGCGTGGCGGGTCAGCTGCTGGTTGAAGCCGGTGTAAAGGAACCAGGTACGATTGTAGCTGCGGTAGCCCTCCGGGTCGTCGGCTCCGCGCGACTGCGATTTGCCTGCGTAAAGATCGTACTGCTTCGCGTTGGTAAACAGCACCCCGACGTTGTAGATCCCCGGCAGATCGTTAACGTGGGTCTTCAGCTCCAGCTCCACCGGCAGCAGCATGCCTTTGCTGCCTTTCGTTGACCAGCTCCAGGCGTGGTTACGGGCGGTGGCGTCGGGGTTCTGCTCCATGATCCCGCCTTTGAGGGTCAGCTCATCGGTCAGCTTATATTGCAGGGTGGTTCCCCAGTAGTGAACGTTCCAGTTGTACCAGGTCATTGAGTTGGCGGACTTGCCGCCGCACTGCGACAGCAGCTGGAAATCGCAGGGGATAATCTGGTCGAAATCCTGGTTTTTATTCATCATGCCGATGCGCCACTGCAGGCGACGGTCATCAAAGGTGCGCGAGAAGGTCAGCCAGCCGAGGCGGGTAATAGACTGGCCGCCGTAGCTCTCCTGTGAAATATCATTGAAATTCACCCTGTCATCTTTTAATCGCTTATTGGTCAGGCTGTCGTTATGGTTGCGATTAACAATATTCCCTTCGATTTTGGCGTCGGGAATACCGGTCAGGGTTTCTAAATCCTGGGCGAAGGTTAATGAAAACTGGTCGATATAGGCGGCATGTTTATCGTGGTTATATCCGCCGCCGGCGTTATAGGAGACCTGGCTTAAATAACCCAAATTATAATGGAAGCCGTTCTCTTCCAGAATGGGGCGAATACCCAGCATGTCCCCCAGCAGCCCTTCCTGCGGTGCCTGAAAGCCCAGCGCGGTGCCGTTCCATTCCTGCGCGTGCGCGGCAGAGGCGCACAGGCCGGCAGCAAGAGTCAGTAGCGCGAGGCGGTTCTTATTATTAAAACACAGAGAGATATTGTTCATTTTTTATATTCGTTATGGAGGTTCAGGGCACGACAACGCCCCCTGTTCCCGTTATTGCGGAACAGTGATTGTCGGGGCGTTAATTTATTGGGCAGCCTGGCTGCCCGACGTTTATTTATTTCAGTGATTCACCGTGGGTTTTAATCACGTCCTGGTACCAGAAGAAACTTTTTTTACGGGTGCGGGTGAGGGTGCCGTTACCCTGGTCATCGCGGTCGACGTAAATAAAACCGTAGCGCTTGGAGAACTCAGCTTTTGATGCGCTGACCAGATCGATCGGACCCCAGCAGGTGTAGCCCAGCACTTCAACGCCGTCATCAATCGCCTCGCGCACCTGAACCAGGTGATCGTTCAGATAGGCGATGCGGTAGTCGTCGTTAATTGAACCGTCGGCTTCCACGGTATCGCGCGCGCCCAGGCCGTTTTCAACGATGAACAGCGGCTTCTGATAGCGGTCGTACAGCACGTTCAGCAGATAGCGCAGGCCTTCCGGGTCGATCTGCCAGCCCCATTCGGAACTCGCCAGATGCGGGTTAGGCACCATATTCAGAATGTTGCCGCGCTCTTTCTGATTCAGCTCGTCATCGGTGGTGACGCAGCCGGTCATGTAATAGCTGAACGAGATAAAGTCGACCGGCTGGCGCAGGTCGATTTTATCCTGCTCGGTAATGTCCAGCGTAATGCCGTTTTCCCGGAAGAAGCGGGTCATGTACGACGGATAGTAGCCGCGGGTCTGCACGTCACCAAAGAACAGCCAGTCGCGGTTCTGCTGCAGCGTTTCCATCACGTCGGCCGGGTTCGGCGTCAGCGGATAGAGCATCGCGCCCAGCAGCATGTTGCCGATTTTCCCCTCCGGGACGATCTGATGGCAGGCTTTAACCGCCAGCGCGCTGGCCACCAGCTGATGGTGGATCGCCTGGTACACCGCCTGCTTGTTGCTCTCTTCCGGCAGGCCGACGCCGGTGAACGGCGCGTGCAGCGACATGTTGATTTCGTTGAAGGTCAGCCAGTGTTTAACCTTGTGCTTAAAGCGCTCGAATACCGTCTCCGCATACTTCACGAAGCAGGCGATGGTGGTACGACTGCCCCAGCCGCCATACTTTTTGATCAGGCCGTACGGCATCTCGTAGTGCGAGAGCGTCACCAGCGGCTGAATGTTGTATTTCGCCATTTCATCAAACAGGCGGTCGTAATAAGCCAGACCGGCTTCATTCGGCTGCGATTCGTCGCCTTCCGGGAAGATACGGGTCCAGGCAATCGAGGTACGCAGCACGGTAAAGCCCATCTCGGCAAACAGCCTGATGTCATCCGGATAGCGGTGATAGAAGTCGATGGCCACATCTTTAATACCTGAGTCGCCAGCCTGGCGTTCCACGCGCTCGCCGAAAATACCCTGTGGCTGAAGATCCGAGGTCGACAGACCTTTACCGTCGGTCTGCCAGGCACCTTCAACCTGGTTAGCGGCTACCGCGCCGCCCCAAAGGAAATCTTGTGGGAAACGTTGAGTCATGATGGTTCTCCTTGTGAAAAATTATTTAATCAGCGCCAGCAGGGGATCGCCTGCGGTCACTTCGCTTTGCTGGCTGGCTACCAGCACGTCGATATAGTCATCGCTGTTGCTGACCAGCACCGGGGTGGTCAGGTCGTACCCGGCGGCGCGTATTGCGGCGATATCAAACTCCAGCAGCAGGTCGCCGACGCTGACGCGATCGTCCTGGCCGACGTGGGCGGTGAAGTGGAGTCCGTCGAGTTTCACCGTGTCGATGCCGACGTGGATCAATACTTCCGCACCGTTATCCGCCTCAAGGCCGATGGCATGGCGGGTACGGAACAGTGAGGCAACCGTGCCGTTAACCGGTGACAGCACGCGGCCCACGGTGGGCTGAATGCCGACGCCCTTGCCCAGCAGGCCGCTGGCGAAGGTTTCATCCGGCACCTGCTCCAGCGCCACCACCGCGCCGGTCATCGGGCTGGCGATCTGGGTTTTTGCCAGCAGGTCGGGATTGACCACCGCCTGCGGCGCAGGGGCCGGAGCCTCTTCTGTTTTCGCGGCAGGCAGGCCAAACAGCCAGGTGGCGACGGCGGCAAAGATCAGAGCGATGACGGCGCCGGCAAACGAGGCCATCACGCTGGCGTCAAAACCGGTTTTCGGCACCACCTGACTGAAGGTAAAGATTGACGGCATGCCGAAGGAATAAGAGGTGGTGTGCCAGAAGCCCAGCACGGCGGCACCCAGCGCGCCGCCGATGCAGCCGAAGATAAACGGACGGCGGTTCGGCAGGGTGATGCCGTAGACCGCGGGTTCAGTAATACCGAACAGGCTGGCGCTGAACGCGGAGGCGGCAATGCCTTTGGTTTTGGCATCACGGGTGCGCAGCATGACGCCGAGGGTGGCACCGGCCTGGCCGAGCACGGCCGGCATCAGCAGCGGCAGCAGGGTGTCCGAGCCGATCACGCTGAGGTTGTTGATCATGATCGGCACCAGGCTCCAGTGCAGGCCAAAAATCACGCAGACCTGCCAGAACGCCCCAATAAAGGCACCGGCGAAGGTCGGGCTGAACTGATAAATTGCCAGGTAGCCGTCGGCCAGCAGATGGCTGAGCCAGGTGGCCGCCGGGCCAATCACCATAAAGGTCAGCGGAATGGTAATAACCAGGCACAGCAGCGGCGTGGTGAAGTTACGAATAGCGCCCGGCAGGCGACCGTGTACCGTGCGCTCAATCAGGCACGACAGCCACGCGGCAAAAATAATCGGGATCACCGATGAGCTGTAGTTAATCAGAATGATTGGCACGCCGAAGACGTGCAGCGGAGCGGCACCGCTTTGCTCGGCGGTCAGCGCGGTCAGCATCAGCGGGTGCACCAGCGCCGCGCCGATAATCATCGTGGTGAAGGCGTTGCCGCCGAATTTTTTACCCGCGCAGTAGCCCAGCACCACCGGCAGGAAGTAGAACAGCGCGTCGCTGGCGACAAACAGAATTTTATACAGCCCGGCGTCTTCGCGAATCACATTCAGTGCCAGCGCCAGGGAGAGCAGACCTTTCAGGATACCGGAGGCGGCCATCACGCCGATAAACGGGGTGAAAATGCCGGAGATGACGTCGATAAGGCGGGCAAAGAGCGATCCTTTCTGTTCATCGCTGCCGTTGCCGCTACCGTCCCCCAGGCCCGCCACGGACAGCAGCGCCTGATAGACATCACTGACATGATTGCCGATCACGACCTGATACTGGCCGCCGCTTTCCACGACCATAATCACCCCCGGGTTTTTCTTCAGCCCGGCGGTATCGGCTTTGCTGCTGTCTTTCAGCTTAAAACGCAGGCGGGTTGCGCAGTGTATGACTGAGCTGATGTTTGACTTGCCGCCAACCCCTTGCAGGATCTCTTCTGATAACGCCTGGTACTTCATCGTATGCTCCTGGTTCTGACATCTTGTCAACGGGCCGTTACTGAATTCAGGCCAAAAAAAAACCTAAACGGCTTCAAACGGACCCACGGTCCATAAAAAGCAGTTTAGGTTTTGCCTGAGATTCAGTAGCAATCCTGATTTCTGACGTAAATAGTTCCTCAGAAAGGCTCCGCTGACAAGAGGGGAAAACGGGAATTACTGGATTTCGTGAGCGGGTTCACTTTTTTGCCACGGATCCCTCCACCGCCGCTGAACCCGGTCTGTCATGTTTACTAACCATTGTGTATACGCGCATTATTTTGCAACTGCGGTTCCGCACGCTAGACTGTATCGTATTGATTATGTTGAAAGCGGGGCAAAAAGTGGACGTTATTGCAGGTAAATCCTTACAGGTATCGGATGCGATTATCTCGTGCCAGCTGGATGGCCACGGTGGGATGATCCCGATTGCCGATACCGAGGTGCTCACGTGCGACCATCCGTGCTGGCTGCACCTGAACTACACCCATCCTGAAAGCGCCGAGTGGCTGACCACCACGCCGCTGCTGCCGGACAACGTGCGCGATGCGCTGGGCGGCGACAGTATGCGGCCGCGCGTCAGCCGTCTGGGTGACGGCACGATGATCACCCTGCGCAGCGTCAATCTGAACAGCGAATCCCGGCCCGACCAGCTGGTGGTCATCCGCGTGTTTATCAACGATAAGCTGATTGTCTCCACCCGGCGGCGCAAGGTGTTTGCCATTGATGAAGTGCTTACCGATCTGCAAAACGGCAACGGCCCGCACAACGGCGGCAGCTGGCTGGTGGATGTCTGCGATTCATTGACCGACCACACCAGTGAGTTTATCGAGGAGCTGCACGACAAAATCATCGAACTGGAGGATGCCGTCGTCGACCTGCAGGTTCCGCCGCGCGGCGAGCTGGCGCTGATCCGCAAACAGCTGATCATTATGCGCCGCTACATGGCCCCGCAGCGGGACGTGTTCTCACGGCTGGCGAGTGAACGTCTGCCGTGGATGAGCGATGACGATCGCCGACGGATGCAGGACATTGCCGACCGTCTGGGCCGCGGGCTGGACGATCTGGACGCCAGCGTGGCGCGGACCGGGGTATTGTCAGATGAAATCAGTTCGGTGATGGCGGAAGCGATGAACCGCCGAACCTATACCATGTCGCTGCTGGCGGTGGTGTTCCTGCCGACCACGTTTCTGACCGGGCTGTTCGGCGTCAACCTCGGGGGGATCCCGGGCGGAAGCTGGCGCTTTGGCTTTGGTATTTTCTGTCTGCTGTTAGCAATCCTGGTGCTGGGTGTTGCGTGGTGGTTGCGGCGACGTAAATGGTTGTGAAAAGAGAAATTATTGTGCGATTAAGGCGGTTAAAACTGATCGACGTCAATATCTGACGATGATGTTAAGGGCAAACTCTTTCTCGCAGGTGAATGCAACGTCAAGCGATGGGCGTTGCGCTCCATAATTGTCTTACTTCATTTTTAGAATTAATGCATAGCACATTTAATTCGTACGACGCCGGCTCCGAGCCGGCTTTTTTTTGCCCGTTTGCCAGCCCGGTCAGATGTCCTACGCTTAAAGCTCACGCTTTAAACAGTAAGGGGACAGTATGTTCACTGACCAGCTTCATGCCATTCGCGGCTCAGAACCTCTGGGCGACCCTGCACCCGTTCCCGGCCCGATACCGACGCCGCAGCCGCTTCCCGATCCACCGCCCGTCGATCCTGACCCGATCATCGACCCGCCCGCGCATCACTGAGGCAGGGCTACTGAGCCGGCCTGTCCGGGAACTGCTGCTCGCGCCACTGCTTGATCAAGGCGGCGCGGCGGCGGGGATAGCGGGTGGAATGGAGTTCCAGTGAGAGAATGCGGTCGGTGCGGAAGTGGCGGAAGTCGCCGCGCAGTTCACACCAGGCACCGAGGATATGCAGATTATCAAAGTAGCCCAGCAGGAACGGCCAGATCACGCGCCGGGTGGAGCAATCCTTGCCGTCACGATAGGTGAGGGTCGCCGTCAGCTCCTGCCTGATCGCCCGCCGGATGGCGACAAAATCCACGCTTTCAACTCGGGGGCTGGCAGACGGCGCGGCCATCAGGCCGTTACTGTCCAGGCTGTGGCGCAGTTCGGCAGGAAGGACGGCGGCAATTTTGCTTAACGCGCTCCTGGCCGACTGGCTCAGCCCGGTATCGGTGCGGCTGGCTACCCAGCGGGAGCCTAACACCAGCGCCTCAATCTCCTCTTCGCTGAACATCAGCGGGGGGAGGGTGAAGCCGGGTTTTAATACGTAGCCCATGCCCGGCTCACCGGCGATATCCGCCCCCTGCTGTTGCAGCGTGGCGATATCGCGGTAGAGCGTGCGCAGGCTGATGCCGAGCGTGCCGGCGAGCTGAGCGCCGGGCACGGGGAAGCGGTGGTTACGCAGCAGTTGCAGCAGATCCAGCAGGCGTTGCGATCGCGACACACTTCCTCCGTGAAATGTTGTGCTTAGCCGACCTGAACGATGTCAAGACGAACGGGGGCTTCGTCTTCATCTTCCGGCTGCCAGCCGGCGGGCTGCACCGGCAGGGTTTCGCGATCGAAGGCCAGATCGCCACCGTCAACGACGTCGCTGCCGTGGGTGATGGCCTTGAAGTCAAACAGTTCGCCGTCGGCAAGATGCGAAGGCACCACGTTCTGCATGGCGCTGAACAGGGTTTCAATACGGCCCGGATAACGCTTATCCCAGTCGCGCAGCATATCGCCAATCACCTGGCGCTGCAGGTTCGGCTGCGAACCGCACAGGTTGCACGGAATAATCGGGTATTCGCGGGCGATGGCGAAGCGCTCAATGTCCTTCTCGCGGCAGTAGGCCAGCGGACGGATAACGATATGCTTCCCGTCGTCGCTCATCAGCTTCGGCGGCATGCCCTTCATTTTTCCGCCGTAGAACATGTTCAGGAACAGCGTCTGCACGATATCGTCACGGTGATGTCCCAGGGCGATTTTGGTGCAGCCCAGCTCGGTGGCCGTGCGGTACAGAATACCGCGGCGCAGGCGAGAGCAGAGCGAGCAGGTGGTTTTGCCTTCCGGGATTTTGTCCTTAACGATGGCATAGGTGTCTTCTTCGACGATCTTATATTCCACACCCTGCGTTTCCAGATATTCCGGCAGAATATGGCCCGGGAAGCCCGGCTGTTTCTGGTCGAGATTTACCGCCACCAGCGAGAAAGAAATCGGCGCGCTCTGCTGCAGATTGCGCAGGATCTCCAGCATGGTGTAGCTGTCTTTGCCGCCGGAGAGGCACACCATGATCCGGTCACCCTCTTCGATCATATTAAAGTCAGCAATCGCCTGGCCGACGTTACGGCGCAGACGCTTCTGCAGCTTGTTGAGGTTGTACTGCTCTTTCTTACTGGTTTCCGGATTCGGTTGCATTTATTAGCTATCTCGTATTGCTGGAGTGGGCGAGAACATCGGCAGGCCCGGCATGAAAACTGACTGGCGTGCTATGGTACGGATTACGATGGCGAATACCAGCACGTTTTACAGTAGAATTTCATCTTACTTTAACACTGCTAACCCTCTCCGGCGAAACCTGATAAAAGAAGTATTAGTTTATCAATGCTAAGCTGTGGGGATGCTTCTGCTCATCTGAGCGGAGGCGCTTTTTCAAGACATGTTTTCTTTCTGTCATCAAAAGACTCCCTGTGCTAACTTGTACATGTACAGTTTAGAGGTGTCATATGCGAAAAATCAGTTATACCCAGATGAGGGCGGAGCTTTCTGACATTTTGGACGCTGTCCGAAATGGTGAGACTATTGTTGTGACTCAGAGAGGAAGGCCTGATACGGTCCTAAATGGAGCGCTTTTTGAGGAAAAACCTGAAGAAGAAAATTTCATCTACAAACCCTACATCATTCATAAAGGAAAGCGCATCACTCCAAAGAGAGGCAGCATGTTTAAAATTTCATTCAATGAAGCTTTAAGCAAAACCAAGCACAAACATGCAAAAATAATCAAAGCACTGGAAGATAAGTAATGGATGACATCGAATTCCTGACATCCGGGCAGGTTATTGAAATCCAGAATTCGACCCTCCCTGGCAGCGGACAGCCTGATGAAGACCGACTGGCAGGTGCATTATTCCGGATACAAACGTTAGCCGATTACGAGGGTTGTGACGATATTTTTGTTTTTGCAGCGATGTATCTTATAGCAATTGCAAAAGCCCATGCTTTTAATGATGCAAATAAACGAACAGCCTTTCAGGCTGCGAGTGTTTTTCTTCTTATGAATGGCTATGAACTCAATGCTTCGTTCGAATTAGTAAAACTGACTGTACTTGCAGCGATGGATGAGGCTGATTTGAATGACACAGCTTTTGCACTAAGGATCCTTTCTGATTACCGTAACGATATTGTAGCGGAGCATGATTATGTAGTCTGAAGACTTGTAACATTCTCTAAAATTGTTCTTCCTTTTGGCCTTATGCATCCTCCGTCGTTACCTCTTTCCGCCTGAAAGTAACGTTCACAGCGGATTATCTGCTACAATCAGCGGCAAAATTCCCGCCCGATTGATCAGAGATAATACCCGTGACTGCTTTTTCTACCCTGAACCTGCTGCCCGCCAGCCAGATTGAAAACCTTAATGAACTTGGCTATCTGGCCATGACGCCGGTACAGGCCGCATCGCTTCCGGCGATCCTGGAAGGGCGTGACGTGCGCGCGCAGGCGAAAACCGGCAGCGGCAAAACCGCCGCGTTTGGTCTGGGTGTGATGCACCGTCTGGACGTCAGTCAGTATGTCACTCAGTCGCTGGTGCTGTGCCCGACCCGTGAACTGGCCGATCAGGTGGCGAAAGAGCTGCGCCGGCTGGCGCGTTTTACCGCCAATATCAAAATCCTGACCCTGTGCGGCGGCCAGCCGATGGGCGCTCAGCGCGATTCGCTGGTGCACGCGCCGCATGTGGTGGTCGGTACGCCGGGGCGTATCCTGGAGCACCTCAAGCGAGAAACCCTCAAGCTGGACGGCGTGGCAACGCTGGTGCTGGATGAGGCCGACCGCATGCTGGAGATGGGCTTCCGTGATGATATCGATGCGATTATCAGCTACTGCCCGCCGCAGCGCCAGACGCTGCTGTTCTCCGCCACCTGGCCTGAAGATATTGCCCGCATCAGCCAGCGCGTGCAGCGCGATCCGCTAACGGTGGAAACCGGCGACGTGTCCGATCTGCCGTCCATCGAGCAGACCTTCTATGAGGCCAGCGCGCGCGAAAAAATGAGCGCACTGATCGGCTTGCTCAGCGAGCGCCAGCCTGCTTCCTGCGTGGTGTTCTGCAACACCAAGCGCGAGTGTGATGACATCGCCGCCTCGCTGGACAGT
Organism: Erwinia sp. SLM-02; assembly: GCF_037450285.1. Lineage (NCBI taxonomy): Bacteria > Pseudomonadati > Pseudomonadota > Gammaproteobacteria > Enterobacterales > Erwiniaceae > Erwinia > Erwinia sp. SLM-02. The sequence goes on along the minus strand of NZ_JAQISN010000001.1, from coordinate 1,772,123 downwards.
GCGCAGATCAGCGCGCTGGCACTGCACGGCGATCTGGAACAGTCCGAGCGCGACCGGGTGCTGATACGCTTTGCCAACGGCAGCTGCCGGGTGCTGGTGGCGACCGACGTCGCGGCGCGCGGGCTGGATATTAAATCGCTGGCGATGGTGGTGAACTATCAGCTGTCGTTCGATCCGGAAGTGCACGTCCACCGCATTGGCCGTACCGCGCGTGCCGGTGCCGAAGGCTGTGCGATCAGCTTCGTTGCGCCGGATGAAATGCAGCGCGCCCATGCGCTGGAAGATTTCCTGCAGCAGCGCCTGACGTGGGCCAGCGTCAGCGAACTCAAGTCCGTGGCGCCGAAACCGCTGCGCGCGGAGATGACCACCCTCAGCCTCGACGGCGGGCGCAAAGCCAAGATCCGTCCGGGGGATATCCTGGGCGCACTGACCGGCGACGGCGGGCTGACGGGCGATCAGGTCGGCAAGATTGATATTGCCCCGACGCTGGCCTTCGTGGCGATTCGCACGGAGCTGGTTCGCAAGGTCATGCAGCAGCTGCAGCAGGTAAAAATCAAAGGCAAAACCTGCCGCGCCCGCATCGTGAAGTAAGTTCTTCAGCGTTCCCTTGCCTGAAACGAAACGGCCCCCGGTGTGATACCCGGGGGCCGTTTAACATCTGAGCGCGGCAGATCAGATTTTGGTAATCACCGGCGGGGCGGCGAGCAGGGATTCCACGCCGGCGATCAGCGCCAGGAAATGCGGCTGTTTTTCGTGCTCTTCAATAGCGGCATGGCTTTTCCACGTCTCGTGGAACAGGAAGGCGTCCGGGTTCTCCACGCTACGGTACAGATCGTAATGCACGTTACCGGCCTCAAGGCGGCTGGGGGCAACGCAGGGATTCAGCGCGGCAAACAGCGCATCGCCCTGGCCCGGTTTAGCAGTAAACGTGGCGATAATCAGTACGGATTTCTCGGTCATTATAATCTCCATTTAACAAGACAACGTTGCTGGCACAGGGCCAGCCGCAACAGGCATGGCTGTTAGAGTAACTGTTTCAGCTATTTTTGCCATGAGCATTTGTGGCTAATGTATTTCCAGCGAACGCACGCCGTTTATTTCCAGCAGCACGTTGTACATTTTTTCCGGAGCCACTTTGCGTGACAGGGTCACGTCGACCATCATTTCGCACAGCCCGGTTTCGCTGTCGCGGTTGGTCAGGGTGATTTTTCCGGTGCGCACGTCCCGATGCTGCAGCGCGATCAGCACCAGCGGTACGCTTTTGGATTTGAGCTGGACGATCAGGGTCAGATTACGACCGATGAAACGGTAGCTGAGCCGGCGAAAGGTTTCCAGCACCACCAGCGCCAGCAGGGTGCCGTAAATACCGATCTCGTACATGCCGCTGCCGATCACCAGCCCGATAGCCGCCGTCACCCACAGCCCGGCGGCGGTGGTCAGCCCCTTAACGATTTGTTTCTGGATGATGATGGTCCCGGCACCGAGAAAACCCATGCCGCTGACCACCTGGGCGGCGACCCGGCTGGGGTCAAGCGCAATATGAGAGGCCTGAAGAATATCGTTAAAGCCGTATTTCGAGACGATCATAAACATGGCGCTGCCGATCCCGACCAGAATGTGCGTACGCAGCCCGGCTTCTTTCGAGCGCAGCTGGCGCTCCATCCCGATCACGCCACCCAGCGCACCGGCGAGGGCGATACGCAGTAAAAGGTCAATTATCATTTCTATCCTCCTGTATTTACGTGCTTTTCCTCAGCGCATTGATCTGAATTGTAAATTAAGACGTCAGGGTATTGATATTTTATCAATTTTGATTTTGTAAAATTGGATGACAGCTATCGACCTGCTGCAAAACCTGGCTTATGCTGGCTGGCGCCTCTAATCCCACACCGACCGGAGTTTACACAATGAAAGCAGCCTCTTTTTTGCTTGCAGCCGCAACGCTGCTGCTGTCGGCCTGCAGCAGCGACAATGAACCGCCGCAGCAGGCAACCGCCGCCCACGTACCCGCACGGGTGCAAATGGCCGATCTGGCAGCCAGTAATTGTGAAAATGCGGGCGGAACGCTGGCGCTTTCGCGGCAGCTGGATGGATCTTCGGTTGGGATGTGTCAGCTGGCGAACGGGCGTCGCTGTGGCGAGAGTGCGTTACTTAACGGCACCTGCGCGCGTTAAACCCCCCGCCAGCGGCAGCGGGGGGCGAAGGGCGGATCAGAGCTGGTTAGCGCAGGTTTCGCCTTTTTCCAGCTGCTGCAGGTTTTGCAGCGTGGTTTGTGCGATGCTGGTCAGCGCTTCGGCGGTCAGAAACGCCTGATGGCCGGTAAACAGCACGTTATGGCAGGCTGACAGGCGGCGGAAAACGTCATCCTGGATCACGTCGTTCGACTTGTCTTCAAAGAACAAATCCCGCTCGTTTTCATACACGTCCATCCCCAGCGCACCAATCTTCTGTTTTTTCAGTGCGTCAATGGCGGCCTGAGAATCGATCAATCCTCCGCGGCTGGTATTGATAATCATCACGCCATCTTTCATCTGCGCAAAGGCACTTTCGTTAAGCAGATGATGATTCTCCGGGGTCAGCGGGCAGTGCAGGCTGATCACGTCCGACTGGGCGAACAGGGTTTTAACGTCAACATATTCCGCACCCAGCTCCAGCGCCAGCGGATTAGGGTAAGGGTCGGAAACCAGCAGGCGCATACCAAAGCCTTTAAGGATGCGCAGGGTGGCGATGCCGATCTTACCGGTGCCGATAACGCCCGCCGTGCGCCCGTGCATGTTGAAACCGATCAGGCCTTCCAGTGAGAAGTTGGCATCGCGGGTGCGCTGATAGGCGCGGTGAATGCGGCGGTTCAGCGTCATCATCATGCCGACGGCATGCTCGGCAACCGCTTCGGGCGAATAGGCCGGCACGCGAACGACCTGGATTCCCAGTTCTTTTGCCGCATCGAGATCGACGTTGTTGAACCCGGCGCAGCGCAGCGCGATAAACTTCACCCCCAGCTCGGCCAGTTCTTCGAGCACCTTACGGCTGCCGTCATCGTTGACGAAAATGCATACGCCGTCGCATCCGGTGGCGTTCTTGGCGGTGCGTTCGGTAAGCAGGAAGTCAAAAAACTCCAGCTCGAAGCCGAAGTCCGCGTTGACCTGTTCCAGGTATTTCCGGTCATACTGTTTGGTGCTGTACACCGCAAGTTTCATCGTTTGTGTCCTTTTCCCGCTGCAGAATGAATAGCCTGAGTTTATCAACTATTCTCACCGAGGGGAGAACCGGATGGTAAATGAGGGAGTAAAAAGTCCCGAATCGGCCGTAAACCCGCGAAAAACTTCACGATGACGCGATTCCGTGCCATCATTTCAAGGATAATCACGGACCGAACAGGATTTTGCCGCCATGAACAGGGGCTGGAAACGCGCGCTTGCCGCGCTGCTGGCAGCGATCCTGCTGCTGACAGGACTTTTACTCACCGTTACGCAGTGGCTGCCGCGTCTGGTGGGCCTGTGGCTGCCGGATGATACCACCATTTCACTCGACGGCGGGCCGCGCTGGCGGCACGGCGCGCTGAGCCTGCCCGGCGTTCATTATCGCATTGGCGACTGCGAGCTGGCGGCGGTGAACAATGTGTCGCTCAGCTACCGTCAGCAGCGCTGGCTGGCGAATGCTGACAGCGTAATGATTGACAGCGAATGCGTGGCAAAACTCCCGGCCAGCGACAATCAGAACGCGCCCCGTACGCTGGCCGAGTGGCAGCAGATGCTGCCCGGTGCGAGCGTAAGCATCCGTCAACTGACCCTCAAACCCTGGCCACAGTGGGCGGGTGAACTGCAGCTTGATTTCAAACCCGACAGTCAGCAGCTCCACTACAAAGGCGATAACCTCTCGCTGGAAGCGGAACTGCGCCAGCAGCAGCTGACCCTTAAAACCCTGACCGTCCAGGCGCCAGGCATTCCTCAACCAATTACCCTCGACGGCACGCTGACGCTGCCGCGTATTCCCGACGCCTTGCCGCAGAGCGGGGTGCTGCACGGCAGCCTGGCGCTGGATGCGATCCCGCAGCCGCTGAACGTGCAGCTGGACTGGCAGCAGCAGAGCGGCACGCTGCGGGTCAGCGCGGCGGATCGCCCACAGCCGCTGCTGGCGCTGCCGTGGCAGATTTCGCCGCAGCAGCTGCAGATCCAGCAGGGGAGCTGGAGCTGGCCGTGGGGCACGCAGCCCCTTTCCGGTGGGATTTCGCTGCTTGCCGAAGGCTGGCAGCAGGGGCTGAGCGCCACCCGCATCAGCGGCCGGCTGAATTTGCTGACCGAGGGGCGCGGCGGTAAAGGCAACGTGGTGCTGTCGGTGGGCCCGGGGCATCTTGACTGGCAGGACAGCAGCCTGCCGCTGCGGCTCAACGGCGAAAGCAAGCTGGATGCCCTGCAGTTCTATGCCCGGCTGGTGGGTGAACTGCGCGGGCCGCTAACGGATCCCCAGCTGGTGATGCAGCCCGGCGCGCTGCTGCGTATGAAGGGGCGGCTACTATCAACGCTGGAAGTGGATGAAGCTCGCTGGCCGCTGGCCGGAGTGAAGATCGCCTCTGCCGGGATCGACGGTCGACTGCAGGCGATACTCAGCGCGCACGACGCGCAGATGGGCAATTTTCGCCTGCATCTCGACGGGCGGGCCAGCAATTTCTGGCCGGATAAAGGCGAATGGCGCTGGCGCTACTGGGGCGACGGTCGGTTGAAACCGCTGGCGGCGAAATGGGACGTCACCGGCACCGGGCGCTGGCAGGACTCGCTGATCGAACTCTCCACGCTATCTACCGGTTTCGACCGCATCAGCTACGGCAGCGTGGAGATGGCCGCGCCGCGCCTGACGCTGGTGAAACCGGTCGGCTGGCAGCGCGATGAGCAAAATCCTGCTTTTAACGGCGAGCTGGCGTTAAAGGCGCGGGAAACCCGCTTCAGCGCCGGAGGCTATCTGCCGCCGTCAACCTTAACCCTGGCGGTGAAGGGGCGCGATCCGGGGGCGTTTCTGTTCAACGGCACGCTGCAGGCGCAGAAAATCGGACCGGTCCAGGTGCGCGGCCGCTGGGACGGCGAACGCCTGCGCGGGCAGGCCTGGTGGCCGGAGCAGTCGCTGCGGGTGTTTCAGCCGCTGCTCAGCCCGGATTTAAAACTGTCGATCCAGAGCGGCACGCTGAAAGCACAGGTGGCATTCTCCGCCGCCGCCGATCAGGGGCTGGAGGCCGGCGGCCACTGGCTGGTGCGTAACGGCCGGGCGCTGCTGCCGGATAACGAATTCAACGGCGTCGATTTTTCGCTGCCGTTCCGTCTGCAGTCCCACCGCTGGTACTTTGGTACCCACGGGCCGGTATCGCTGCGCATCGGCGAGATAAAAAACCAGTTTGCGATGCAGAACGTCACCGCCGATCTGCGCGGCTGGTATCCGTGGACCGCCGCCGAACCGCTGAGCCTGAGCAACGTCAGTCTGGATGTGCTGGGCGGGACGCTCAGCCTCGACCGCCTGCAGATGCCGCAGACCGAGGCGGCGAAAATCCGCGTGCAGCATATCGCACTGTCGCAGCTGATTACGGCAATGAAGCTGAAGCAGATTGCGCTATCCGGTCAGATTAACGGCGAGCTGCCGCTGTTCCTGAATAACAGCCAGTGGCTGGTGAAGGACGGCTGGATTGCCAACAGCGGGCCGCTGACCGTGCGCATGGACAAAGATATGGCCGATGCCATCAGCAGCAATAATATTGCCGCCGGGGCGGCCATCGACTGGCTGCGCTATATGGAAATTTCGCGCAGCTGGGCGACGCTTGACCTGGATAATCTGGGCTGGATGAGCCTGACGGCAAAGGTGGACGGCACCAGCCGGTTCAGCGATCGCGATCAGCGCGTTGCCCTGAATTACTCTCAGCGGGAAAACCTGTTTCAACTCTGGCGCAGCCTGCGCTTTGGCGATAACCTGCAGTCCTGGGTGGAAGAGAATGCCACCCTGCCGTCGCAGAAGGAAAAACGTGATGAAAGCCCTGAATAGCCTGCTGATGGCCGGCGCGATGCTGTCGCTGAGCGGATGCATTCCGCGCATTGAAGTGGCGGCGCCAAAAGAGCCGATTACTATCAATATGAACGTCAAAATCGAGCATGAAATCCACATCAAGGTTGATAAAGACGTGGAAGCGCTGTTAAAAAACCAGAGCGGTCTGTTCTGAGGATAAAACGATGAAACTGCTGAACAGAGCACTACTGCTGGGCTGCCTGCTGATGTCTGCGGGGGCCATGGCGCTGACCCTGGATGAAGCCAGGCAGCAGGGTCGTGTTGGCGAAACGCTGAACGGCTATATCGCCCCCAGACAGTCGGATGCGGAAACCCAGGCGCTGGTAAAACAGATAAACGAAGGCCGCAGCAGGCAGTATCAGCTGCTGGCGGAGCAGAATAATATGACGGCGGCCGAAGTGGCCAGAATCGCCGGGCAAAAGCTGGTGACGCGGGCAAAGCCGGGGGAATACGTGCGCGGAATCAACGGCCAGTGGCTGAAAAAACAACCCTAGCGAAAACACTGTCGTAGCGAAAAAAAAACGCGATGCACGGGGCATCGCGTTGTCATTTCAGCGCCGGCGGCAGAGCGCCGGCGGAGTAAAATCAGGCCGCAACGATTTTAGAGATAGCGTCTTTCGCATCGTTAGCCGCTTTCTGCGCCACTTCCGGACCGTAACCGATACCTTCAGCGAACACGAACTGCACGTCGGTCATCCCCAGGAAGCCCAGGAAGATGGTCAGGTACGGGGTCAGCAGATCGTTCGGGGTATCTTTATGGATGCCGCCACGGCTGGTCAGAACCACCACTTTTTTACCTTTCACCAGGCCTTCAGGACCGTTTTCGGTATAGCGGAAGGTGATGCCTGCACGGGCAACCAGGTCAAAGTAGTTTTTCAGCTGGGTAGGGATGTTGAAGTTGTACATCGGTGCGGCGATAACGATGGTGTCGTGCGCCTGCAGTTCTTCAATCAGTTCGTTAGACAGTGACAGTGCTTCCTGCTGGCGGGCGGACAGCTCAGCGTCGGAAGGGCGCAGTGCGCCAACCAGCTCACCGTCCAGCACCGGAATCGGGTTTGCGGCTAAATCGCGGATGGTGACTTCGTCACCAGGATGAGCGGCTTTCCACTCTGAAACCAGATGATCGGCCAGCTGGCCTGACTGAGAATAACCGGCGAGGATGCTTGATTTCAAAACGAGTACTTTGCTCATGTCTTTATTTCCTGTTAAGTCGCGGAAAGCTGTCCGCCTGATGTGAAACACTTTACTGCGATATGCCGGTGAGTGTAAGTGCGAGTTTTTGTTATCGATGTTCGAAAATATTGAATAAGGATACCCTGCAGATAAAACGCTAAGTTCTTGTCTGTGCTACTATACGCAAAATTTTTTATCCCAATACATCCATGTTGTCGGTTAACCGCGCAATAAAGTGAGTTTGACCTATGTCTGATACACCACAATCTGCCCTGACCGTGTTCTGGCCGCGCCTGGACTCGCTGATGCTGCGCGACAGCCAGCGCCTGCAGCGTCGGCTGCACGGGGCGAAAAAAGTTAAAAATCCGGCTGCGCTACAGGCGATAGCCGACGAACTGAACCGCGATTTCACTGCCGCCGAGCTGCGCATTACCCAGCGCCGTGCCGCCGTGCCGACCATTACCTACCCTGAAAATCTGCCGGTCAGCCAGAAGAAGCAGGACATCGCAGAGGCGATCCGCGATCACCAGGTGGTGATTGTCGCCGGTGAAACCGGTTCGGGGAAAACCACCCAGCTGCCGAAGATCTGCATGGAGCTGGGGCGCGGCATACGTGGCCTGATCGGCCACACCCAGCCGCGCCGCCTGGCCGCGCGCACGGTTGCCGACCGCATTGCCGCCGAGCTGGAAACCTCGCTGGGCGGCTGCGTGGGTTATAAAGTTCGCTTTAACGATCAGGTCGGTGACACCACCCAGGTGAAGCTGATGACCGACGGTATCCTGCTGGCGGAAATCCAGCAGGACCGCCTGCTGATGCAGTACGACACCATCATTATCGATGAGGCCCACGAACGCAGCCTGAACATCGATTTCCTGCTGGGCTATCTGCGCGAGCTGCTGCCGAAGCGCCCCGATCTGAAAGTGATCATCACCTCGGCGACCATCGATCCGCAGCGCTTCTCGCGGCATTTCAACAACGCGCCGGTGATCGAAGTGTCGGGCCGCACCTACCCGGTGGAGGTGCGCTATCGCCCGGTGGTGGAAGACGCGGACGATACCGACCGCGACCAGCTGCAGGCGATATTCGACGCCGTTGACGAGCTGGGGCAGGAGAGCCGCGGCGATATTCTGATTTTCATGAGCGGCGAACGGGAAATCCGCGACACCGCCGATGCGCTGATGAAGCGCGACCTGCCGCATACCGAGGTGCTGCCGCTCTACGCACGCCTGTCTAACGCCGAGCAGAACCGCGTGTTCCAGTCGCACGTCGGGCGGCGCATCGTGCTGGCGACCAACGTGGCGGAAACCTCGCTGACGGTGCCGGGCATCAAATACGTGATCGATCCGGGTACGGCCCGCATCAGCCGCTACAGCTTCCGCACCAAGGTACAGCGGCTGCCGATTGAGCCGGTATCGCAGGCGTCAGCCAACCAGCGTAAAGGGCGCTGCGGCCGCGTCTCCGAGGGGATCTGTATTCGTCTTTACTCCGAAGATGATTTCCTCAGCCGTCCGCCGTTTACCGACCCGGAGATCCTGCGGACCAACCTGGCATCGGTGATCCTGCAGATGACCTCGCTCGGGCTGGGCGATATCGCCGCCTTCCCGTTCGTGGAAGCGCCGGACCAGCGCAATATTCAGGACGGCGTGCGCCTGCTGGAAGAGCTGGGGGCCATCACCCTTGACGATAACCAGCACTATAAGCTGACGCCTTCCGGGCGATCGCTGGCCCAGCTGCCGGTGGACCCGCGCCTGGCAAAAATGGTGCTGGAAGCGCAGAAATACGGCTGCGTGCGCGAGGCGATGATTATTACCTCCGCGCTGTCGATTCAGGACCCGCGCGAGCGTCCGGCGGAGAAAAAGCAGGCATCGGACGAGAAGCATCAGCGATTTGCCGATAAAGAGTCGGATTTCAACGCCTTTGTGAACCTATGGAACTACCTGCAGGAGCAGCAGAAAGCGCTGTCCTCCAGCCAGTTCCGCCGCCAGTGCAAGCTGGACTACCTCAACTACCTGCGCGTGCGCGAGTGGCAGGATATTTATACCCAGCTGCGCCAGGTGGTGCGTGAACAGGGGCTGCCGGTGAACAGCGAGCCGGCCCCGTTCCGCGAAGTGCACACCGCGCTGCTCACCGGCCTGCTGTCGCATATCGGCCAGAAAGACAGCGACAAGCAGGAGTACACCGGCGCGCGCAATGCCCGCTTCGCTATCTTTCCGGGCTCGGGCCTGTTTAAAAAACCGCCGAAGTGGACGATTGTGGCCGAGCTGGTGGAAACCAGCCGCCTGTGGGGGCGCATTGCCGCCCGCATTGAGCCGGAGTGGATAGAGCCGCTGGCGCAGCATCTGCTCAAGCGCAGCTACAGCGAACCGCACTGGGAGAAAGCCCAGGGCGCAGTCATCGCGGTGGAGAAAGTGACGCTGTACGGCCTGCCGATCGTCGCGGCGCGTAAGGTGAATTACAGCCAGATTGACCCGGTGCTGTCGCGCGAGCTGTTTATCCGCCATGCGCTGGTGGAGGGCGACTGGCAGACGCGCCACGGCTTCTTTAAGGCCAACCTCAAGCTGCGTGAGGAGGTTGAAGAGCTGGAGCATAAATCCCGCCGCCGCGACATTCTGGTCGATGACGAGATCCTGTTTGAGTTCTACGACCAGCGTATCCCGCACGACGTGGTTTCTGCCCGCCATTTCGACAGCTGGTGGAAAAATACCAGCCGGACCGAGCCGGAGCGGCTGAACTTCGCCAAAGAGATGCTGATCCGCCAGGGCGCGGAGAACGTCAGCAAGCTGGACTACCCGAACTTCTGGCATCAGGGCAACCTGAAGCTCAAGCTCAGCTACCAGTTTGAACCGGGCGCCGACGCCGACGGCGTGACCGTCCACGTGCCGCTGCCGCTGCTGAATCAGGTTGAGGAAAAGGGTTTTGAGTGGCAGATCCCCGGCATCCGCCGCGAGCTGGTGATTGCGCTGATCAAATCGCTGCCGAAGCCGTTACGCCGTAACTTTGTTCCCGCGCCGAACTACGCGGAGGCCTTCCTCGGCCGCGCCGAACCGCTGGCGCTGCCGCTGCTGGAGTCGCTGGAGCGCGAATTCCGCCGCATGTCCGGCGTGACGCTGGACCGTGAAGCCTGGCAGTGGGATCAGGTGCCCGATCATCTGAAAATCACCTTCCGGGTGATTGATGAAAACAACCGTAAGCTGGCGGAAGGCAAAGACCTGGACGCGCTGAAGCTGCAGCTGAAGGGCAAGGTGCAGGAAACCCTCTCGCAGGTGGCCGACGACGGGCTGGAGCAGAGCGGGCTGCATATCTGGAGCTTCGGCGATCTGCCGGACCACTTCGAGCAGAAGCGCGGCAGCTACAGCGTCAAGGCCTGGCCTGCGCTGGTGGATGAGAAAGACAGCGTAGCCATCCGGCTGTTTGACTCGCAGCATGAGCAGCAGAAAGCGATGTGGCGCGGCCAGCGCCGCCTGCTGCTGCTGAACGTGCCGTCGCCGATCAAGTACCTGCACGAAAAGCTGCCGAACAAGGCCAAGCTCGGGCTGTACTTTAACCCCTACGGCAAGGTGCTGGACCTGATCGATGACTGCATCGCCTGCGGTATCGATAAGCTGATTGCCGAACACGGCGGCCCGAGCTGGCAGGAGTCCGGCTATGCCCGCCTGCATGAGGTGGTGCGCGCCGAGCTGAACGACACGGTGGTGGAGATTGCCAAAATGGTCGAACAGATCCTCACGGCGGTGTTCAACATCAACAAGCGGCTGAAAGGGCGCGTGGATATGACCATGGCGCTGGCGCTTTCCGATATCAAAGCGCAGATGGGTGGCCTGGTGTATCGCGGTTTTGTCACCGGCAACGGCTGGAAAAAACTGGCGGACACGCTGCGCTATCTGCAGGCTATCGAGCGGCGCATGGAAAAGCTGGCGGTGGATCCGCACAGCGATCGCGCCAGGATGCTGAAAGTGCAGAGCGTGGAGCAGGCGTGGAACACGTGGTTCAACAAACTGCCGCCGCAGCGGCGCGATGACGACGACGTGCAGGATATTCGCTGGATGATTGAGGAGCTGCGCGTCAGCTTCTTCGCGCAGCAGCTGGGCACGCCGTATCCCGTTTCGGAAAAGCGTATTACCCAGGCGATGGAGCAGCTCGTGGTGTAAACAGGAAGGAAACGTGCGCGCGCGCGTTCGTTTCCCTTTTTGTGCTGCCGGACTCCCCGGGGCAGCAGACAGATAGCCTCATTTCTCCGGGAAACCCCCGTCAGCAGGCCCCCGTCCGGGGGCATTTCCCTTCCGATGGATAAATCCCGATTTCAAAGAACTTGTGCGCCCTGTACAGGTTCCACTACTTCTCCGGCATTACTATCTTTCCCTTTTTTACGCCCGCAGAACCAGAGGTTCTGACCAGGATGGCGACTGCCTGCGGGCAGGACTGATACAGGGATAGATGATGAACCGACGCTGTTACCGCATTATTTTTAACCGTGCCCGCCGGATGCTGGTGGTGGTTTCCGAACTGGCCCGCGCCCGCGGTGGCGACACGGCCCGCGGCCCGGGCATCTCTTCCTCTTCCTGCATCGTGGCCCTGCGGCCGCTGACCGCGGCGCTGTGGCTGGCCGCCGGGCTGATCGGCACGGCCCAGGCCGGTACCATCGCCCCGGATCGCGGCGCACCCGGCGGGCAGCGGCCAACGGTGCTGCAGACCGGTAACGGCCTGCCGCAGGTCAATATTCAGTCTCCCAACGGTCAGGGGCTGTCCCATAACCGCTACGGCCAGTTCGACGTCGGCGATCGCGGTGCGATTCTGAACAACAGTCAGCACAGCACCCAGACTCAGCTGGCGGGGCAGATTGCCGGTAACCCGTGGCTGGCAAAGGGATCGGCTAAGGTCATTCTCAATGAAGTCAACAGCACCCGACCCAGCCAGCTGCACGGCTTTATCGAGGTGGCGGGCAAAAAAGCCGATGTGATTATCGCTAACCCGGCGGGGATTACCTGCAGCGGGTGCGGGTTTATCAATGCCGGGCGCAGCACCCTGGCGGCCGGTCGCGTGCAGCTGAAAAACGGTCAGGTGGCCGGTTACGACATCGATCGCGGGCGCATTATCGTCAGCGGCGGCGGCATGGACGCCACCGGCCAGGATTACACCCATCTGATTGCCCGCGCCGTTGAGGTGAACGCCCGGCTGCAGGCGGGCGACCTGACGGTCACCACCGGGCGTAACCTGACGGATGCCGGCGGCAGGGTGACCGAAGTGAAGGCTGACGATCCGCAGGGTCGTCCGCAGTTCGCGGTGGATACCGCCGCGCTGGGCGGTATGTACGGCAGGCACATTACTCTGGTGGGTACCGAACGCGGCCTGGGGGTGCGCAACGCAGGTGAGATCGGCGCAACCCAGGGCGGCTTCACCCTGAATGCACAGGGCAAAATCGCCAACAGCGGTACGCTTTACGCCCAGCAGGATCTGGCGCTGAAAGCGGCCCAGCTCGACAATCAGGGCCATATCTCAACCGGCGGCAGCCTCAGGATTGCCAGCCAGGGCGATGTCAGCAACCGGGGAACGCTGAGCGCCGATGGCGATCTGCAGCTGGACAGCCGTGGCCGCCTGCACGGGCAGGCCGGATCGGCGCTGCTGGCGGGCGGCAACGCCACCGTCACCGCCCGGACCGTTGAGGCGGATAGCGGCAGTTCGATGGGGGCAGGGATCGACAGCCGTGGCAGCGCCACACGGCAGGGTTCGCTTTCGGTAACGGCGGAGCAGCGGCTGACCAGCCACGGCACGCACCTGAGCCACGACGGCTTCAGCGCATCCGGCCGCGAGGTGGATCTCTCGGGCAGCCAGAGCCGGGCCGCGACGGCTGCGGTGACCGCCCGTGAAGGCAATCTCAATGCCGACGACGCGCTGATTGACGCACGGCAGACCGCGCTCAGTACGGCACACATCTTAACCACGAGAGGCAGCGCGATTGCCGCCGATCGGCTGACCCTCCGCGCGGATGAAGGGCTGGATAACCACGGTGGCACCCTGATCTCCCGCGACGAGCGGGGTCTGACCCTGCAAAGCCAGCGAATTGATAACGGCGACGGTACGCTGGTCAGCGCCGGAAACCTGACTCTGACCGGCCACGTTCTGGACAATACCGGCGGCGAGCTGGGCTCGGAGAACGGCAGCGTTGTGATTCAGGGCGGGGATATCCTCGGTGCAGAGGGGAAAATACTGGCCGCCGGGGATCTGAGCCTGGACGGTAAGCAGATCCGGCTGGACGGCGCGCTGACGCAGGGGCAGCAGGTTCGCGTACAGGGCAGCACGCTTTCGCTGCAGAACGGCCAGCTGCTGCAGACCGGCCAGGGGGAGATGCAGATCACGGCGACCGGCCATCTTGACAGCCGGGGCGGCGATTTAGAGAGCGCGGGGGCGATCGCCCTGCGTGCAGGCAGCCTGGACAACCGCCAGGGACGCATTGCCGGCAACGGCACACTGCGGGTGGAAACCGGTGACCTCGATAACACCGCGGGCACGCTGGCAGGCCTGCATCTTGAGGTCCGCGCGGACGCACTGACCAACCGTGAAGGCACGATCGAAGCCCTGCAGTCGCTGAACCTGACCGCCGGTTCGCTGGACAGCCAGCGGGGCTTTATCAGCGCCGACGGCGGCGAGGCGAATCTGTCCGTTGCCGGGGATGTTGATAACCGCGACGGCAACCTGCAGAGCGCGAAAAACCTGACCCTCAGCGCCGGCCGCTTTGCCAATCAGGACGGCCGGGTGCTGGCCGCGGGCGGCCTGCTTGAGGGGCGTTTTCGCGGCGGCGCGGATAACCACGGCGGCAAGTTTATCGCGCAGCAGCTGATGCTGCAGGCGGCCGATCTGAACAACCGGCAGGGCGTGGTCAGTGCCCTGTCCGGCACGGGCACGCTGGATCTTCAGGGTGCGCTGGATAATCGCGGCGGCACGCTGGAGGGCGAAAACGGGCTGACGCTGAACGCGTCCTCGCTGGATAACACCGCCGGACGCATCGCCACGCCGGGCGCGCTGGGCCTTGATCTGCACGGCGGCGAGCTGATTAACGCGCAGACTCACGCCGACGGTCTGGGCATCCTCTCCGGCGCGGATCTGACCCTGACCACCGGCTTGTTCAGTAACCAGCAGGGCCAGCTGCAGGCCCGCAATCTGGATCTCACTGCTACGCAGGTCAATAACCAGGCGGGATCTCTGATGGCCAGCGAGGGGCTGAACCTGACGGGTACCTCGCTTGATAACGCCGGAGGGCTGGTCAGCGCCGACGGCGGGGCGGCGTCACTGGCACTGAGCGGGGAGCTGGCTAACCGCCAGGGGACGCTGCAAAGCCAGCGGGCGCTGGATCTGCAGGCCGCTTCGCTGGATAACGACGGCGGCAGGATACTGTCAGCAATGGCGCAGATTGCCGGCCAGTTCAGTGGCGCGGTGAGCAACCTGGCGGGAAGTGTCCTCGCCGGTACCGCACTGGATCTGCAGGCCGGCTCGGTTGATAACCGGCAGGGCGCGATCGCTGCCACCCACGGGGATGCCCGGCTGAGCACGACGGGCCTGCTGGCTAATCAGGGCGGTGATATTGAAAGCAGCGGCCAGCTGCGGCTGAAAGCGGCAAACGTCGATAACAGCGGCGGACAGCTGCTGGCCGCTGAGGCGATGCAGATTTCAACCCATGGACTGACCACCGCCGCCGGGCTGATCCAGGCGGGCGACGCGCTGAGCATTGACACGCACGGTGGCGCACTGCTGAACGGCGACACCCTCAGCGATACCGCCGGGATCCGCGCCGGGGGCGCGCTGACGCTGACGGCAGGCGACGTGGATAACCACAACGGTTTGATCCGCGGCGACGAACTCCACGCCCGGGGGCTGACGTGGAATAACCTGGGGGGTGAGATCGACAGCCTGCATGCGCTGACCCTCAGCGGCACCGCGCTGGGCAACCAGGGCGGACTGATCAGCGCCGGAGAGGGCGATCTGACGGCCTCACTGACCCAGGGCATTGATAATCAACAGGGCACCCTGCAGAGCAGCCGGAGCCTGCTTGTGACCGCCGGAGCGCTCGACAACGGCAGCGGTGCGCTGCTGGCCGCAGGGGGCAACGCCAGCGTGACGGTAGAAGGCGCTTTGAATAACCAACAGGGGAAAGTGCTGGCCCGCGACGATCTGCAGTTGACCGCCGCCCGGGTGGATAACCAGGGCGGCGGGATCGCCGCCCTCAACGGTGCCGCCCTGATCCACGCGATGGCGGCGTTCCTTAATCAGTCCGGCACCGTCGACAGCGGCGGTGCGCTGCAGCTCAGCGGCGAAAGCGTCGATAACCATGACGGCCAGCTGGTCGCTGCGGGTGGAGCGTTAACCGTCTCCGCCGGCACCACCGACAACCAACGCGGCCGCCTGGCGGCGCGGGACGATGTGCGGGTTGTCGGCCAGTCGCTCGACAACCGCGACGGTACGATAACCAGCGTTGGCGGTGAGCTGAATGCCCGGCTGGACGGGGCCATCGATAACCAGCGCGGGGTGTTGCAGAGCGGCCAGGGCGTTGTGCTGACGAGTGCTTCGCTGGATAACCGCAGCGGCAGCGTGCTGGCCGTGTCGGGGGGGAATCAGATAGCCGTCCGCGGTGAGTTACGCAATGCGCAGGGGCAGATAGTCAGCGGCGGAGCAACCGGCCTGCAGGCCGCCTCGCTGGATAACCAGGGCGGTGCCGTCAGCAGTCAGAACGGCACGCTCGGGGTAACGGTGACCGGGGCGGTGAACAACCAGCAGGGTTCGCTGGAGGCCGACGGCACGGTGGACATTGCCAGTGACAGCCTCGATAACCGCGCGGCGTCGATCCTCTCGGCAACGGGATCGCTGACGGTCAGCACCGCGCAGAGCCTGAATAATCAGCAGGGCCGCCTTGCTGCCCGGCAGGACGTCACGCTGACCGCCGACGGACTGAACAACCAGCAGGGTACGGTGACCGCCGTCGACAAAACGCTGACGGTACACGGCGGGCAGCGCCTGGATAACAGCGACGGCACGCTGCAGAGCCGGGGCGGGCTGGCGATCGATGCCCTTAATCTGACCAACCTGCGCGGCACCATCCAGTCGATTGCAGCGGACGGACGGCTGACGATCGGCGGCCCGCTGAACAATCAGTCGGGCAGCATCAGCGCCCACGGCGCGCTGACGCTTGACAGCGGCGATACGGATAACCGCCAGGGACTGCTGCTGGCAGCTCTGCTTGATCTGACCACCCGGCAGCTGAACAACCAGGCCGGGCTTATTCAGGGCAGCGACGGCCTGCGGCTGGATACCCGTGGGCAGCTGCTTGACAACCGCGATACCGACAGTGCGACAACCGGGCTGCGGTCCGGCGGCGAACTGGTCCTCAACGCGGGTGATATCAACAACCAGGGCGGGCTGATGGCCGGCGACCGGCTGAGCCTCAGCGGTCTGGCCGTCAGTAACCAGGCGGGCACCATCGGCAGCGCCGGGGACAGCCAGATCGCCAGCGGCCCGCTGGACAACCTGAACGGGACGATCCGGGCCGGCGGCGATCTCCGTCTTGATACACGCGGTGCCGATCTGCAAAACCAGCAGGGAAAACTGCTGGCCGACGGTGCCCTGGCCCTCAGCACCGGCAGCCTGGGTAACGATCGCGGTCTGATCCAGGGCGGTACGGGCCTGACCCTGAAGGGCGGTCATTTTGATAACCAGCACGGACAGGCGCTTTCCGGTGCGGATCTGACGGCCAGCGTGAATTCGCTGAACAACAGCGGCGGCCAGCTGTTTGCCGCCGGGAATGCGCAGGTCACCGCCGGGCAGAGTGTGCAAAACCAGCAGGGGCTGATCAAAGCCGGTCAGACCCTGGTCCTCACCGCCGACCAGATTGATAATCAGCACACCCGCGGCAGTGGGCAGGGGATTGAGGCGCAGGATCTGACGCTGAACGCCACCGCGCTGAGCAACCAGGACGGCGCCCTGCGCGCGGGCGATGCGCTGCAGGCCAACGTCGGTGGGCTGCTCAGTAACCAGAGCGGCCTGATCTCGTCGCAGAACAGCCTGCGTATCGGCAAGGCGGATTCGCGAACCACAATCGACAACGGCGGCGGCGATATTGTGGCCAGCGGCGATGCCAGCCTGTGGCTGGGCCAGCTTAACGGTGCCGGACGGGTCATCAGCGGCGGCAGCCTCAGCCTGGATATTACCTCATCGCTTAACCAGAGCGGCACGCTGGCCGCCGGGGGCGACTTTACCCTCAACATTCACGGCAACGCGCTGACCAACAGCGGTACGCTGAGCGCGGGCGACCGGCTGACGCTGACCACCGGCCAGTTGAACAATCAGTCGGGCGGCGACATTAACGCGGGCACCACCCACATCGATGCCGCCGGCGTGCTCAATCAGGGGCTGATTGACGGTGGCGATGTGTGGCTGCGGACCGACACGCTGCACAACACCGGAACGGGGCGACTCTACGGCGACCGTCTGGCAATCGATGCCCGTACCCTGATCAACGATAAAACCGGCGACACGGCCGCCACCATCGCGGCGCGCGAGGATCTCCGTATCGCTACCGGCCAGCTGATCAACCAGGAACACGGCCTGATCTACAGCGACGGCGGGCTGGGCATCGGCGGCGGGCTGAACGAGGCGGGGGAACTGACCGGCCAGGCGGGGCAGGTAGAAAACCTGAGCGCGACGATCGAGGCGATGGGCGATTTGCACATTGACGCGGCGAAGACGGAAAACCGCGACATTCACCTGACGGTCAGCAGCGATCTGCAAACCGTCTCGGAGACCCCGAACGTGCTGGAGGTGGAACTGTGCTACGGGGAAAAATGGACCGAGGGCTGCGGCAGAACCAACGGTCAGCACTACAGAATGGACGGGCATCTGGTTGAGTTCAACCAGGATGAAACCAGCCCCGTGGACTTCAATTTTGACGCCGACGGGCGCAGCTACGCGCTTGATGACCAGGGCAACCGCCTGACCGTCGACGTTGACGGCAAACCGCAGTACATCTGGCTGTGGCAGGATAACAATAAGGATATCATCCGCTATAACCTGCCGGGCGTGAGCAGCGACGGGCGGCGGTTCGACATCTTCTCCTACACGCAGCGCGTTAAAGAGCAGGTGGTCAGCGACCAGGACAGCGCGGTGATCCGCAGCGGCGGCGATCTGGCGCTGAACGGCGACCTGCACAATAAGGACAGCCAGGTGGTAGCCGGTCAGGATCTGCTGATCGCTGGCCACGTCGATAACGATGAAACCACCATCCGCCAGGAAATCACCCAGGATGGCGTGGTGGTGCGGGCGGGGAAACGTAAGGGCCACAAGCAGACCCACTTTGAGGGACAGGGTAAATATCAGCCGCCGTTGCAGGAAACGGACCTGCCACTGCACCTGACCGTTCAGCAGCAGGGTCAGGGGCCCGCTGAGGGCCGGACGATTGCCGCACAGCCGTCGACCAGCGTGGCAGACGGGAAGGCGTCGGCATTAAACGACCCGACGGCACTGGCGCAGCTCGGGCAGCAAACGCTGGTCACGGAGGTGGCGCTGCCCGCCGGACCGTCCACGGACACGCAGCTGAAACCGGTCGCGGACACCCTCACCGATGACGGCCATCACGCATCGTCGGATTTAAAGACCCGGGACAGCACGGCGGACGGCCTGAGCGACGTGACGCTCCACGATGCCGGCAGCCTTACGGCCACGCCGGGGGACGGCACGGGCACCACGCAGGACGGCGCCCAGATTGACGATACCCACAGCGGGCCGCCGGTGACGATCCCGCCGCAGGAGGACTGGGTGCTGCGCAGCGTGACCGGTCCGGTGAAACTGCCCGACAACAGCCTGTTCAGCCTGCATCCCGGATCCGCCAGCCACTATCTGGTGGAAACCGATCCGCGTTTTACCGACGGTAAACAGGCGCTCAGCAGCGGCGATTTCTACAGCCAGGACCAGCTGCAGAAGCGGCTGGGTGACGGCTACTACGAGCAGAGGCTGGTGCGGGATCAGGTGATGAAGACCACCGGCCAGCGCTATCTTTCCGGCTACAGCGACGATGAGAACCAGTACCGCGCCCTGCTCGCCAGCGGTCTGGCCTTTAGTGAACGCTTTAACATCGCACCGGGCGTGGACCTCAGTGCGGAACAGATGGCGCAGGTGACCGCCGATATGGTGCTGATGGTGAACCAGACGGTCACCCTTGCCGACGGCAGCCGGCAGGTGGTCAGCGTACCGAAGCTGTATGCCCGGGTTCAGTCCGGCGATTTGCAGGGCGGTGGCACCCTGCTGGCGGGGAATAACGTGCGCATCAGCACCGCTGAGGCGGTGCTCAACAGCGGCAGCATTAACGGCCGCGAGCTGACCTCCGTTTCTGCAGGCAGCCTGCTCAATACCGGTGATATCAGCGGCAACAGCACGCAGCTGGTGACCACCGGTGATATTGTTAACCGCGGCGGCCTGTTAAAAGGCGGCGACCGCCTTGACCTGCAGGCCGGCAACGACATTCTCAGCCTCACCGACAGCGAACAGCGCGGCAGCGAGAGCTGGCTGGGTCGCCAGGCGGGTATTGTGGCAACCGGGGACAGTGGCCTTCTGTCGCTGAACGCGGGCCATGATATACAGCTGACGGCCAGCGTGGTGAGTAACCAGGGGCGGGACAGCACCACCCGGCTGAGCGCCGGGAACGATCTGACGCTGGATACGGCGACGACCCGCCACGCCACCGACTACACCCGCAACAGCGATAACTACGACCGCACGAAAGAGAGCCGTGAAGTCGGCTCGGTGATCAGCGCCGGCGGCAGCCTGCTGATGCAGTCGGGGCGCGATATGAACCTGCGGGCTGCTGACGTGACGGCGGGCGGCGACGCCACGCTGCTGGCGGGCAGTAATCTGAACCTGACGAGCGGGGAGGAGAGCTGGGATCAGTCCTCCCGTGCGAAGTGGAAAAAACACGGGTTCCTGTCGAAAACCACCACGACGATCCAGAGCGAGGTGCACCAGAAAACCGCGCTCAGCAGCACGGTGTCCGGCGACACGCTGACGGTGAAGGCAGGGAACGATCTGACCGCGTCGGGCAGCAACCTGCTCGGCACGCACGACGTGACGCTCAGCGCGGGCAATAACCTGACGCTCGGCACCGCCGCAGAGTCTGACCACGCGGTTTCGGTTGAGCAGAAGAAAAAATCCGGCTTCGGCGGCACCGGCGGAATTGGTTTCTCGCTGGGCCACTCGTCGCAGAAACTGACCCGCGACGACAGCAGTAACGTGCAGAAGGGCAGCGTGGCGGGCAGCAGCGCGGGCAGCCTGACGCTGCAGGCGGGGAACGCGGCGACCGTGCACGGCAGCGACCTGGTGGCCGGTCAGGATCTGACGGTGCAGGGTAAAAACGTCAGCATCAGTGCGGCGGAGAACAGCCACACGGCGCTGACGAAAAGCGAGTCGAAAAGCAGTGGCCTGACGCTGGGGTTATCCGGTACGGTGGGCAGTGCGCTGAACACCGCGGTGCATCAGGCGAAGACGGCGAAGAAAGAGGAGAGCGGTCGTCTGGCGGCGCTGAAGGGCACGCAGGCGGCGCTGACCGGGTATCAGGCGGCCCAGGCAGCACAGCTGGCGGCGGGCGCGACGGGTGGCAGCAGCGACGGCAACATCGCCGGGCTGACGCTGAGTTACGGTAAGCAGAAGTCGACCTCGGAGCAGCGTGAGGAAGAGCGTACCGCGTCGGGCAGCCACCTGCAGGCGGGGCGCGATATGCATATCGCGGCCACGGGAGGCGACCTGACCGTGGAGGGCGCACAGCTGAAGGCCGGGCAGGATATGGCGCTGTCGGCCAGCCGGGACCTCAGCCTGACGTCGGGGAAAAACAGCACGCAGAGCAGTGGGCACAGCAGCAGCCACGGCGGTAGCGTGGGCGCAGGGCTGTCGGCGGGCGGGGGCGCACTGGGTCTGAGCGTGTCGGCGAGCGCCGACCACAGCCACGGGCACGAGAACGGCAGCAGCCTGACCCACAGCGAGACGACGGCGGATGCGGGCCGGAACCTGACGCTGAACAGCGGGCACGACACGGTGCTGCAGGGCGCGCAGGTCAGCGGCGACTCGGTGAAAGCCGACATCGGGCACAATCTGCAGATTGCCAGCGAGCAGGACCGCGACCACTACGACATGAAGCAGACCGGCAGCAGCGTCGGGGGCAGCGTTATCGGCGGTATGGGCATCGGCGGCTCGGCCAGCCTGAGCGGCAGCCGGGACAGGATGAACAGTGATTTCGCCAGCGTGAAAGAGCAGTCGGGGGTGTTTGCCGGTAAAGGCGGCTTTGATATCAGCGTGGGCAGCCATACGCAGCTGGACGGCGGCGCGATTGCCAGCACGGCGGAGAAAGAGAAGAACCGGCTGGATACGGGGACGCTGGGCTGGAGCGACATTCATAACAAAGCCGACTACGACGTCTCGCACCAGGGCGCAGGTATCAGCACCGGCGGTGGCGTGGGCGAACAGTTCGTCGGCAATATGGCGAACAACACGCTGGTCGGTGCAAACGGCAGCGGACACGACAGCAGCACGACGCACGCGGCGGTGGAAGACGGCACGATAGTTATCCGGGACAAGGATAAGCAGCAGCAGGATGTGGCAACGCTGGACCGCGATACGGAGCACGCGGCGAACGGCCTGAGTCCGATCTTTGATAAGGAGAAGGAGCAGAGGCGGCTGCAGGAAGCGCAGGTGATTGGTGAGATAGGCTCGCAGGTCGGGGATATTGCAAGGACGCAGGGCCAGATAGCCGGGCAGAAGGCGGAGAAAGACCCGGTCGCGCTGAATGCGGCGAGAGAACAACTCGCTGCCGGGGGCAAGCCTTATACCGAATCGGATGTGGCGCAGCAGGCGTATAACAATGCGATGGCCCCGTGGGGCACAGGGAGCGCGATCCAGCAGGGTATCCAGGCGGCAACGGCGGCGATACAGGGGCTGGCTGGCGGCAATGTGGGGCAGCTGCTGTCTGGTGCGGCTGCACCTTATCTGGCCGAGCAGATCCACAAACTGGCCCCGGACGAAGCCAGCCGGGCGATGGCGCACGCGGTGGTGGGTGCCATTGTGTCGTATGAAGCAGGAAACAGTGCGGCAGCGGGGGCTGCCGGAGCGGTCAGCGGCGAGCTGATGGCGCAGCTGGTGATGAAGGAGCTGTACGCCGGTAAACAGGTCAGTGATCTGACGGAAACGGAGAAACAGACGGTCAGCGTGCTGGGCACCCTGGCGGCGGGCCTTGCCGGAGGACTGACGGGAGGCCGCGCGGCGGATGGGATGGCCGGGGCACAGGCTGGTAAGAATTCGGTTGAGAATAACTATCTGAGCCAGAAACAGCAGGCTCAGAAGGATAAGGAAATCGCAGAATGTCAGACCGTGGCCTGCAAAGCCGGTGTTCAGGCGAAATGGACGGCGATTGACCTGGGGCAGGACGGCAGCTTTGCGGCGGGGATGGTGGCCGGGGTTCCGGCAGGGCTGTACGACACGATAGACAGCATCGTGAAAACGGCCAGCAGCCCGCAGGAAACCTATGACGCATTGAAATCGCTGTTTAACAGTGGTGATGTGCTGGGCAATGTGTCGGATGCGGTGAAGCAGTCTTATATAGATCGCATTGACCGGATGGAAGTGGAGTACCAGAAAGCCGGGGCCAGCGGCTCGTTTAATGCGGGTGTTGAAGGCGGTAAGCTGGTGACGGACATCGCCGGGCTGCTGGCTGGCGGTGCAGGGGTTGCTAAAGGTGGCGCGGTACTGACGGAGAAGGTTGTTGCTAAGGTTGCGGGTAAGGCTGAATCAGCGGGTATTAATGCCGATAAAATGGCTGCCACTGCTGAATCTGCATCTTCAGGCAAACTCTCAGGCCCTACAGAGAACTGGAAAAATTATACTTACGCTGAAGCTGTTGCACAAACGTCTGCGACCGGGAGGTTGGTCAATGCAGATAAGGCTGTAATCGATCCTAATAAAGTTACGTCCTATGCTCTAAATTCAGAGCATCCTGTCGGAGGTAACAAAGCAAAGGTTTTTGAATCAGCGCTGGGTTATAACCAGTCAAATGCAGCGGATCTGATTACGAAAGTACAGGAAGGCGTGAAGTCTAATTCAGTTAAAATGGGATCCTCAGATAAATTCGGTCAGCGAATGACAATTGATATGCCGATTACCGGGCCTAACGGGAAAACTGTAATAGTAAGGACTGGCTGGATCTACGATGTGGGATCCACAACGCCGAGAATGACAACTATATACGTTAATAAATGAGGTCACTTGTGAGCTTTACACCGTTCGATGTTGTTACATTACAGGTTGATTTGCCAGGTGAAAAATTGTATCGAGGGATGCAAGGCGTGGTAATCGACATCTATGAGGATCCAGAGAAAGCCTATGAAGTCGAATTTTGTGACGATGAAGGGAATACTATCTCACAAATTGCGCTACTTCCCGACCAAATAGCTTAGGTTCTACAAAAATCAAACCGGCCATAGAGCCGGTTTTTTGTTATTCAGATCTTCTTTGGTGGCATGATATACTTCGCGAGAGACATTCAGGCGTAACGGTTAATCGTTATCATGGTAAAAGTACAACTTCAGTTGTGAGTAAATTGAATTGCAACGAAATTTAATTGATCAGATAATATCTAACACAAACAATAAACGGAGTTGAAAATGTCCTTTGTCTCACTATCCAACCTCGCTGCAAAAACAGGCCGTATTGCCCAGAGCAATAATGTAGCCGTTACGCAGAGCAAACGAGTGACGGGAGCCGTTGAGCTGGGCTTTCGCCTCAGTCGTTCAGTCATGGACGAAACCGGCATCAACATTGGTGACCGTGTTGACATCCTGCACGATGCAGAATCCTCCCTGTGGATGATTAAAAAGATCCCGGTAGGTGGCTTTGCCGTGGCGGGCCAGAAAAATAAAGCCGGGGAGTTCTCTTCCTGCGCTATCCGTCTGACGTTGCGTCCGGGGTTCCCGCGTCTGTCAGATGATGATGAGGCATCAGTAAAGCAGTTTTCACAGGATTCAGACACACAGATGGAGAAAGGTCAGATTATCTTCAGGCTGGGTGATGAGTAGGAAGGCGATGAAGGAAGAGGCAGGGAACGGATACACAGTTTGGCGACTAGGTCCGGACCCTGCCTTCAGTAACCCGCGCTGTAACATCAGTTTACAGGAGGTTGTCCATAATATTATGCGCATTTGCATATCTATGGCCACAACTTTAAGTTTAACTAAACTTAAATCCGGTATCTCTGTTTTACATCAAGTGGTTAACCTGAAGTCTTATTGTATAAATATCAATAGGTAAGGTAATCAACGATGACTTTATTAACGATCCATCCCTCTGTTGCCCGTGCTGAGTTGGCTTCGAAGTTCTCTGCTCATCCAGCGCTGTTGTTGCAAATTAATCGTATGAAGAATGCTCAGGTCGTTGTTTTGTGCTCTCTTCTTCGCGGAGAGCGACTGACTTCGGCAGGAAATAACGTAGTAGCCGACTACGAAGTGCTCAGACTTCCGGCCATTGTGGAAATCCTGGAGAAAAAATATTTTATCCCAGTCCTGCACTGCAATGTTAATACTACGTCTTCAATCGCCCGATGTGCCACAACACAGACATCCTACATTGTAGAAACTGACGTGATTAAAAAGCTTTTTATCGATCCTGAAGCTGTATGTAGGGAACATAAAAAGTGTATTGCATCACGCGAGTGGGAGAAGAAACAGAAAAAAATAGAGAACCTGATCAAGGGTTACGGTGGGTTGGCTGAAACGGTTTTATCTTTTACCAAACATGTCTACAAGGATAAAATGCCGGATAAGGAAAAGCTGGATGAGCTGGAGGAAAAGTTCCGCAATCTTTTTGATGAGCTGGATAATGCCTCATAACAGCTCGCCAACTTGACACAATCCCGGCCGTTGAGCCGGGATTTTACTTTATAGCCTCTCAGTTACGAGTGCATCGGCGGTCCCGCAATTACCTGTATAAACTCCGCTACCTGTCGTTGCTTGCGGGCGGAAAGTTTTTTACATGCCCGGCGCAGTGTGGTCACTACTTCTGGTTCAGCAGGTTCAGCAGGTTCAGCAGGTTCAGCAGGTTCAGCAGGTTCAGGCTGAGGCTCCTGCGCAGTCAATATCAGACAACCCGATAGCACCTTTACTTCCAGTGGCCTGCCAGTCTCAAATCCTGCCTCAGCCAGTTCCCCTTAAGGATAACAGCCGGTGACGGTTCAAATGTCCGCGAATCCCGGACGTAGCCCACAGTGTAAGTCCGTGTTGTTGTGGATATACCTGTGCCTGACTTATGATGTTGCTCAGCCATAATAACTACCTCTGCTAGTTGCTGTGGTCAGCGGGGGTCAGGTGCTCCAACACCTCAGCCCCGCGTTAATAAATTTATCCCTTCTCTTTAGTTGCCGCCTTTCCTACACGCGCCACGGCCTGCGTGACCTGACTCTTCACAATCATGGTGCTCAGTCGTTACTTCCTGTTCTTTAAAAGGCGGCGACCGCCTCGCGTTGCAGGCCGGCAACGACATTCTCAGCCTCACCGACAGCGAACAGCGCAGCAGCGCGGGCAGCCTGACGCTGCAGGCGGGGAACGCGGCGACCGTTCACGGCAGCGACCTGGTGGCCGGTCAGGATCTGACGGTGCAGGGTAAAAACGTCAGCATCAGTGCGGCGGAGAACAGCCACACGGCGCTGACGAAAAGCGAGTCGAAAAGCAGTGGCCTGACGCTGGGGTTATCCGGTACGGTGGGCAGTGCGCTGAACACCGCGGTGCATCAGGCGAAGGCGGCGAAGAAAGAAGAGAGCGGTCGTCTGGCGGCGCTGAAGGGCACGCAGGCGGCGCTGACCGGGTATCAGGCGGCCCAGGCGGCACAGCTGGCGGCGGGCGCGACGGGTGGCAGCAGCGATGGCAACATCGCCGGGCTGACGCTGAGTTACGGTAAGCAGAAGTCGACCTCGGAGCAGCGTGAGGAAGAGCGTACCGCATCGGGCAGCCACCTGCAGGCGGGGCGCGATATGCATATCGCGGCCACGGGAGGCGACCTGACCGTGGAGGGCGGGCAGCTGAAGGCCGGACAGGATATGGCGCTGTCGGCCAGCCGGGACCTCAGCCTGACGTCGGGGAAAAACAGCACGCAGAGCAGTGGGCACAGCAGCAGCCACGGCGGTAGCGTGGGCGCAGGGCTGTCGGCGGGCGGGGGCGCACTGGGGCTGAGCGTGTCGGCGAGCGCCGACCACAGCCGGGGCCATGAGAACGGCAGCAGCCTGACCCACAGCGAGACGACGGCGGATGCGGGCCGGAGCCTGACGCTGAACAGCGGGCACGACACGGTGCTGCAGGGCGCGCAGGTCAGCGGCGACTCGGTGAAAGCCGACATCGGGCACAATCTGCAGATTGCCAGCGAGCAGGACCGCGACCACTACGACATGAAGCAGACCGGCAGCAGCGTCGGGGGCAGCGTTATCGGCGGTATGGGCATCGGCGGCTCGGCCAGCCTGAGCGGCAGCCGGGATAAGATGAACAGTGACTTCGCCAGCGTAAAAGAGCAGACGGGGGTGTTTGCCGGGAAAGGCGGCTTTGATATCAGCGTGGGCAGTCATACGCAGCTGGACGGCGGCGCGATTGCCAGCACGGCAGAGAAAGAGAAGAACCGGCTGGATACGGGGACGCTGGGCTGGAGCGATATTCATAACAAAGCCGACTACGACGTCTCGCACCAGGGCGCAGGCATCAGCACCGGCGGCGGCGTGGGCGAGCAGTTCGTCGGCAATATGGCGAACAACACGCTGGTCGGTGCAAACGGCAACGGTCACGACAGCAGCACGACGCACGCGGCGGTGGAAGACGGCACGATAGTTATCCGGGATAAGGATAAACAGCAGCAGGATGTGGCAACGCTGGACCGGGATACGGAGCACGCGGCGAAAGGCCTGAGCCCGATATTTGATAAGGAGAAAGAGCAGAAGCGGCTGCAGGAAGCGCAGGTTATCGGGGAGATCGGCAGCCAGGTCGGGGATATTGCAAGGACGCAGGGCCAGATAGCCGGGCAGAAGGCGGAGAAAGACCCGGTCGCGCTGAATGCGGCGAGAGAACAACTCGCTGCCGGGGGCAAGCCTTATACCGAATCGGATGTGGCGCAGCAGGCGTATAACAATGCTATGGCCCCGTGGGGCACAGGGAGCGCGATCCAGCAGGGTATCCAAGCGGCAACGGCGGCGATACAGGGGCTGGCTGGCGGCAATGTGGGGCAGCTGCTGTCCGGTGCGGCTGCGCCGTATCTGGCAGAGCAGATCCACAAACTGGCCCCGGACGAAGCCAGCCGGGCGATGGCGCACGCGGTGGTGGGTGCCATTGTGTCGTACGAGGCGGGTAACGGTGCGGCAGCGGGGGCTGCCGGAGCGGTCAGCGGCGAGCTGATGGCGCAGCTGGTGATGAAGGAGCTGTACGCCGGTAAACAGGTCAGTGATCTGACGGAAACGGAGAAACAGACGGTCAGCGTGCTGGGCACTCTGGCGGCGGGCCTTGCCGGAGGTATCACGGGCGGCAGTGCTGCAGATGGAGTGGCCGGGGCGGAGGCGGGTAAGAATTCCGTTGAGAATAATGCGCTGGGTGCGATGGCCGGAAGTGATCTTGGCTTCTGGCTGGGCAAAAATCCTGACTGTGATACTGCCTGTAAAGCCGGTATAGCCAAAGGCATTTCGGAAGGAAACCTTGTGGTATCAGCCGGTGTTGCAGGCGTGGCCGGTGGTGCGATGGTTGTAGGAGCCACACCGGAAATCGTGGCGGCGGCGAAAGCGGCACTTGAGGGATGTACGGCGGCCCCGGTAGTCTGTCTGAACAATGCCGGACTGCAGGTGGCGGAAGTGGTGACACCGGGCGGTGTTGGTGCAGCAGGAGCTATCGGGGTTGGTAAAACGGCGGCAGAGGCGGCAGCAGCGAAGGCTGAAGCAGTAGCAGCGAATGCCGCTAAGAACATATCTTCAAATGTTGGTAAAATTAATGCCGGAAAATTCGGACAATTTGAATTAAATTCCTTATCAAAAACCGGAACCAATATTGATCCAGCGGCTAAATCTGGGAACTTCACTATTGCAGGAAGAGCATTACAGAAACATGGAAGCCGTGAAGGAAGTGCCTATCCTGTTGCTAAAGGTACCCCGGCTCAAATCAATGAGCAGGGACAGAAAATATTAGATGGGATAATTAAAGCGCCAGGATCCTCCACAAAAGAAGGAAATCGTTTTGGAGGATTTGATGTTATCGCCCCTGATGGGCGTGGTGCTAGATTTGATCCCCAAGGAAATTTCCGTGGATTTTTGGAACCTTAACTATGAACTCTAAAGATCAACTAAAGATCGTGATCGCAAGTGATGTCGATTATGAAGAATTAATAGCTGAAATTTATTGCAATGATGAATTTATCGCTCTCTTACAACAGGAGAATGGGATAGATGATATTAAGCTTGAATTTTCGCCTAATCTTACCTCATTAAGTCTCGACTGGCTTCAAAATGCGTTAAGTGAGGCTAAGAATAAACTGTTAGAAAAATAATAAAATCCCGGCCACTGAGCCGGGATTTTACTTTATACGCCAGCCAGTTAGTGCCTTATCGCTGCGGCTTACTGATCACCTCGATCAGCTCCGTCACCTGGCGCTGCTTGCAGGCCGACAGCTTACAGACCTTCTTCAGCGCCTGCATAATCTCTGGCTCAGGTAGAGGCGGTTCCTGAGCGGTAAGCACCAGACAACCCGGCATCACCCGTGCATCCAGCGGCGTGCCGGTGGTAAAGCCCGCTTCAGCCAGCCAGTTGCCTTTAAGCGTGACAGCCTGAACGGGCTGGCACTTCGCGTCACTGACATAACCCACAGTATAAGCCCCTGTTGTTGTGGATATACCTGTGCCTGACTTGTAATACTGCTCAGCCATAATCAACTCCTTTCGTTGGCTGTGGTCAGCGGGCTGTTGGTGTTCCAGCTCCTTCAGCCTGCGTTCGGGTTAACTGTCTTCTTTAACCGCCTTCCTTGCCGAATCCTGGCGCCAGGATATATGGGAAGACTCACGTTGTGAGTAATGAAGACGTTGAAGCGCAGTTCGCCGCGCGTCGTGCGAGACTGTCAGGTAAAGCATGAAAGTGCTGTTGGCGCAGGAAGCGCTTAACGACCGTTTAGCAATATGAACATTACCGGCTTGTATACGAAGCGGAATGAATCTGCCCGACAGGCAGGACGCCGCCGGGCGTTGCTGGGGGCTTCGGGATTTTATCTATCGCATTGCTGGTTTCCCGCATGCTGTTTAGTGCCGAATAAAACATCCCTCATGCTAAATTATCCCTTTCCTCTCCCACCAAAGAGATCCCCCATGCTGAACGGACTTAATCACATCACCATCGCCGTCAGCGATGTGACGAAAAGCTTTGAGTTTTATGTCAATACGCTGGGCTTTACGCCAAAGGCAAAGTGGGCGCGAGGTGCCTACCTTTCGCTGGGCGATCTGTGGCTTTGCCTGTCGGCGGATACCGTGTTGTCCGGCGGGGATTACACCCACTATGCCTTCAGCATCCGCAGCGAAGATTTTGATGAGTTTGCTGCCCGTCTGAGAGGCAGGGGCGTGACGGAGTGGAAAACCAACAAAAGTGAAGGGAAATCGGTTTACTTCCTCGATCCCGACGGACACCGGCTGGAGATCCATGATGGCGATCTGGCCAGCCGCCTGATGGCCTGCCGGGACCAGCCTTATGATGGCATGACGTTTTTCTGAAACTAAGCGGGTAGTAGAGCCGCATATCGGCGCTTCAACGCCTATTTCGCCAGCTCTTCCAGACTATCCCGGAAAGCCGTCACGGCAATGGCGCGGTTATCAGCCAGGTAGCGATCTTTCGGCGCGGGTGCGGAGCTTTGCACCGCAATCAGCTGCCATTCTCCGTCTACCTTAAGCAGCAGCGGGGAACCGCTGTCTCCCGGCAGGGTATCGCACTGGTGCGACAGCACCGTTTTCTGCGCCCAGCCGGTGATCAGGCAGTCGCTGTGGGAGTAAAGCGTATCCAGATGATCCTCCGGATAGCCCGCCTGGGTCACTTTGCGCCCGGTCGCCTTGAGTGCGGCGGTCATCTCGCCGCGCGTGCCGGCAAACAGCGGTAGCGGAACGATACCGGAAGGGGGATTACGTAAGATAATCAGCCCGAAATCATAGGGTGCCGCAGAAGCCGGAACAATCCAGCCGTCGCCGTCGGCCTTGAGTTTTTTCCCCAGAGTGGGATTCACCCGGCCTTCAATATCGTGGATCTCATAGCGCCATTTGCCGTTATTACCGGCAATAAAGCGCAGTGCGATGGCCTTATCCAGCTTACCGGGAGGAGCCAGCAGGCAGTGCCCGGCGGTCAGCGCAAGATGAGGGGAGATCAGCGTGGCACTGCACAGATTACCGCTGGCGGTTTCAAGCTGACCGATAGCTTCCCACGGCTGGCTGGCGGTATTGCTGACCGGCAGGCGATCGTCTTTACCAAAAAACAGCGTGCGGGTATCGGCTTCACTTTGGCCATCATCATCGGCATGGGTTTGGGACGAAAGAGCGAGAAGACCCAGTAAAAACACAGCAGTCAGGCGCATATTTCTCTCAGGCTGGGCAGCATTAAAGGTGATTACGCTAATGCAGTAACTATAGACGGATAGCGCTTAAAAAGGGAGATTAATTTGGAATATCAGCACGCTACAGGGTTCAGATGTAGAAGCTGGCGGCAATTACACCGCAAAGGATCATCACAACCAGAATGATTTCGAATAAATAGCGGCGCACCATCATCCGAGACTCCGGGAAAGAAACACCCGGATTATCCGGGTGTTTGAGTTAAAGATCTTATATCGGGCGGCTGTCCGCCCGTCTGCAGAACTTACGCTTTAGGTGCAGCGGCTTTCTTGGCAGCTTTGTGGTGCTTCTTAGCAGCCTGAGCTTTCTGAGCTACTGGCTTCTTAGCGGCTTTGTGGTGTTTTTTAGCGGCCTGAGCTTTCTGCGCTACTGGCTTCTTGGCAGCTTTGTGGTGTTTTTTAGCAGCCTGAGCTTTCTGCGCTACTGGCTTCTTGGCAGCTTTGTGGTGTTTTTTAGCAGCCTGAGCTTTCTGCGCTACTGGCTTCTTGGCAGCTTTGTGATGTTTTTTAGCAGCCTGGGCTTTCTGCGCTACTGGCTTCTTGGCGGCTTTGTGGTGTTTTTTAGCGGCCTGGGCTTTCTGAGCGGCTGGCTTCTTGGCGGCTTTGTGGTGTTTTTTAGCGGCCTGAGCTTTCTGAGCGGCTGGCTTCTTGGCAGCTTTATGATGCTTCTTGGCAGCCTGAGCTTTCTGCTCGGTCGCTTTCTTGTGTTTTTTGTGATGCTTAGCGGTGGCTTTAGCCGGAGCCGGAGCCGCAGTTGTGGTGGTGGCAGCTGGAGCGGTGGTAGCTGGGGCAGCTGTTGTCTCAGCAGCGAAAGCAACTGAAGACAGACCCATTGCAGCGGCTACAACCAGAGCAAATAATTTTTTCATTGCAAAACCCTCAAATGTTTATTCATGTGTCAGCCCACTGCGGGGCCGGTGAGTAAACTATATGAGAACGGGAGGGGCGCTTCAGTGAGTGATTGGTATCGGCGTGTAACCGAATGTACAAAGGGGGATACGGCGGTCGCATCCCCCTTACGGGCAGTCATTACGGCGGGTTTACTTCAGATAGCGGCTCTCAAGGTGCTGGCGGAACCACAGCGGGTTGAGATCTTCGCCGGTGGCGTTTTCAATCAGCTGACGGGTAGAGAAACGGCTCCCGTGCTGCCAGATGTTTTGCTGTAGCCAGTTGAATACCGGCTGCAGATCGCCCTGAGCAATCAGTTCGTTGACCTGCGGAATAGCGCGCTTGAGCGCCTGGAACAGCTGCGCGGCGTACATCGCGCCCAGGGTGTAGGTCGGGAAGTAACCAAATGCGCCGTCGGTCCAGTGGATATCCTGCATGCAGCCATCGCGATAGTTGCCGGCGGTGTTAATGCCCAGCCAGTGCTGCATTTTCTCCTGCCACAGGGTCGGAATATCGTCGACTTCAATGTCTCCGGCAATCAGCGCGCGTTCAATCTCATAGCGCAGGATCACGTGGGCCGGATAGCTGACCTCATCTGCATCCACGCGGATCAGCCCCGGCTTCACCCGCTGGTTCAGGGCGATAAAGTTATCGGTGGCCATACCGCCGCGTTCACCCAGCAGCCGCACCGCCAGAGGCTGGATCAGACTGAGGAACTCCGGGCTGCGGCCCAGCTGCTTCTCAAAAAACAGGCTCTGCGACTCATGGATAGCGGTGGAGCGGGCCAGTGCAACAGGTTGATCGGCCCACTGCTGCGGCAGGTTCTGCTCATAGCGCGCGTGCCCGGTTTCGTGGATCACGCCCATCATCGCGCTGATAAACTCTTCGCTTTTGTAGCGGGTGGTGATGCGAACATCCTGCGGCACGCCGCCACAGAACGGATGCGCGCTGACGTCCAGGCGACCGGCGTTAAAGTCAAAGCCCAGCAGCGTCATAATCGCCAGGCCCAGCTCCTTCTGCTTCTCCTGTGGGAATGGCCCGGCCGGAACAATCACGGCCTCCTTCGACTGCTGTTCAACGATCTTCTGCAGCAGATCCGGCAGCCACTGTTTCAGGTCGCCAAAGGTGCTGTCCAGCTTCGCGCTGGTCATACCCGGCTCAAAGATATCCAGCAGCGCGTCATAGCGTGAACAGCCGTTTGCCTGTGCGCGGATCTCCGCCTCCTCGCGGCTGAGTTTCACCACCTCTTTCAGATTGGCAGCGAACCCCGCCCAGTCGTTGGCGGGCCGCTGCTGACGCCATGCGTGCTCGCAGCGTGAACCGGCGATAGATTTCGCTTCCACCAGCGAAGCGGGCAGCAGCGATGCCTGCTGCCAGGCGCGGTGCATTTCATACAGATTCGCCTGCGCCACATCGTCCAGATCTTCCTGCTTTGCCTGGTCCAGCCATTCGCCCACCTGCCTGGCAGTCAGGATCTCATGGCGCAGCACGCTCAGCTCCGCCAGCGCCTCACCGCGTGCGCGGCTGCCTCCGGCGGGCATCATGGTTTGCATATCCCAGCCGGTAATCGCGGCAAGATGACCAAAGCGTGAAAGGCGCTGGAAGGTGCGGGTCAGATTTGCATAGGCAGATGACATACGGTTCCTTAATAAAAGAGAAGTTCAGACGCCTCAGGCGTCACGCAAAGGGTGGTTCACGGGCCAGCAGAAACGCACGCTGGCTCCGCCAAGCGGGCTGCTGTCAATCGTCACGTAGCCGCCAAAGGCCTGGGCAACGGAGTGGACAATGGCCAGCCCGAGGCCGCAGCCGCCGGTGGCGCGATCGCGGCTGGGATCGAGGCGAACAAACGGCTCGAATACCCGCTCACGTTCTTCCAGCGGGATACCGGGGCCATCGTCTTCGACCTGCAGGCAGGCAATGTCGCCGTCAAACCACAGTCCTACCCGTAGCCGCTTGTCGGCATAGCGCAGGGCGTTATTCACCAGGTTGTCCAGCACCCGCTCCATCAGGCGGGTATCCGCCACCCCATGATTCTCGCGCTGCGGAGTATCCAGTGCAATATCGGTATCGGGATTGACCAGGCGGATATCCTGCAGCCGTTCGTGCAACCACTGCGCCAGATCGAGCGATTGCAGATTCAGCTCCACGCGCGGGCGATCGAGGCGGGCATAGGTCAGCAGCTCTTCGATCAGCGCTTCCAGCTGGCCAATATCCCGGTTCAGCGCCGTGGATTCAGCTTCGCTGAGGTTGTCGCTCATTTCCAGACGATAGCGCAGCCGCACCAGCGGGGTGCGCAGCTCGTGGGCAATGCCGTCTATCAGTTGCTTCTTGCTGGCGACCAGCGTGTTGATATTATCGGCCATCTGGTTGAAAGCGACACCCAGGCGCAGCAGGCTCGAGGTGCTGTCAAAATGAATACGCTCGTCCAGATGGCCCCGGCCGAAGCGCTGCGCGGCGTTCTCCAGCTTGAGCATGTCCTGCCAGTGCGGGCGCATCCAGATAAACACCGGCAGCGCCAGCGAAATACCGATAAACGCCAGCAGGGCGATATCCAGCAGGCGCATTTCGTGCAGATAGAAAAGATACGGGATCGGGCCGACCGCCAGCACGTAATGGCTGCGCGGAATATGTTGCAGGAAGGTGTATTCGTCGTCGAGAGCCACAATCTCACCCGCCCGCAGGCGGCGCAGCGTCGGTGGGTCGAGCTGGTATTTGCTCATCGGCTCGATGTGCAGCTTAAACGAAAGATTGAGGTCGAGATTATTAATCGTCCGGTTCCAGTCCCTGGGTGGGATCTCCCGCAGTTCGCTGCGCATCAGATACAGCGAGCTCTTCATTAAATCGTCCATCGACTGGCGGCCGGCGCGTTCGGCGGTGAATTTGTACACCAGCCCGACCAGCATCGCCATCACCAGGAAGCAGACAAACAGCAGCAGATAAAACTGAATAAACAGCTTTCTCATTCTTTATAACTCAAAAATCAACATGTTAGCTACCTGCCGTTTACCTTCAGGGGCACTATGGGGGCACTCGTATAACCACCAATGCGCTGATTCAGGTACGAAACCTGATCGCTGTCGAGGGCGGTAATCCAGGAAGAATATACCTGAAAAACCATTTCTGCATTCTCATGACCCATTTGACTCGCTATAAAAGCAGGGTTTGCACCGGCTGACAACATCCAGCACGCGTAGGTATGGCGCAGTTGATAGGGGCGTCGGCGTCGGATACCCGCTTTGCGTACAGTAACATCCCAAAGTGACTTTATCGAATTAACGGAGTAATGCGGGGCCTGCATGCCTTTCAGCATCCGCGGCATGAATACAAAATTCAGCTTCTGCGTTTCTGTTTTACCGAATTCTCTGTGGTGGATCGTCACTGGTACCTGAGGTGCGTTTCCTGTTAGCTCCTTTTGAGCCCGCAGGGCTTCCAGCGCTGGCTCAAGCAGCTTTATTATTCTGTATCCGGATTCGGTCTTTGGTGGGCCGAAAATGCCTTCTTGAGTAAGGTTACGACTGACGTGAACTTCTCCAGTAGTGAGATCGATATCGTCCCAGCCCAGTGCGCAAAGTTCACCAGGACGTATCCCGGTATAGGCAAAAAAATGCCACATGTTTTTCTGTTTTTCCGGAGCGGCATCGTTTGACTGCTAGTACTCATGTTTCAGAAGTGGGTCAGGTTTGGTATGCCCTTTATCCATCGGGCTCAGTGGCGTATTACGCATTACCGACATTCGTTGCCGGTGAGTGGGACATCATCAGCATGTCGGTATCTTCAACATCCCTGCGCATTTGAAAATCAGCATGGAGAGGTGCTGCAGCTTGAATTCCCCAGTGCAATCAATCTCACAAAATGGGCGACTCCGTTACTGCTGGGTCAGGATGTTGCCGGGGGAACCTGCGAAGGATCAGTTGGGTTCGTCGCTGTCTATGATGGCGCAATGACATAAGCGCAGCGCAAGGCTGCCATCACTGTCGGTTCGGGGGGAATGTTAAGTAGGATGTGATCCTGCGGATATCGTTAATGCCCCTCACCGAGTTTTAATTATTTTTAAAGTTTAGGGGCATGTATGTATTGGTAATTGCTTAGATTAAATCATAGATTTTATATGGTTATAGGAGGTGTTTAGCATTTTTCCGATGAGGTCATCATCAACTCGTGCCCAAAAAACATCCTGATTTTCTCCGGCCCATTCATGCTGAGTGTCAATTTTAAATTCATAAATTCCCTCTGTGGATTCTATTAATTTTAATCCTCTAAGGTTTTCATTAACTAGAGACTGATAGAAGAAAATTATGAAGCACTTTTTCCCGCCTGTTGAATAAAACTTCTGGAATATTTTTAGTTTTTCTTTAAGAAGAAGAAGGTTTTGATTATCACAATGTCGATGGTGGTAAAGGAAAATGAAATTAGATTTTCCTTTTTGGCTTGTCATACGTGTTAGTCTTCGCTTGAACGCATCAACATGTTCAGGTTTATCAAGGGGGTTGTGGTGAGTGAACTCAAAACCATTCATATGAAGTTCATGGTAATGAACTGAGCTTTTATCGTAATAATTTGATCTTACTACGTGCTCATTACCAATAGTTGCTGTATATAGATGTTCTTTATTTAATAAGTTTTCGTAATTATCATTTTCCATGTCGAGTATGTAATCAATATTCGATCTTCCGGATGAAAATACAGAACTGTAACTTTTTCTATGATGCCTCTGTAAAATATCATCCGACAGGCAATTTTCGCCTAATGACAACCAAGTAAAATCATTGTTTTTTTTAAACTTACACAATAACACGCTGTGGAAATAAGAAATTTTGGATTGAGTTTTATTGATTAGCTCTGTGATTGACATAGAAATTCTATCCTATAAATCATAAGTGTTTTTTACATATCCTCTATCGTAATGTAAGTAAACTGTATGAATATGCAAGATAATATTTCAGCTTATCACTTAAGTTATTGAATTTATTTAGATTCGTTTTTTTGCTCTGTCGTTTATCTAAGTCGTGGATTAAAAAATATCATTAATTTTAATACTTTTGGCTGTTATGAAAAATTAGTAGTTTCTTGAATTGAGGATGACCTACCAAATGATCAACTACATGTCAGCTGATGCCAGGGAGCCTTATTTGCTAAATATTCTTGCTTGTCAATCAATTACCCTAAACCCCGCCAGCACCTCTTGAGCCCTCTCTGAAAGCGATAGTGCTGTATTTACATACAGTTAAATCTAACAGTAGGGCATCATGCCACGCCGCTATGAAAGCCCTATTCATATTAACTGGGCTCGATAACCATCGTTGGTAGATAGGGACGCAACACCCAAATGAATAACAAAGTAATTAAAATTATGATTTTTATTAGAAAAATGGTGTCATCCCAGCGATTTGTTTCTTGCCAGTTAAGCGGCGCACGAGCTAAGTGAGTAGTATGGTTCGTAATGCATTGATTTATTTTGCGATGTTCTGTTATAGTTTTAAACAATTCCTCACAATAAAATAACGTTATACACATCAACACTTTACGGGATAGTTATGTCAAGAAATAACTTAGCATATAGGCCAGATATTGATGGCTTGCGAGCGATCGCGGTGATGTCAGTGCTTTTTTATCACGCGCTCCCTAATTTTTTCAGAAGTGGATATATTGGAGTTGACATTTTTTTTGTCATTTCTGGTTTTTTAATAACAACAATAATACGGAAAGAATTAATAAGAGGGGATTTTTCACTCGCATCATTTTATAAAAAAAGAATTCGGAGGATATATCCTGCGTTAATAATTACCATTTTAGGTGTTTTGTTTTTATCATGGTTTTTGTTGTCTACTTCAGAGTTTTCAATAACGCTTAAACACGTAATATTTTCAAGTTTATTTACTGAGAATTTTTTACTTTGGAGTGAAGATGGATATTTTGACAAAGCTTCAATATTCAAGCCAACTCTGCACATATGGAGCTTGTCAATAGAGGAGCAGTTTTATATTTTCTGGCCATTTATAATAGCGTTTTTTGTTAAGCGAAAAATAGAAGTAAAAGGAATTTTATTTTTCATAATCGCATCTTTTTGTATTAATGTTTACGATATTTCGAACAACCCTGCGGCAGCTTATTACTCACCTCTTGGAAGGTCTTGGGAATTGATGGTGGGGAGTCTTCTTTCTGTTATTTATACAGATAAAACAATAAAGGATTTAAACCCGAAAGTAAGAGGGGGTCTGGCATTATGTGGGTTAATAATCGTTCTCCTTTCTATTTTCCTTATTCCGTCTCAAAAGTTATTTCCTGGATTTTATGCTATTCCTGTGGTTTTAGGGTCGGCGTTAATTATATTTTTTAGTGAAAATACTATTGTTGGTAAATGGTTATCAATAAAATCAGTTGTCTTTATTGGCCTTATTAGTTACCCGCTATACCTTGTTCACTGGCCGTTAATGAGCTTTGCATCGATCTTAATTGGTCGTGCATCTGACAAGGCTAACGTGCTTTGTATTATTGCCTCTCTTGTTATAGCGGTCGGAATTTACTCTATAATTGAAAAGCCTATACACAGAAAAAAACTGTCCGTGTCATATCAGTTGTTTTTTGCAATGATAGCAATACCTTTGCTATCTTTTTATCTGATGGGATCTAAGTCAAGAATAAATGAGATGGTATTACCCAGTGAATCCGAATGGTCTTTCCTTAAAGCGAATCACGAAAAATTCGGTCTCCATGAGTTTAACAACAATGGCACAGGGATCTACACTATGATGCCCAAACCAGATAACTCATATGTTTTCATTGGCGATTCCCATATAGCAAATTTAGCTGAATATATTGATGATAGGCTCAATAATACTTCAAATCCTCCTGGTGTCGTTATAGCTGCTGGAGGTGGGTGCATACCTATAAAGAATGTTTATACAGACGATCAGCGCAGGAAAAGCTGCTGGGATATGAGGGATTCAGCCTATCAAAAAATCAAAGATAGCGGCGTCAAGAATGTCGTTATAGGTGGTGCATGGTATATGTACTTCTTTAGCAAAAAAGATTACTTTTATAAAGATGATAGCGGAAAATTTTCTATCAACTCCGAAAATGGAATGAATCTTGCTATAAGTAGCCTGATGACCACTATTAAAGAACTTACTAAAATGGGTAAAAATGTCTACTTCATTAAAGATGCTCCATACATCACAGATGTGTTTCCTGGCATTTATCGGATGAGGTTGCAACCATTACTGAGCTACAATCCACATGAAACCGTCAGTGTTAGCATGGATAGAGATCAGGTTGACTTCATTGGAACTTTGGCGTCAAAAGCGCAGAGTTCAGGTGCACAAATTATAAATATATATGATAAGGTCTGTGGTTCAGAAACATGTAAATTGACTGATAATGGTGAATTTATGTATGCAGATGCTGGGCACTTTAACCCATCATGGCTACGTAAGAATAAAAATATACTTGGTGATATAAAACTATAATAAAGGACGCCCTGCTAGTCAGGGCTTTTCTCTTTGTCAAGTCTGTCCTATAAGTACAACTGCAATTATTTTTTTAGTCCTATCGGCATCTTAAATTCCCTCCTCAATGATCTGCTTGATCCCTCCTAAAAAAAGGCAATGCTGTGCGTATATACAGTATTTTTTGACGGGAGGGCATCATGCCTCGCTACTACGAAATTCCCCACGCATTTAAAAACAGCATCAAAAAAGAACCCAGCGGCCGTCGGGTGGTCCACACAGTCGATTTCGTGCGTGAGCTTGCAGCGCTGAATCACCACTGGTCATTGAAGGAAGCCAATAGATGGATCGAGCATTACCAGAGTTGCTTTAAAGATATCTCCACGGAAGAGGGCGAACGCCGGATTTTCTTCTTAACCAACTCCGACCACATGAGGTAACAGCATGGGCTTTCCATCACCGGCAAAGGATTACGTCGAGACGCGGCTAGACCTCAATGCGCTACTGATTTCGCACCCATTATCAACCATGATCATCAATGATGTGGGTCGCCTGGTGATCGTTGATCGGTCGCTAAGAGCGGGCCAGGGTGACACAGTGGCTTTTGAGTTGTTCGGAGAGGGACGTATTGGGAAACTGTCGGTCAGGGCGCTGATTACTGAGGAGGGAGAAGCGATTGAGGGGGAGGCG
The DNA here is from genome assembly GCF_037450285.1 of Erwinia sp. SLM-02. Taxonomy (NCBI): domain Bacteria; kingdom Pseudomonadati; phylum Pseudomonadota; class Gammaproteobacteria; order Enterobacterales; family Erwiniaceae; genus Erwinia; species Erwinia sp. SLM-02. The sequence continues at coordinate 1,732,221 of NZ_JAQISN010000001.1, read as the reverse complement.
CTTGACGAGGTGACGATTATCGGTCGTGTGACTCACATCGCGCTGGAGATTACGCCGGAACATCGACCAACAATCTGAACGCCCGAAAAGTGCTCAGGTTGAAAATTCAACAAATAGCAATAATCTTATTGTAAGTAAATAACTACTGGCGAGAAAAAGAAGTGCAAGACAATGATTCAGATAGAAAAGCGCTCATAGGCTGCGCAATTGGAACAGCCGTGATTAGCCTGATGGCTAATGGACATGCTTTAAGCAAAGAAAACATCATTTATGAATTGGAGCGAATAAAGGCCTATTCATCTGACTTACAGGTCAAGAGCATCAGCAAGGCCGCTGCGGACATTTTGAGGTAGGGAGATCAATGATGATTAACCCACAAGTGGCCTCAGCTTGAAAGCACCAAAAGCCATAGGGTATCTGGCCGGGTTTCTCCCCCATTTCTCCCCGGTGACTCCCCGTAAAAAAACAGGCACAAAAAACCAGTCGTAAGAGCCTGGTTTTTCTAAGGTATCTGATCGGCACGATAAAATTTTTACCTCCGACCTCGTCCCATGACCTAGAGTGCGAATATCTGAGTTTGGGTATAAGCGTACCGTTAATAGGCATATCAGTTTCGCACGGAGCCTGGGGGTATATTTCAATGCGTTAATTTTTGTATCTTTGCTTGTAGTTCTGCTATTTCCTGATTGATTACGTTAAATCCTAACTCTTTAACCTCTTTAAGCTCAGCATCAATAGATTGAAGTCCTTGTGCGTAGTCAATCATTATTTGTATTTTTTCGCTGTGCAACTTTTCATACATTATTCTGTTTTTGTTATTGTCTGCCATGTCGAAAATAATTTTCTCGCAATCGGTAATAAGCTGATTATTTCCCTTGTAAGACTGTATTAAAGAACGCGCATAAGTATAAATTTTAATTATTGAATCCCTTGAGGAATCGCTCAGTTTCGCAACGACATTTGCATTTTTTTCATAGAATGTAAAGTTATCATCTCCAATAGGGAATATTACATCAAGAAAATTGTCGGGTTTGATGTTGTCAACGAGCTTTCTCATTCTCTTATCATACAAATCCATTAAAGTAGCAACTTCTCCCTTAACTCCTTTCAATACAGATAGCTGCAACTCAAGCGACTCCTTTTCTGATTCCGCTCGATTAATTTTTGCTTCACGGTCAACGCCTCTAAGAGTAAAAAAACCGCCAGTTAATGCCCCTACAAATGACCCTGTTAAGGCTATGATAGCTGATGATACCCATGTTGGAATGCTTTCAAGAAACACGCTAACTTCGCTCAAAATAGACATTTATTAATAACCTCAGAATCAATATGAGTGTGGTTGGGAACGAAAAATGTGTGAAATATCTACTGCCCTTGGCTCAAATCTAACATTTGAAATACTATTAATAAGTTATTTCAAGAATAATACACTGGTTTTTTGTTCAGTCGTTAAGGAAAACTAAGTTTTACTAGGTTAACGAGTGAAAGAGGTACACTAAAATCGATTAAAGCAGTTTTTCTACCGCCCAGATAGAGGCGACACTGCCGCGTGTATTTTTCTCTTGCAGGCGTTATGTGTTTAACATCAGTAACCCAAGAATGTACTAAAACAACTGAGGCCCGGGGATGTGTTGGTGGTCTAGAAACTGGACAGGCTGGGGCGCAGCGTCAGAGATTTAATCACGCTCGCATCCGATCTGCAGGCGAGGAGGGCATTTAAAAGCCTGACAGATAGCATCGATACTTCCACACCTGCCGGCCGGTTTTTTTCACGTCATGGGCGCTCTTGCGGAAATGGAGCGTGAATTGATCATCGAACGAACGCGTGCAGGATTGGCAGCAGCACGTGTTCAGGGTAGGGTTGGTGGTCGTAAGCGAGTCATGACACCGGAAGTTGTAGCGCGGGGGAAAAGAATGCTTGATAGCGGCGCAACCCGGCAACAGGTAGCCGATGTAATCGGGTTGGAGTGAAGACAGTATATAAATATTTTCCTGCCGAATAAGAGGGCGGACTCATGAGTTGTGAAACCTACATCAAGCCAGAAAATAGGGGCAAATTTGGGGGCATTTCACCGGCAGGGACAGAATTAGGGGCACGAAAAAGACCGTGCCCGCCTTTAAATGTCCATTGCTTGCCTGATGCCAACATACTGAATTTTAGATAAATTGTTTAAATACAGTATGTTGAAATACATCCGCACACTAAAAATGAATAAACAGCTTTCTCATTGGGCATCCCAGGCGTGCGGCGCGAACAGGTAGCCTTTATTACGGATGGTTTTGATGCGATACGGCTCGGTGGCGCTATCGAGCAGTTTTTTGCGCAGGCGAGAAATCGCCACGTCAATGCTGCGATCCATGCCGTCGTAGCTGACGCCGCGCAGGGTTTTCAGCAGGGCATCGCGGTTCAGGATCGTTCCGGCATGGGTCGCCAGCTCCCACAGCAGATCGAAGTCGGCGGTGGAAAGGGCGACGATCTCACCGGAAAGGGTCACCTGGCGATTGACCGTATCGATGCTCAGCGTGCCGAAGCGCAGGCCTTTCTGGCTGGAAACCGCCGGGGCGATCTCTTCACCCTGCGGTTTGCCACCGGCCTGGCGCAGATGCAGCCGCAGGCGCGCCAGCAGAACCGCCGGCGGGGTCGTTTTCAGGATGTAGTCGTTTGCGCCCATCTCCAGCGACAGAATATGATTCATATCGCTGTCCAGCGAGGTCAGTAGCACAATCGGGCCGGACCAGACGCCGGTGCTGCGAATATCGCGGCACAGGGTCATGCCATCTTTACCCGGCAGCATGATATCCAGCATCACCAGATCGGGGTTGGCGGCGGCGATGGTCGCTTCCGCTTTGTCACCCCGGCCCTCAACGATCACCTCAATATCGTGCCGTCCCAGGTAGGCGGCAATCAGTTCGCCCACGTCTTTGTCGTCTTCTACAAATACAATTTTATTCATGATGCCGTTTATCGGGCCAAAGATGACGGTAGCTTATCCTTTCTGAGGGATATCGCCTATTAACCTGTGCTAAATCACCGGAAAAACGCCCGGCGAATCCGCTGACATCCTTACATCTGTTAATCTAATGAATGTAGTATAATGGACGTCGAGTATGTCATTATACTCGCCGGGGCTGTTTATGCGTGCAATCAAAAGGAGGAAAGGGTGTCAGAATCTGAGCTGGCTGCAGCGGGGCACAGTGACCCTGTCTGTATAAACTATATCGATTTCCTTTCTGCTTCCTGTAAGAAACGCTGGAGCTTTGTTGATGCGATTTACGGCGTGATCCCGTTTTTTGGCATCGTCACGCGGAAAACCACGGCCGCACCGCGCGCCGCACCTGAACGCCTGAAAGACCTGGCGCTGCAGATTATCTCCACCCAGGTCAGTGATGAAATCAATATCGTTCGGCTGATTACCCTTGCGCAGCAGCAGCAAATTGCCCGCTTTGAAATCCTTCTGCCTTATCCGCTGTCCGATACCCAGCTGGCCACCGTGCGCCAGGAATATGCCCGCCCGCTGGAGCTTCAGCAGCAGGACGATCGACTGCATATCGCCATCCTGCCGCAGTCTCACTGACGGTCAGCGCATCAGCATCCAGGCCGCCGGAACGGCGGCCGCGACCAGTATCCCCATCGCCATTTTTTCTACCGTCCTGAGTGCTTTCAGCGATCCTTTTCGACGCGCGAACAAAAATAGCAGCATGCCCGGCGCATAAAGTACCACCGACAGCAGCAGATGCAGCGGGCCGGAGGCATACAGCAGCCACAGCCCGTACAGGCTGGCTCCCACCGCAACCGCCGTGATGGCGGGCTGCCCCCGACGGTAGGACAGCTTGAATAAATACGCCCCCACCAGGAAGTAAGGTACCAGGATCATCTCCGAGGCGATGGTCAGCAGCGTACTGTAGTCGGCACCGGTCAGCCAGATCAGGATCAGGCAGAGCTGAACGCAGCCGTTAGTCAGCCACAGGGAGGCCGCGGGTGCACCCCGTCCGTTCTGGCGGCTGAGGATGCGGGGAAACGCCCCGTGCTGGGCGGCAATCATCGGCACTTCTGCCGCCATAATCGTCCAGCTGAGATAGGCCCCGCAGACCGAAACAATCAGTCCGGTGACGATAATCAGGTTGCCCCAGTGGCCGATCAGCGTGGTCATCAGGCCCGCGACCGAAGGGTTACGCATCCCCGCCAGCTCGGCGCGCGGCACCACGCCGAGCGACAGCAGCGTCACCAGCAGATAAACAATCAGCGCAGCCACAACCGCCAGCAGCGTCGCGCGGCCAACATCGCGCTTGTTGCGCGCGCGGGAAGAAACCACCACCGCGCCTTCCACACCGATAAATACCCACAGGGTAATCAGCATGGTGTCCTTCACCTGCTGCCACACCGGCTTGCCCAGCGACAGCCCGCTGAAATCGATGCGGAAGCGGTCATAATTGAACGCGGCAATCGCCAGTACCACAAACAGCCCTAACGGCAGCAGCTTGCCGAGCGTGGCCACCAGATTGATCCCGGCGGCGGTCTGCACCCCGCGCAGTACCAGCGCATGAACGCCCCACAGCAGCACGGAGGCACCGAGCATGGCCTGCCAGGTATTGCCGTCGCCGAAAACGGCGTGGCCCGGGGAATCGGTAAAGAAGCTCATCGCGGAAAAAACGATAACCAGATAGGACACATTAGCAATGACGGCGCACAGCCAGTAGCCCCAGGCCGAGCAGAAGCCGATCAGTTCGCCAAAGCCCGCCTGCGCGTAGGTAAAAATCCCGCCATCCAGCTCGGGTTTTATCCGGGTCAGCAGCAGCATCGCGGTTGCCAGCAGCAAAATACCCACGCCGGTGATGCCCCAGCCTATAAGCAATGCTGCCGGACTGGCTACCGCCGCCATGTTTTGCGGCAGGCTGAAGACGCCCGCACCAAGCATAGAGCTGAGTACCAGCGCGGTGAGAGCGGTAAGCCCTAGTTTTTTGTCCAAGAATAACTCCAGAAACGGAATAAAAACCCAGTTAATTTGCCAGGTATAATTTTTACTCAGGGGAATTGCGCGATTAGGTGAACGATAGCCCTGCAAGAGGGAGGCGATTTTACGGAGTGAGGAGAGGGGATGCAATGATTTACTATGCACAAATCACCGCAGATTATTCACCAACAAAAAGGGCAGCCCGAAGGCTGCCCGTGTTGCATACGGTTTCTGAGCGTTACTTAAACAGATCGGCGCTGACGGTCAGGTTACCGCCGCTCTGGTTAGACCACTGACGCGTGACGTGGTAGTACTTCGCGCCTTTGGCGATCGCACGTTTACCCACTTCTTCAGAGATTTCAGTTGGTGTACTGAAGTGGCCGGTAAAGGTCACGCTGTCGAACGGCTGCATCTGCGCGGCGGTAATGGCATTTACTTCCTGCACGCTCTTGCCGTTAGGCAGAGTGACAGTGTAACGCTGACCGCTGGAGCTCTGCGTTTCAAAGAAGCGACCGACGTTCTTGCTCGGGGTATCGGAAGAGGCCACGCCCGGGATCTCAACGTTCTTGGCTGCGGCACCGCCGGCAGCCAGTGCCGCTTTGCCCGCTTCGGAGTCGGCCGGGATCAGGTTAGACGACTGCTGCACCACTCGCTTAGGCGCATCGGCCTTATAGATGTAGGCGGTAATCATCTGGTTGCCGCCGTTGTTGGTATCAATCTGGCGAATGATAAAGAAGGACGCCGCCCCCTTATCTTTGGCTGAACGACTGATCGCATCGTTAACATCCGGCTGGCTGCGGAAGAAGCCGCTGGCGCTGACGGTGTCATACGGCTCCAGGGTGTAGGCTTCAGACTTGGTCAGTTCGCGCACGCCGTTGATCACGCGATCTTTATTCTTCACCGCCTCTGGGGCATCTGCGCGATACAGGTCGGCCGTCACGTTCCAGTTACCGCCGTTGCCGTTGGTATCGTTGATGCCCTGAATGTAGTAGGAGGCGGCACCGAGCGCATCAGCACGTTTAGATACTGCGCTGCTGGCTTCATTAATGGCATTAAAACGACCATTGATGGTGATCCGATCAAACGGTTTCAGCGCGGCGGCTTTCTCCGGCGTCAGTTCCTGTGCCGCATGGACTGCGGTTAATGATGTGAGTGACAACAGGGCTGATGCCAGGATGGTGTTCTTCAGCTTCATAAAAATAATCCTTCGCCTTACGCAAAATGAGTACGAAAACGTGCTGGAGTCTTGATGTTCAACAGATTAGCTCACGATTATTACATGTAATAATGCCTCTGTCTCAGGCATTTTTTATGGTTTTATGCGGGGGGGTATTCCGATTTTTGGAATAGTCAGGAAAGCTCGCTGAATCGTGTCGTTTTTTCATTCCATACCACTTATGCAGGTAATAGCTACCACTTTACTCGTTAATGCATTGTTAATTAATAGGATTTGATAAGAATACACTGAGATTGTTAAATTTTTTCGTAGCAGATTATAGTTGGTTTAGCGGGTAATTCAGGTCCAATATAGGGTTTAACCGGGCCTGGACTGAATTTTTATAGGTAAAGTGCTCTGCAGTGCTCGTGGTAGCTGGATCGAAAGACACATTTTCAGTAGGTTATAAACAGTTTGAAACAGGATGGTTTCGGTCATAGAGGCCGGAGCAGTATCAACAAACCGTCATACTCTCTGATGAAAGGGAAGAATATGCTTATTGGTATTACCAAAGAACGGTTGGCCAACGAAGCCCGCGTGGCAGCAACACCGAAAACGGTGGAACAGCTGTTATCACTCGGCTTCAGCGTCACCGTAGAAAGCGGAGCGGGTCAGCTTGCCAGCTTTGACGATGCGGCCTTTGTGGCCGCCGGGGCCACCATCACCGACACGGCCAGCGTCTGGCAGTCGGATATTATCCTCAAGGTTAATGCGCCGGATGATGAAGAAATCGCCCTGACGCGCGAAGGCAGTACCCTGGTCAGCTTTATCTGGCCCGCACAGAATCCGGCGCTGCTGGAAAAACTGGCGGCGCGTAAAGTCACCGTGATGTCGATGGATGCGGTGCCGCGTATTTCGCGCGCGCAGTCGCTGGATGCGCTCAGCTCCATGGCCAACATCGCCGGCTATCGTGCGATTGTGGAAGCCGCTCACGAATTTGGCCGCTTCTTTACCGGGCAGATCACCGCCGCGGGCAAAGTACAGCCTGCCAAAGTGATGGTGATTGGTGCGGGCGTGGCCGGTCTGGCCGCGATCGGTGCCGGGCGCAGCCTGGGGGCGATCGTGCGTGCCTTCGATACCCGTCCGGAAGTGAAGGAGCAGGTGCAGAGTATGGGTGCCGAGTTCCTTGAGCTGGACTTCGAGGAAGAAGCAGGCAGCGGCGATGGCTACGCCAAGGTGATGTCCGAAGCCTTTATTAAGGCTGAGATGGCGTTGTTCGCCGCTCAGGCCGCGGAAGTGGACATTATTGTCACCACCGCCCTGATCCCGGGCAAGCCTGCGCCTAAGCTGATTACGGCAGAAATGGTGGCCTCAATGAAACCGGGCAGCGTGATCGTCGATCTGGCGGCGCAAACCGGCGGCAACTGTGAGCTGACCGTGGCAGATAAGGTTACCGTCACCCCGAACGGCGTCAAGATTATCGGCTATACCGATCTGCCGAGCCGCCTGCCGACGCAGTCCTCTCAGCTCTACGGTACTAACCTGGTCAACCTGCTGAAGCTGCTGTGCAAAGAGAAAAACGGCGAAATCGTTATCGACTTCGACGATGTTGTGGTACGCGGCGTGACCGTGATCCGCGATGGCGAAGTGACCTGGCCGGCACCGCCGATTCAGGTTTCCGCTGCGCCTAAAGCGCCGAAAGTGGAAGTGAAAGCGGAAGCAGAATTGAAAAAACCGGCGTCGCCGCTGCGTAAGTATCTGCTGCTGGCGTTGGTCATCGTGCTGTTTGGCTGGCTGGCTAACGTGGCTCCGCCGGAATTCCTCTCGCACTTCACCGTGTTTGCGCTCTCCTGCGTGGTGGGATACTACGTGGTGTGGAACGTCAGCCATGCGCTGCATACCCCGCTGATGTCGGTAACCAATGCCATTTCCGGGATCATCGTGATCGGTGCGGTTCTGCAGATTGGCCACGGCGGCTGGGTCAGCTTCCTGTCGTTTATCGCGGTGCTGATTGCCAGCATCAATATCTTTGGTGGCTTCACCGTCACCCAGCGCATGCTGAAAATGTTCCGTAAAAACTGAGGGGTTTGTCCATGTCTGGCGGATTAGTGACTGCAGCATACATCGTTGCTGCGATCCTGTTTATTTGCAGCCTTGCCGGGCTGTCTAAACATGAAACCTCGAAACAGGGGAATATTTTCGGCATCAGCGGTATGGCGCTGGCGCTGGTGGCGACTATCTTCGGCCCGGACTCCGGCAATATTGCCTGGGTTCTGCTGGCGATGGTGATTGGTGGTGCGATCGGCATCCGTCTGGCGAAGAAGGTCGAGATGACCGAAATGCCGGAACTGGTGGCGGTACTGCACAGCTTCGTTGGTCTGGCGGCGGTACTGGTGGGCTTTAACAGCTACCTCGACCACGCTCCGGGCCTGCTGCCGGTGATGGAAAACATCCATCTGACCGAAGTATTTATCGGCATCTTTATCGGCGCCGTCACCTTCACCGGTTCGATCGTCGCCTTCGGCAAGCTGCGTGGGAAAATCTCCTCCCGTCCGCTGATGCTGCCGCATCGCCACAAGCTTAACCTGCTGGCGCTGGTGGTCTCTTTCCTGCTGCTGATCCTCTTTGTGCGTTCAGAAAGCGTTGGTGCGCAGGGCTTCGCGCTGCTGGTGATGACGCTGATCGCGCTGGCGTTTGGCTGGCATCTGGTGGCGTCTATCGGCGGTGCGGATATGCCGGTGGTGGTATCCATGCTGAACTCCTACTCGGGCTGGGCGGCGGCGGCAGCGGGCTTTATGCTCAGCAACGACCTGCTGATCGTCACCGGTGCGCTGGTGGGTTCAAGCGGTGCGATCCTCTCCTACATTATGTGTAAAGCGATGAACCGTTCGTTTGTCAGCGTGATCGCAGGGGGCTTCGGTACCGACAGCAGCTCAACCGGCGAAGCCGAAGAGATGGGCGAATACCGCGAAATCGACGCTGCGGGTACCGCAGAACTGCTGAAAGGCTCCAACTCGGTGATCATCACCCCGGGCTACGGCATGGCGGTTGCGCAGGCGCAGTACCCGGTGGCTGAAATTGCCGAGAAACTGCGCGCGCGCGGCATCTCCGTGCGTTTCGGTATCCACCCGGTTGCGGGTCGTCTGCCTGGCCACATGAACGTGCTGCTGGCCGAAGCAAAAGTGCCTTACGACATCGTGCTGGAAATGGATGAGATCAACGATGACTTCGCCGCTACCGATACCGTGCTGGTGATTGGCGCTAACGACACCGTTAACCCGGCGGCGCAGGAAGATCCGCGCAGCCCAATCGCCGGTATGCCGGTGCTGGAAGTGTGGAAAGCGCAAAACGTGGTGGTGTTCAAGCGTTCAATGAATACCGGCTACGCTGGCGTGCAGAACCCGCTGTTCTTTAAAGAGAACACCCAGATGCTGTTCGGTGATGCGAAAGCCACCGTCGATGCGATTCTGAAGGCGCTGTAAGCCGCTCAGGCTGGAGGATATGCCCATTTCCCGGGTTACCTGAAGCCTGCAAGAAGTGGAAAATAACAGGGGCGACCGTTAACCGGTCGCCCCTTTTTCATTGTCAGCTGAAATCAACGCCTCGGGAAGGGGGATTATTCCTCGTCGAGAATGATGGCGGGCGCTGAGCAAGGCGGGATTACTGTTTCTTCTCCGGGTCCTGGGTACCGATAAAGAAGTACCACAGCGGGATGGAGAACAGCAGGGTAAACACGCTGCTGTAAATCACAATCATAAAGAATTCAGAAATATACAGCTGTACCGGCCAGGTAGACAGCGGCATGTTGTATTCCTGAATGGCCCCGCCAATGATCGCGCGGGTCATGATAACGGCTACGATAATGAAAACGCAGGCCTGGGCGGTCAGAAAATTCCTTCTCTTTTTGCCCGGTGGTAAAAACGCCATAAAAAACTCCTGTATGCTGTTCAGAACTTCACGTTAACTTTTGCCCACCAGGTACGGCCTGGCTCGTTAACCGGGGTATTGGACGAGTAACCAAAGCTGCTGTTACCCGCCAGATTCAGATGTTCGCTATACGCCTGATTGAAAATATTATCAACGCCCGCGCTCAGTTTGAGGTGCGGGTTAAACTGCCAGGCCGCATTGGCGGAGAAAATACTGAAGCCGGGGCTGCGGCTGAAATCTTTGCCGACGACGCTCCCCTGATTCAACGCAATGCGATCCTGATGGCTGACCATTCGCAGCAGAGCGCTGGTGCTGAACGGTCCGTTTTCCCAACCCAGCCCGAGCCGGGCATCCAGCGGCGGCATCTGCGGCAGGGCCACGTTATCGCTGCGGTTTTTACCCCATGCCCAGGCCAGGCTGGCATCCGTTGACCAGCGTTCTGTCAACTGGTAACGATAACCCGCTTCGGCACCCATAATAGTGGCGTCAACGTTGCTGGCCCGGCTATTACTGCTGTCGGCCGCATCGTAATTAAACAGAATAAAATCGTTTACCCGGCCGACGTAGGCCGACAGCCAGCCGTCAAGCCGCTTGCCGGAATACTTAACGCCCACATCCAGCTGGGTGGTTTTCTCCGGCTTGACCGTATCAAACGCCGCGGAATGGCCATCCGCGCCGGAGGAGGGCGAGAATAACTCCCAGTAATCCGGGAAGCGCTCGGTGTAACCAACGCCAGCATACAGCATCAGCGGCACGTCGTTGAGCGTATGCTCCAGCCGCATAAACCCGGCGGGGAGCGTATCGCTGCGCTCGCCTTCACCGCGGGTGCTGAAATTATCCACCCACGTGCGATCGAGCCGCGCTCCACCGACGATTTTATCCTGTTCGCTGGCCGACCAGCTCAGCTCGCTGAACACGCCGACATCGTGGAAGCGGGCATCTTTACGCCAGTCATCGCCGCTGCGTTTGCGGTGGGTGCTGGTCTGCATATCCATACCGCTTTCGAGCGTTACGTCGCCCAGCATCAGCGTGGCCATCGCCCGGCCACCAACGGTACGGCGATCGAGCCGGCCAGACATTCCGCTGCTCATATCCATCCCGCCCATCGCCATGCCACCCATGCTGCCCATTCCGGCAGTCGGCGAGCGCAGGGTGATATTATCCATAATATGGTCGGCATAGTTGTAATAAATTTGTGCCTCAACCTTTTCCAGCACCTCTCCGATGTTCGATTTTTCAAAACGCAGGCCGAGGCTTTCGCGTTTAAACTGCGAGCCGTCCATACTGCGCCCGGCGTAGCGGGCCTCACCGTTCCCGCGCCCGGCGCTCAGCTCCAGCAGCGTATCGGCGTCCGGCGTCCAGCCCAGGGCGATATCGGCATTCCATTTATCCCAGCGGGAGGCAACGCGATCGCCGTTGCCGTCCTTGTAATCATCCGATCGCGACTTGTTGCCCAGCAGGCGCAGATACCCCTGATCGCTGCCGAGGCTGAGGTCCGCATTCTCATCGTAGCGATGATTAGACGCGGCCAGCAGGCTGGCATCTCCTTTGATCCCCGGTTCGGTGAACTGCGGCGGCTGGCGCTCAAAGCGCACAGTGCCCGCCGAGTTTCCCGGCCCCCACAGCACGGTTTGCGGTCCTTTGGTGATGCTCAGCAAATCGTAGCTTTCCGGTGAAATATACGAGGTCGGGGCATCCATCCGCGCCGGACAGGCACCCGGCATTTCTCCGCCGTCGGTGAGGATGCGCAGGCGCGAGCCAAACATCCCACGAAATACCGGGTCGCCGTTGGTACCGCCATTACGCACCTGGGCGAAGCCGGGAATGGTTTTCAGGTAGTCGGAACCGTCGCTGGCCGGCACCGGCTGGCGCGGCGTTTTCGGCGAGGTCACCACGCGTAACGGATTGGACAGCGGCGCGGTCACGGTAATTACCGCATCGTCGTTCACGGCGGGGTGATGAGGGGCAGAGGCCGCCTGGCTTTGCCACGCAAGGGAAAGCGCTGCGCTCAGCACTGAAATACGCAGGGGAAATGCGTTCATGTATTTTTCCTGTTTTAACAATCCTCGCCAGCGCCCGTTAATTATTCTTTCCCGTTTTCTTATGCTGTTATTTAGCGATGCAGAGTGAACGGGTTAATTAGGGCGTACGAAGTCCTGTGATCATCACATTATTATTTTACTGTCGCGGCGAACTGTTTATCGCGCACGAATAATAGATTGAATAGAGAGTCAGGAATTAAAACAGCGGCGGGGCGCGGGGCTGGCAGGGGCCGGGATAAACGGTAAGATGATAAACGGGCTGCGGGCGGACCGCCGGCGACTGGCTTATCCGCAGCATCAGCAAAATAACGGGGATGAAAATCCACACCAGCATCGGTACGTGAACCAGCAGCTGACAGTAGCCGCAGGCAAAATCGTCCATCATGCCCATGCCCATGCCCATGCCCATGCCCATATTCATGGTATGAGATTTGACGGGATTGACGGGGTGTTGCATTTGGCGGGGTGAACTGTTTTCTACGCTGCTGTGGCTGCTGTGGCTGCTGTGGCTGCTGTGGCTGCTGTGGCTGCTGTGGCTGCTTTCAGCGGCCATGTCGGCCATGTTCATCTCATCGTCCGTCGCAGACATATCGTGCAACGCGGCGGCGCTCGCATCGGCGGACTGGCGGTGCATCAGAGACTGCGAAATGTCCGGCGCAATAAACAGCAGCAGGATCGCCAGTATGGCGATCAGTGCAGGTATCCGGCGCTGTGACAGACGATATAAAACCAAAAGGGCAATCTCTGGCAAAGTTAAATGACCGGCTGAGTGTAACGGCTTTTAATTATAATGTTAAAGGATAATTCTTATCATTCAGATGTTTTTTAACGTGAATGCACAGGGAATAAATTATCATCAGCAAACAGGTAGTGAATTAAACATTTATTTAACATTATATCCGCGCTGTTTATTGTTATTCCTGTTCACCTGCCAGGAATATATTACCGCTGCGAGTGAAGAGTGAAGAGTGAAGAGTGAAGAGTGAAGCTGGAGATAGAGATAGAGATAGAGAGTGGTGCGAAGGCCTCTGTGTACAAAATGATGGGGCACAGGATTACTAAAGAGCGGGGCGCAGCCGGGTAAGGCTTAACGTCTGCGCCCACGCGCGGGTTAATCGTCTTCGTCGTCGTCCAGTTCCACCGGTGAGGCGAAACCATCAGGCTTAATCGCTAACAAATCGCATCGCAGATGGTCGATCACCTGTTCCGCGGTATTGCCGAGGAATGCGGCGGAAAGCCCGGTACGTCCGATCGTTCCCAGCACCACCACGCCGACCGACAGATGATCGGCCAGCTCCGGGATAACCTCTTCCGGCAACCCTTTTTCCACGTGGGTGAATTTCTCATCAATGCTGAACGACTGGCGCAAGGCCTTCATCGCCACCAGGTGCTGGCCACGAATCGCATCGTTATACACGCTGGGGTCAAAGTCAGGCAGCTCAATCGCAATATTGATTGGCGTAACGGGATAGGCACCCACCAGATGAACTTCGGTATGATTGACGCGTTCGGCCAGGTCCAGCGTCTCTTTCACCAGCTTGGTGTTCAGCGGATCGTGGTGCGGCTCCTCGCTGGCGAGGTTCACGGCAACCAGCGCTTTAGCCCCTTCAGGCCAGACCTGATCCTTCACCATCCATACCGGGCAGGGACATTTGCGCAGCAGATGCCAGTCGGTCGGGGTGAACACTACCGCCTGCAGGCGATCGTGCTGGTGAGTCATCTTAATCACCAGGTCATGCTGGTTATTCAGCACTTCCTGAATAATCGCTTCGAACGGGCGGTTATGCCACACCACCTTAATATCAATTTGCACTCCGGCGGCCAGATAGGCCTGCGCCTGCTGGCGGATCCACTCAGTGCGCTGGCTGATCACGCCTTTACGCATCGTTAAGCGTTCGTCAGGCGACAGCAGGGTGGTCATCTCGTAGGAGAAATCATAGATCGGAAGAAAGCAGGTAATCTTACCGCCAAGGCGCTGGTTCAGATACACCGCGCGCCGCAGAGCCGGCTGGTCGTCCTGCTGCGGGTCGATAGCCACAAGGATGTTTTGATAGTTAGCCATAATGGGTTCTCCATACACTGAGCGTGTCAGTTAAAGATAGCCCAATCAGACAAAAGGAAAAAGGGGAAAAGATATTGCCGGATCAATAAAATAACAAATATTGACCCGGCAAATCGTCAGGCGATAGCCCTGCTTTGGCCAGCGAGCTGGGAGAGGATTTCATGATTTTCAATCGTGATATATTTGCCTTTCACCGCCAGCATTCCATTTTTCTGAAAGCGGCCAAGCAAACGGCTGATCGTTTCTACCGTTAATCCCAGGTAGTTACCGATATCGCCCCGCGTCATCGTCAGGCGGAACTCGCGCTGGGAGAACCCGCGCTGGCCGAAGCGGCGTGAAAGGCCATAGATAAACGCGGCCAGCCGCTCTTCGGCATTCTTCTTCGACAGCAGCAGGATCATCTCCTGGTCGCCTTTGATTTCACCGCTCATCAGACGCATCATCTGCTGGCGCAGGCTGGGCATTTTCCCGGATAGATCGTCGAGGGTTTCAAAGGGGATTTCACAGACCATCGCGGTTTCAAGCGCCTGGGCAAAGCTGGGGTGCTGGCTGCCGCTGATCGCATCGAAGCCAACCAGATCGCCCGCCAGATGGAAACCGGTAATCTGTTCATCGCCCTGTTCGGTGATGGTATAGCTTTTAATCGTACCGGAGCGGATAGCGTAAAGAGACTTAAGCTCGTCGCCGGCTTTGAACAGCGTCTGGCCTTTCTGAATCGGCTTTTTGCGCTCGATAATATTATCCAGCTGGTCCAGTTCGTGTTCGTTAAGCGTGAAGGGGATACAGAGTTGACTGATGCTGCAATCCTGGCAGTGAATAGCGCAACCACCTGATTGTATGCGTCGACTGATAATTCTCTTTTCTGGAATCATAATGTACGCTCGATGATAATTGACTGATATCAATTTTACCGTTTTGACTTACAAAATGAAACTCGTCAGAGCAGTTTTAGCCACATAAAAGCTGGGGACGTCATTAACAATTGTTATCTGCGTGAATTATATGAGAAAAAACATTCCATTAACGAACTTAAATCTACTTAATTAAGTGTTTGCGATAAGATTTCTGCGTCATTGAGCGATTATTCAGAGCATTGTGCTGCCGCTCACCATCATAATTTACACTTAATTGCCGTCCTGTTTCACACAGTAAAACCGGCTTCAGCGCAAGATTTCGCGTTTTACCCCTGCATCTTGCTAAACTCGTCCGGTGAACATCACACGAAATGGGCTGATTTAGCGCGCCGCCGGTGCCCGTAAACGGAGTGAACGATGACCTTCGACCCTGATGAAAACGATATCTTCCGCCACGCGATGGAAGATGTGACCCCGCTGAAAGACTGCAGCAGCATCCTGTGGCAGAAATCCCCTTCAGCGAAACCGCAGCGCGATCGGCAGTGGGAAGCGCAGTTAGATAACCCGCTGACCACGGGGCTGCTGGAGGTGGTGCCGGGTACGGTGCCGCTGGAATATCTTGCCGACGGTATTCAGCCGGGCGTGCTTGAGAAGCTCAGGCAGGGGAAATATCCGCCGCAGGCCAACCTGAATCTGATTAAGCAGTCGGCGGAAAATTGCCGCCAGACGCTGTATCTGTTTATGCAGCAGGCACTGCGGGATGATATGCGCAACCTGCTGATTATCCACGGTAAGGCGCGCCACGATACTTCGCATGCCAATATCATTCGCAGCTACCTGATGCGCTGGCTGCAGCAGTTTGACGAAGTACAGGCGTTTTGCAGCGCGCTGCCTCACCACGGCGGCAGCGGAGCCTGCTATGTGGCGCTGCGCAAAAGCGATCGGGCGCGGCTGGAAAATCGGGAGCTGAACGCCCGGCGCAGCCGCTGAGCGCTAGCCGGAAGGCGATTTTCGAATGGTGGCCAGCAGGATCTCCGCGCTCAGGCTGAGCGGCACGCCGGACGGCGTCAGGATACCCACCGGCTCGCCCGGCCCGTGCGACGCAATGGGCAGGGCGACCAGCGAGTTATGCTGTAAATCCTCTTTGATCGCGCCAGACGGCACGAACCAGACGTAGTTGTAGCGGAGCGCGAGCTGGCGGGCAAGCGAAGTGGCAGACGTCTCGACCAGCATCGGTGGCAGGCTGCAGCCCTGTTCCTTTAACATCGCTTCGGCCAGCCTGCGCGGAGCGGTGCCCTCTGGCGAAATCACCACCGGCCACGACATGGCGCGCGATAGCGTGACGTTGTCACTCATCAGCGGATGATCCGGGCGCACCACCAGCCGCAGGGACTCAAGGAACAGCAGCTCATAGGTCAGCCCGGTCATCATTTCCGCATCGGCCATCCGGCCAATACCCACGTCAAACTCGCCGGCCTTTAGCCCGGCAATCAGCACGTTATTGTGCAGCGTCGCCACCTGTACGATGGTTTGCGGCCGCTGCTGGTGGAACCTGTCGAGAATGGAGGGCAGCATGCCTAATGCTACCGTGGTTAACACGCAGACGCGCAGCACCTCCGGTTCCTGAGGCAACGGCGTATTAAACGACTGGCCGGCATGATTCAGCGCATCAAGCACCCTGACCGCGTGGGTCAGGAACTGTTCGCCCATCATGGTCAGCTGCGCGCCCAGCCGGCCGCGTTCGAACAGCCTGGCCCCGGCGAGTTCTTCCAGCTCATTCAGCGTCTTGGACAGCGCCGGCTGGCTGAGCGAAAGGGTTTCTGCGGCGCGGCCGAGCGTGCCCTGTTGCGCAACGGCAACAAAGGTATGCAGGTGGCGCAGTCGAATGCGCTGATTAAATTGATAATTTTTATTCATAACCCAGATTAGTTATCTGGCTGTACTACTGGCAAGCGCTCAGTATGGATTTTGTTAACCTTATTGCAAAATTTCATTAACATTTGAGCGGTGAAGCAGGGTAACCATTACTTTTCAGGACGTTAATTTCCTCATCCTTAATGTGCGTTTATGCTTCAAACTGATTCAACCTGCTGCAATTAATCAGGAGAACGCCATAACAATCCGTTATGATAACGGGCTATTTTTCGGTTCATCAGCCAGGGAGTACGGAGTGGACAGTGCCGCGGCCATCGATATACATGCATTAATTAATCGTAATGCATTAAGCCGTTACCAGAAGTGCATCATTGCGCTATGTTTTGCCGTTGTCGCCATGGACGGGATGGATATTGCACTGATGGGCTTTATCGCCCCGGCGCTGAAAACGGCGTGGGGCGTCAGCAATCACCAGTTGGGTGCGGTGATCAGTGCCGCGCTGATCGGTCTGGCGCTGGGTGCGATGTTTGCCGGCCCGCTGGCTGACCGGTTTGGTCGCCGGGTGATTATTATCAGCAGCGTGTTTTTCTTCGGTCTGTGGACGCTGGCGACTGCGTTCTCGCAGAACCTTGACCAGCTGATGCTGTTCCGCTTTCTCACCGGGTTAGGGCTGGGCGCGGCGATGCCTAACGTGGGGACGCTGGTGGCGGAATATTCCCCGGAACGGAAACGCGCCTTTCTGATTACCGTGGTGTTCTGCGGCTTTACCTTTGGTGCGGCCAGCGGTGGTTTTGCCGCCTCGTGGCTGATCCCAAACTATGGCTGGCACGCCGTGCTGATTCTCGGCGGTGTTCTGCCGCTGATGATTGTGCCTCTGCTGCTGCGCTGGCTGCCGGAATCGGTGCGCTTCATGATGACGCGAAACGCACCGGCCTGGAAAATTCGGCAGATTGTCGAAAAGATGCACCCCGGCATGACCACCGATCGCTGCCGGTTTGCGCTCAGCGAAATCACCACTACCGGCGGAGCCGTGCGGCTGGTTGTCTCCCGGCAGTATCTGTTCGGCAGCATTATGCTGTGGGGCAGCTATTTTATGGGGCTGTTCCTGGTGTATCTGATCGGCAGCTGGCTGCCGTCGCTGGTGAAAGATATCGGCATGACCGTCACCCAGGCGGCGCTGGTGACCGCGATGTATCAGGCGGGCGGGACGGTTGGATCGCTGTTTGCCGGTTGGGTGATGGACCGCTTCAATGCCAACCTGGCCCTGGCGGCAATCTATTTCACCGGGGCGATTGCCACGGTGTGCATCGGCTTTGCGCCGGCAGACGTGATGATGCTCAGCGCCGTGGCCTTCTGCAGTGGCTTTTGTCTTAACGGTGCCAACACCGGGATGAATGCGCTCTCCGCCAGCTACTATCCCACGCGCGCCCGTGCGACAGGGTCCAGCTGGATGCACGGCGTTGGCCGCGTCGGCGCGATTATCAGCGCCTTTGCGGGTGCGCAGATGCTGTCAATGGGCTGGAATATCACCGACGTCTTCTCTTTCCTGGCAATCCCGGCGGTGTTAACCACCCTGATGCTGGTAGCCAAATCCCGCTATGGTTACCGGCCCCAGCGGTAATGTTTGCTCTGGTGTTCACCACCTCCGTTTGGAGGTGGTTTTTTCACTCACTACTGCAGGCGACTGTCCTGCACCAGCGTAAACCGCCCCGGACCCAGCAGCATCACCGCCAGCGCACCGAACAGATACAGCGCCTCACCTTCCAGTGCCCATGCGCCGACCGAGGTGCGATCCCAGAACGCCCCGGTTTTCACCAGCAGCGTGGCCACCACCAGGTTAATCACCACCACAAACGCCGCCGGGCGGGTCATCAGCCCGATAATCATCATCGCCGGTGCCAGAACTTCACCAATATAGGCACCGTAAGCCACAAAACCTGGAACATTGTGAGCCTGTAACAGCTTCTCAATCCAGCCAACGCCGTGTTCCAGCTTGAAAACACCATGAAACAGCAGTAGTGCGCCCAGCGAGACGCGCAGCACCAGTTTGCCCAGATCGGGGTGATCGCTGAGCCGGATAAAACCGTTGTTTAGCGAGGAAAACATAAGTGAAGTCCTTAACGTTATGGGGAAGTGCCCGGCGGCATAAGGCATGTGCCGCAGGCTGGCGATGGTGACACACGTCAGGATCGGCCTCCTATCAGCATAATCTGCAAATCATTTTTCACCAGCCGGGAGCACAACACCGCTGAACGGAGCGTGCCTGAGAGGTCAGCCAGCCCCCGTCTCCTCCGGGGCTGCAAGCCAGCTGACCAGTTCATCCAGCAGCGGCGGTGCCTCCTCTGCCGGGCGGCGGATCAGGCTGTAGAGCGCGCCGGTCTTCACCCGACCGCTAAACGGTGCAACCAGCCGCTGCATCGCCAGATCTTCGGCAATCAGCGTTACGTCGGCCACGGTCACGCCGTATCCCTGAATCGCCGCGCTGATCGCCAGGTCCATGGTGGCGAAATGCTGATTACGCAGCAGGGCGATGGTCATCCGCTGTGATTTCAGCCACAGCTGCCAGTCGCGGCTGTCGGTGGTGGGATGCAAAAAGGTCATGGCTGCGAGGCGCTGTTCAGTAAAAGAAGAGGACGCCAGCAGGCCCGGGGCGATGACCGGCGTCAGCTCCTCCTCAAATAAACGCATGCCGCGACCGCTGGTGCCATAGAGGATCGCGGCATCATAATGTTCCAGCTGGCTGCTGTGATCGACCGTGGTGGTCAGGGACACGTGCAGGTCGGGCCGGCGTTTTTCCAGCGCCACCAGCTTCGGCAGCAGCCAGCGCATGGCGCAGGTGGGGGCTTTTAAGCGGATCACCGCCTGCTGCCGGCTGGACTGCGCCGCGTCAAAAATCTGCTGATAGCCCGCCTGCAGCGCCGGGAGCAGGGCGGAACCCTGCGGCGTTAAGCGCAGGCCGCGCGCGTGGCGATCGAACAGGCTGAAGCCAAGCCAGGTTTCCAGCGAAGCAATCTTACGGCTCACCGCCCCCTGGGTGATGCACAGCTCCCCGGCGGCACGGGTCAGGTTGAGATGGCGCGCGGTGACAATAAAAGCGTGGATCGCGTTCAGCGGCAGCGGACGCTGGGACATAGGAGTACCTGAGCTATGTTTAAAAGTCATAGCTATTATGACAACAATTCGCTTGTCGGCTCAAGCCGCGCAACGTTGAATAGAACAAACGAAATTCATCCCGACCGTGACCCCCTCTGACTGGAGCTTCCATGACTATCACCTCTTCGGTGCAGCAGCGCTCAAAATTACCGGATGTCGGCACCACGATTTTCACCGTGATCGGCCAGCTCTCTGCCCAGCATAAAGCCATTAACCTGTCGCAGGGCGCACCTAATTTCCCCTGCGATCCGGCCCTGGTAGCGGGCGTCAGCCGGGCGATGCAGCAGGGGCATAATCAGTATGCGCCGATGACCGGCGTCACGGCCCTGAAGCAGATTCTGGCGGAGAAAGTTGAAACCCTGTACGGGCAAAAATACGATGTCGCCAGCGAAGTGCTGATCACCGCCAGCGCCAGTGAGGGGCTGTACTCGGCGATTGCCGGGCTGGTGCACCCGGGCGACGAGGTTATCTTCTTCGAACCGGCTTTTGACAGCTATGCGCCGATCGTGCGTCTGCAGGGCGCGACGCCGATTGGCCTCAAGCTCCAGGTGCCGGATTTTGCGATTAACTGGGATGAAGTCAGCGCGGCAATCACCTCGCGTACCCGGATGATTATCATTAATACGCCGCACAACCCGAGTTCCCAGGTGCTGAGCCGTGAGGATCTCGACCGCCTTGCGGCGCTGACCCGTAACACCGATATCGTGGTGCTTTCCGACGAGGTTTACGAACACATTCTGTTCGATGGCCGCAAGCATAACGGCATGGCGACGCATCCCGAGCTGGCGCAGCGCAGCGTGATTGTTTCTTCCTTTGGCAAAACCTTCCACGTTACCGGCTGGCGCGTCGGCTACCTGCTGGCCCCGGCCGAGCTGATGGAAGAAGTGGTCAAGGTGCATCAGTTTATGATGTTCTCCGCCGATACGCCGATGCAGGTGGCCTTTGCCGACTACCTGCAGCAGCCGGAAAACTACCTGGGACTGGGCGCTTTCTATCAGCAAAAACGTGACCTGATGGCCTCACTGCTCAAGGATTCGCCGTTTACGCTGCTGCCGTCTGCCGGATCGTTCTTTATGCTGGCCAGCTATGCGGATTTCAGTGACGAAACGGACAGTGAAATGGTACAACGTCTCATCGTTGATTACGGCGTGGCCACCATTCCGCTGTCGGCGTTTTATACCGATGGAACCGACAATAAATTGATCCGTCTCTCTTTCGCAAAAGACGAAGCCACCTTGCAGGCCGGCGCTCGCGCGCTCTGCCAGGTCAAGCCTCGCTAATCAGTCATCATGAGGGGAAGTGAATGAAGAAGTTGAATGCGCTGTTTGTGGCAATTGGCCTGCTGACGTCGGTTTCGGCGCTGGCACAGGAGACGCTGCGTTACGGTCTGGAATCTCAGTATCCACCGTTTGAAAGCCGCAACGCATCCGGCGAGCTGGAAGGTTTCGATATTGAGCTGGGCAACGCGATTTGCCAGGCCGGTAATTTCAAGTGCAGCTGGGTGGAAAGCAGTTTTGATGCGCTGATCCCGGCGCTGTCGGCGAAGAAGTTTGATGCGATCAACTCGGCGATGAATATCACCGAAGCGCGCGCGAAGAGCATCGGTTTTACCAAGCCTATCTACCGCATTCCAAGCATGCTGGTCGGCAAAACCGACTCGGGCCTGAAGGATGCGACTCCGGAAGCGCTGAAGGGTAAGAGCATCGGCGTTCTTCAGGGCTCCATTCAGGAAACCTACGCCAAGCAGCACTGGGAGCCGAAGGGCGTAACCGTGACGTCCTATCAGGATCAGAACCAGGTTTATAACGATATGGTTGCCGGTCGTCTGGACGGAACGCTGGTGATGTCTGCCGCGGGCCAGTCTGGCTTCCTTGATAAGCCGCAGGGCAAGGGCTACGGCTTTATCGGTAAGGCGGTAGAGGACGATACGATCCTCGGCACCGGTATTGGTTTCGGTCTTCGCAAGGACGATACCAAGCGGAAAAGCGAGCTGGATGCGGCGATTACCAAGGTGCAGACCGACGGTACGCTGACTAAGCTGGCGGCGAAGTTCTTCCCGGGAATTGATGTTTCGGTGAAGTAATTCGATCGAAACCCCGGACAGGCCGTTTTACGTGGTGTCCGGGAGTACGCATTCGTCAGGCCGTTATCCTTTGGGATGGCGGTTTTTTTTTGCGGTGATACTGGCGATCGGCGTGCAGTCTCCGCGACAGCCGGGCGGTCCTCGCGCCGCTTTGCGGTGCCTTCGGTTACAGCAGTGCGCCTGCCGGACCGGCCTGGAGCGGGCGTCCTGCCCGCGCCATGCCTGATGTCAGCATCCCTGCTGCCATCTCCTGGCTCACCGCATTCACCTCAGCGCTGCGGATTACCCGTCAGTCGCGGAGGCTGCGCGCCTGTGGGTAATCTGCTCGCTGTTTTAAATTCCCGGTGTACAACAAATCATTACTGAATGAATGATGTATTTTTTTCGCTGGGAAAAAGGGAACAGAGGCACAGTATCCGCGATTTTGTTGCGGAGATACTGGCGATCGGCGTGCAGTCTCCGCGCCAGCCGGGCGGTCCTCGCGCCGCTTTGCGGTGCCTTCGGTTACAGCAGTGTGCCTGCCGGACCGGCCTGGAGCGGGCGTCCTGCCCGCGCCATGCCTGATGTCAGCATCCCTGCTGCCATCTCCTGGCCCACCGCTTTCACCTCAGCGCTGCGGATTACCCGTCAGTCGCGGAGGCTGCGCGCCTGTGGACAATCTGCTCGCTGCTTTAAACATCGTGATCGTCGATAAATTCCCAGGTTTTGGGCACATCAATTCTGTAATGAACCGGTCATTTACTGTGAAAGCCATCGCATATGCAGCAAAGCGGGTGGCTGGGGTCTTCCTGAAGGGCAATCCGCAGCGCTGAACGCAGAGAGGAAGCCCGGATTTGTCCACAGGGACGTGGGCAAAAGGCGCAGTCGCGCAGGACGCGCGTCTGCGGCGGTCCGTCAGGCTGACGAACGAAGAGAAGGGACCGCAAAGCGGCGCGAGGACCCGCCCGGCAGGAAGACCCCAGCCTACCAGCGTCAGCACCCAATCCACAGGCAACATCCGCAGCCCGCCAGTCAGGCACATAACCCACAAAATGATCCCCATGCACACAAACTTCACCCACAGAAATATGTTCTTTATTGCCGCTGTCTACGCCTGAATTGCAGCAACGAACCGGCCATTTACCGTGAAAACCACCGCTTATGCGGCAACGAACTGGTCATTTACTGTGAAAGCCATCGCCTATGCGGCAATGAGCCGGTCATTTACTGTAAAAGCCATCGCATATGCAGCAAAGCGGGTGGGCTGGGGTCTTCCTGAAGGGCAATCCGCAGCGCTGAACGCAGAGAGGAAGCCCGGATTTGCCCACAGGGACGTGGGCAAAAGGCGCGGCCGCGCAGGACGCGCGTCTGCGGCGGTCCGTGAGGCTGACGAACGGAGAGAAGGGACCGCAAAGCGGCGCGAGGACCGCCCGGCAGGAAGACACCTGCCCACCAGCGTCAGCACCCAACCCGCAGGTAACGAACCCAGCCACCAGCGTCGGCACCCAATCCACAGGCAACATACGCTGCCCACCAGCGTCAGCACCCAACCCGCAGGTAACGAACCCAGCCACCAGCGTCGGCACCCAATCCACAGGC
This sequence comes from Erwinia sp. SLM-02, assembly GCF_037450285.1. Classification (NCBI taxonomy): domain Bacteria; kingdom Pseudomonadati; phylum Pseudomonadota; class Gammaproteobacteria; order Enterobacterales; family Erwiniaceae; genus Erwinia; species Erwinia sp. SLM-02. The sequence goes on along the minus strand of NZ_JAQISN010000001.1, from coordinate 1,708,539 downwards.
AACATACGCTGCCCATCAGCGACAGGCCCCATCCAAAGGCAACATACACAGCCCGCCAGTCAGGGACATAACCCACAAAATGATCCCCGCGCACACAAACTTCACCCACAGAAATATGTTCTTTATTGCCGCTGTCTACGCCTGAATTGCTGCAACGAACCGGCCATTTACTGTGAAAGCCATCGCTTATGCAGCAATGAGCCGGTCATTTACTGTAAAAGCCATCGCATGTGCAGCAAAGCCGGTGGACAGGTGTCTTCCTGAAGGGCAATCCGCAGCGCTGAACGCAGAGAGGAAGCCCGGATTTGCCCACAGGGACGTGGGCAAAAGGCGCGGCCGCGCAGGACGCGCGTCTGCGGCGGTCCGTAAGGCTGACAAACGGAGAGAAGGGACCGCAAAGCGGCGCGAGGACCGCCCGGCAGGAAGACACCTGCCCACCAGCGTCAGCACCCAACCCGCAGGTAACGAACCCAACCAATCAGCGACCAGAGTCACTGGCAAAGCCGCGCCACCCCTACTGACAGAAACTGTCACTCCCCAACGCTATCCTTCCCGCCATCAAACCCACCCATGAAATGAAAGGAAATCACCATGAACGCACTCAACTACACCATCCTCTACGTCGAAAGCCCGAAAAAAAGCGCCGAATTCTATCAGCGCCTGTTCCAGATTGACCCGGTGGTAACGGAGGACATCTACTACATGTTCGTCCTGCAAACCGGCCGCCTGGGGCTGTGGGCGATAGACGACACCCAGCCACCGGCAACCAAAGGCCCGAGCCAGTCCGAACTGGTCTTCACCCTGGGAAGCCGCGCAGAAGTGGATGCCTGCTGCCGCCTGTGGCAGCAGCACGGCGCGGAAATCCTCCAGCAGCCGAGCGAAATGGACTTCGGCTACACCTTTACCTGCAGCGACCCGGACGGTCACCGCCTGCGCGTATACGTTTACGAGGAATAACGGCGTGGAAACCGGTGACCGGCAGCCGCGCCGTGCGGCGGGTCATTGATACAGGAGCGGGCAGGGTCTGCCCGCTCACCGGCTTACTTGATGAAAGGACGCGCCGCCAGCAGGCAGATTTTCTCCGCCAGCTCATAGGACTTCACAAACGACGGCACCGGCAAAAACTCAAACTTCGAATGGAAGTTATGCGCACCGGTAAAGAAATTCGGCGTCAGCAGGCCTTTCGCCGACAGCGCCGCACCGTCGGTGCCGCCGCGCATCGGGATCACCTTCGGCTCCACGTCAATCTCCTTCAGCGCCGCAAAAATAAGATCGACAGGCAGACGATCTTCGCCGATGGCGTTGCTGATATTACTGTAGGTATCGCTGATGCTCACCTCAACGCGCCCGGTCGGATACTGTTTACGAATAACCTCCGCCACATCCTCGATCTGCCGTTTGCGTCCTGCGAAGCTCTCAAGGTCAAAATCGCGAATTGACGCCTTCAGCACCGCCTCGCTGGCATTGGCATGCATATCGTTGAACCAGGTGTAGCCTTCGCGGCCTTCAGTATGCTCCGGCGTCTGCTGGCGATCGAAGTGGCCGATAAAATCCCACGCCATCAGCAGCGGGTTGACCAGCACGCCCTTGCCGGACATCGGGTGAGCGGTCACCCCGGTCAGGCGGATCTCCGCCGCTGCGGCGTTAAAGTTCTCATACACCACTTCACCCAGCTCGCAGCAGTCGATGGTGTAGGCAAAATCCACGTTAAAACGGCTGTCCAGATCCAGCGCCTTTGCGCCGCGCAGGCCGATCTCTTCATCGGGCACAAAAGCCATCACGATATCGCCAACCGGCGCGTCGGCAGGCAGCCGCTCCAGCAGCGTCATCGCCACGGTCACCGCGGCTTTGTTATCTGCCCCCAGCACCGAGGTGCCATCGCTGAAAATAATATCCTGGCCGATATAGGCGTTGATTTCCGGGTGCTCGGCGGTGCGCAGCCAGATGTCCTGCTCCGCATTCAGGCACAGGTCTTTGCCTTCAAAGCGCAGCGTCTGCGGATGAATATGCGGCGACAGGCCGACGTCGACGGTATCGATATGGGTAATGAAGCCGATTTTCGGCGCACCGGGGGTATTCCCCGGCCGGACGGCGGTCACGGTGGCGAACTCATCAATTACCACGTCCTGTAAGCCGAGCTCGGTCAGCTCTTCCGCCAGCAGGCGCGCCATGTCGTGCTGTTCGGGCGTACTGGGCAGGATAGTGGCGGCGGCATCGCTCTGGCTGGTGACCGCCAGATAACGGTAAAAACGGTCGGTCAGCTTCTGCGCGAGGGAGTCAGTCATCAGAATTCCTTAATCGTTGCTCAGCATATCGCTGTATTTATGTAATATTTATTACTCGGATACTCTCTGGTTTTACGCACCACCCCCTGACAATGTCAAATAAAAAGCGAGGATGGAGATGAAGAAAGCGGTACTGGGCACGCTGTTAACGGCGCTGGCGATTTCGATTGCCAGCGGAGCATCGGCAAAAACACTGGTGTATTGTTCTGAAGGATCGCCGGAAAACTTTAACCCGCAGCTTTATACTTCCGGCACCAGCGTGGATGCCAGCGCGGTGCCGGTCTACAACCGGCTGGTGGACTTCACGCCGGGCACCACGGACCTGATCCCAAGCCTGGCGGAAAGCTGGGATATCTCGGAAGACGGCACGGTCTACACCTTCCACCTGCGCAAGGGCGTCAAGTTCCAGAGCAACAAAGCGTTCAAGCCCACACGCGATTTTAACGCCGACGACGTGATCTTCTCGTTTATGCGCCAGAAAGATCCGGCTAACCCTTATCACAACGTCTCTAACGGCACCTACGCCAACTTCGAAAGCCTGGAGTTCGGTTCGCTGCTGAAAAATATTGAGAAGGTGGACGACCACACCGTGCGCTTTACGCTCGCCCATGCGGAAGCCCCGTTCCTGGCCGATCTGGCCTGGTACTTTGCCTCGATCCTCTCAGCGGAATACGCCGACGCGATGCTGAAAGCCGGTACGCCGGAAAAAGTCGACAGCGTGCCGATCGGCACCGGTCCGTTCGAGCTGCTGCAGTATCAGAAGGATTCGCGCATTCTCTATCGCGCCTTCCCGGAATACTGGCAGGGCAAGGCGAAGCTCGACCGGCTGGTATTCAGCATCGTGCCGGATGCCTCGGTGCGCGCCGCCAAGCTGGAGAAAAACGAATGCCAGGTGATGCCGTTCCCGAATCCTGCGGACCTCAAGCGTCTGGGCGAAAATAAAAATATCACCCTGGCGCAGAAGGCCGGGCTGAACACCGGTTTCCTGGCCTTTAACACCCAGAAAGCACCGATGGATAACGTCAAAGTGCGCCAGGCCTTAACGATGGCGATCAACAAACCGGCGATAATCGAGGCGGTATTCCAGGGGACCGGTACCGCAGCGAAAAACCTGCTGCCGCCGGGCGTCTGGAGCGCGGCAGAAGATATTCAGGACTACGCTTGGGACCCGGAAAAGGCCAAAGCGCTGCTGAAGGAAGCGGGAATTGCGCCGGGTACCAGCGTCGACCTGTGGGCGATGCCGGTACAGCGCCCGTATAATCCCAACGCCAAACGCATGGCGGAGATGATTCAGGCGGACTGGCAGAAGGTCGGTATCAAGGCCAATGTCGTCACCTTTGAGTGGGGGGAATACCTCAAGCGGGTGAAAAACGGCGAACATCAGGCGGCGCTGATGGGCTGGACCACGGCCACCGGTGACCCGGATAACTTCTTCGGCCCGCTGTTCAGCTGCACCTCGGCCAACGGCGGTTCGAACTCATCGAAATGGTGCTACAAGCCGTTTGACCAGCTGATCACTCAGGCTCGCGCCGAGCAGAACCATGAAAAACGTGTGGCGATGTACCACGAGGCGCAGCAGATCATGCATGACCAGGCCCCGGCGGTGATGATTGCCCACTCGACGATCTTTGAGCCGGTGCGCAAAGAGATCAGCGGTTATGAGGTTGATCCGTTCGGCAAACATATTTTCTATCCGGTGGATATCAGGTAAGCCCCGTCACGGCAGGACTGCTTACCTAACGCTTTGACGTCCTGCCTTTTTCTCCAACACGTTATCCAACACAATCACCCAAAGGAGCATGAAAATGAGCGGTAAATTCGAGATTTTCAGCGGTAAAAACGGGCAGTATTATTTCCGCCTGAAGGCAGGAAATGGTGAAGTCATACTGAGCAGTGAAGGGTATACCACGAAAGCCAGCTGTGAAAATGGCGTTGCGTCAGTTAAGAAACATGCACCGGCAGATGCCAATTATCAGAGGCTGGTAGCAAAAAACGGCTCTCCTTATTTCACCCTGAGCGCTGCCAATCATCAGGTCATTGGAAACAGTGAAATGTACAGTTCCACGCAGGCTCGTGATAAAGGCATTGAATCAGTCAAAGTTAATGCGCCCTCAGCGGTAACCGTCGCTCTAACCTGATTATTCCCAGGCTCAGGGACGAGCCATCAAAAACCGTAACGCGTTCTTATGCGCGCATCCTGTCGTTTCAGCTCCTGCTGGGCGAAGGCCAGGAACAGCGACAGCGCGGCGGAAGGCGGGCGGCCGATGGCGGTTTGCACCTGTAGCGATCGCTGGCTGAGCTGCTCGCTGCCCAGCGATTTCAGCACCAGGCCCTGTTCTTCGGCCTGGTACATCACCGTAAACTGGCTGCAGATGGTGATGGCCTGCGGCGTGTTCAGCAGGAACGAATAGAGCGTGCTGAAGTTGTTACAGGTCAGCGTCGGTTCAACAAACGTGCCGCTCATCCGGCATGAGAGATCGAAAAGCTGACGCACCGTGGTGCCCGCATCCGGCAGCGCCAGCGGGTAAGCCAGCAGATCGGCAAGCTGGACCGTGCTCTGCGCCAGCGGATGCTCCCGCCGCATCACCAGCAGCACCGGGGCGGGCCACGCTGCCACCACCTCCACGCCCCGCTCCGGGTGCAGGCTGAACTGAAAGGCAACGTCACACTCGCCGCGCCGCATGATTTCCGCCACCTCCAGCGCGCTACCCACCGTCAGATGAAAACTCACCCCCGGATGCAGCAGCCGAAATTCGGTAAACAGCACCGGCAGCAGGCTGAACGCCATGCCGTCGGTACAGGCCACGCGCAGCGCAATGCGCCGCACCGCTTTCAGCCCCTTAATCTCCGCAACGGCGTGCTCCATATCCATCATGCTTTTTCGCACGTGATTCTCAAAAATCTGCCCGGCATCGTTCAGCACCATGCCGCGCGCGTGGCGTTCAAACAGCGGCGCGCCGACCCGGGCCTCCAGCCGCTGGATCTGACGGCTGATGGCGGAAACGGCAACGAACAGCTGCTGGCTGGCGGCGCTCAGCGAACCGCTGCTGGCCACGGCTAAAAAATAGCGAATTTCAGTGCTGTGCACGGGGTGCTCTCCAACGGTGCGCGGACGGGAATGGTGCAGTCCGGCGTTGCTTTTATTGTAAGGCTCGTTTGTTATTTTGATAATTGTGGCAAAGCTGAATATTAGCTTAGATGGAGTGATAACAACATCGATCCGCGAAAGAGATCGTTAAAACGCAAACCAACACATAACTACGGAAAAAGTCTATGACAGCTGAACAGGCAGTAGCCCGCGCGACGGCGTATTTTGACAGCGGGGAGTTTAAACGCGTGCTGGCGAGGCGCGTGGCGATTCGCAGCGAAAGCCAGCGCGACGATCGTGATGAGATTATCCAGCGCTATTATGACGAAGAGATGATCCCAGCGATGCAGGGGCTGGGCTTTATCTGCCAGCAGCTGCCGAATCCGCAGGCGCCGGCGCGCCCGTTCCTGCTGGCGACGCGTATTGAAGACCCCGCGCTGCCCACCGTGCTGTGCTACGGCCACGGCGACGTGGTATTCGGCGACGATGAAAACTGGCGCAGCGGGCTGACGCCCTGGCAACTGGTGGAAGAGGGCGACCGCTGGTACGGGCGCGGCAGCGCCGATAACAAGGGCCAGCACTCGGTAAATATCGCCGCGCTGGAGCAGGTGATTGCCGCGCGCGGTTCGCTCGGCTTTAACTGCAAGTTCCTGTTTGAAATGGGTGAAGAGGTCAGCTCCCCCGGCCTGGCCCAGCTGTGCCGCGATCGCCAGTCCGAACTGGCCGCCGATATCTTTATCGCCTCCGACGGCCCGCGCCTCAGCGCCGAGCGGCCAACGCTGTTTCTGGGGTCGCGCGGGGCGGTCAACTTCCGCCTCAGCATTCACGCCCGCGATCGCGACTACCACTCGGGCAACTGGGGCGGCCTGCTGACCAATCCCGGCACCCAGCTGGCTAACGCGCTGGCCTGCCTGGTCAATCAGCACGGCCAGCTGCAGGTTGCCGCACTGAAGCCGCCGGCCATCAGCGCAGCGGTTAAAGCCATTCTTGATGATATTCACGTCGGTGAAGGTGACGGCCCGGCGATCGATCCCAGCTGGGGTGAAGCGGGGCTGACGCCGACCGAGCGGCTGTACGGCTGGAATACGCTGGAGGTGCTGAGCTTGCTGGCCGGCAACCCGGCGCGGCCGATGAACGCCATTCCCGGCAGCGCCACGGCGGTATGCCAGCTGCGCTTTGTGGTGGAGACCGACTGGCAACATATCGGCGAGCACCTGCGTGAACACCTCGATCGCCACGGCTTCCCGCAGGTGGAGGTGGAGGTGCTGCGCGGCTCTCCGGCCACGCGGCTTGACCCGACCGACCCGCTGGTCGGCTGGGCGCTGGGGCTGATGGCGGAAACCAGCGGCAAAAAACCGGCGCTGCTGCCGAACCTGGGCGGTTCGCTGCCGAATGATGTCTTTGCCGATATCCTCGGCCTGCCCACCCTGTGGGTGCCGCACTCCTATCCGGCCTGTGGCCAGCACGCGGTGGATGAACACATGCTTAAGTCCATCGCACGCGAAGGACTGCAGATGATGACCCGCCTGTTCTGGGATCTGGGTGAGCAGGGAACCGCACTGCTGGCCCGTCATCAGGCCCACTGCGCGCAGGGAGGTGCAAAATGAGCACGACTGTTCACACCCCCACGGCGGTGAAGCCGAACCTGTATAAAACCCTGTTTGCCACCTGCGTCGGCAATGCGCTGGAGTGGTTCGATATCGCGGTTTACGGTTTCTTCGCCAGCTATATCGCCCATGCGTTTTTCCCGACCGAAGACCCGTCGGTGTCGCTGCTGCTGACCTTCGGCAGCTTCGGCGTGTCGTTCCTGATCCGCCCACTCGGCGCAATCGTGCTGGGTGCCTACGCCGACCGCGTCGGGCGTAAAAAAGCGCTGCTGCTGTCGATTATGCTGATGATGGTCGGCGGGCTGATCATTACCGTGATGCCGACCTACGCGAGCATCGGGGTAATGGCGCCGATCATGATCCTGCTGGCGAGGCTGATTCAGGGCTTCTCCGCCGGGGGCGAGTTCGGCAGCTCCACGGCGTTTCTGGTGGAACATTTTCCGGAGCGCCGCGCCTTTATTGCCAGCTGGCAGTTTGCCACCCAGGGAGCCAGTACGCTGATGGCGTCGGCGTTTGGCCTGGGGCTGACGGCCTGGCTGACCGAAGCGCAGATCCAGGAGTGGGGCTGGCGCATCCCGTTCGCCTTCGGACTGCTGATCGGCCCGGTAGGGCTGTATATCCGCCGCCACGTGCATGAACCGGCCAGCTTTGTCAGCCAGGAAAAACACGCCGCGCCGCTGAAAGCGCTGATGGGCCAGCAGAAAAATCTGCTGCTGCTGGCCATGGGGCTGATGGTGATCTCCACCGGCGTGAACTACATGCTCAACTACGTGCCGACCTACGCCACCAAAAACCTGCACCTGCCGGGATCGGCGGCGTTTACCGCCACGCTGGTGGCCGGGATTATTCTTACCGTGGTGACCCCGCTGATGGGGCTGCTGGCGGAAAAAGTCGGGCGTCTGCCGCTGATGTGGGGCTCGCTGATCATGCTGGCCGCGACCATTTATCCGGCGTTCCTGCTGGTGGTCAATCACACCAGCCCAACCACGCTGATCCTGCTGGTCGGCTGGATGGCGCTGCTGAAATCGGTCTATTTCTCCACGGTGCCGTCGATGATGGCCGATCTGTTCCCGATGACCACCCGCGCCAGCGGAATGGCCATCAGCTACAACGTGGCGGTGACGGTGTTTGGCGGCTTTGCGCCGCTGATCTGTACCCTGCTGATTAGCATGACGGGCAGCAGCCTGGCCCCAAGCTACTATCTGATGCTGCTGGCCCTGTTCAGTGCGGTGGCGCTGTTCCACAGCCAGCGCCGGGTGAGGTAACGCAGGCGAGAAGGTGACGTTGTCACTAATCGTGCCACAGCGCCTCGCGCACCTTCACCGCGCGGGGCAGTAACCCAAGAGCATAAAAGCGGTCGGCGATGGTCTGCTGTTCACGGATCACCGCCAGATCCATCCTTTTCGTCTGATGGCTGCGGCGCACCAGCGCGTCCGACAGCGCCTGCGGGTCCAGCCCCAGCTCCGATGCCAGCAGGGTGCTGGCCTCCTGGCGATTGCCGTCTATGTAGCGCCCGGTCTGCTCCAGTGCCGCCAGCAGCGTATGCAGCAGGTCGGCAGAATGCGCCGCGAACTCGCGGTGGGTCAGGTAAAACTGATGATTATTCACCCGCCCGCGACCGTCGCCCACCACCCGGAGCTGTCCGTCATACTCCGCCGCGCTCAGCAGCGGATCCCACATCATCCAGGCGTCCACCGCGTGATGGTCGCTCGGCGTCAGCGGGTATTTCGGCGGGGCATACACCACCCGCACGTCCGCCAGGCTCATGTCCGCCTCATCCAGCATCTGCACCAGCAGATAGTGCACGTTAGAGCCTTTATTGACCGCGATCCGCTTACCGCGCAGATCGGCAATGCTGCGGATCGGGCTGTCGTTAGCCACCATCAGCGCCACGCTCTGCGGCGCGGCCGGTTCCCACGCCACGTACAGCAGCGGGCTGCCGCTGGCCTGGGCGAACACCGGGGGAACCTCGCCGGTGGTTCCGAAGTCGATCTCGTGATGGGTCAGCGCGTGCAGCAGCTGCGGCCCGGCGGGAAATTCGCTCCACAGCACGCTGATGCCCCGGCTGGCAAACTCCGCTTCCAGGCTTTGCCGCGCCTTGAGAATGCCGAGATTGCCAAATTTCTGATAGCCGATGCGCAGTTCACGCTCCTGCGGGGTAGCCGGAGCGGCATCAAAGCGCTGGCCGCGTGCGGTGCTGCGCCGCGCTTTAATCAGGCCCAGATGGCCGAGGTGGGTGCGCAGCGTGTTGCGGCTGACGCCCAACAGCGCAGCGGTTTGCAGCTGGTTGCCGTCGCTCAGCTCAAACGCATTGCGTACCAGTGAATCCAGCACCCGCTGGTAAATTTGCCCGCTGTCGACGTTGAGCTGCTGGCGGAGAAAGCGGTCCAGCGCCAGTTCGCTGGCGGGCTGGGGGTCGATCGCAACCGGATTGAGCCGCAGCTGCTCCGGGGCGATCACCGGCTCCCGGCTGAGCAGTACCGCATTGTGCAGGGTGTTTTCCAGCTCGCGGATATTGCCCGGCCACGGATAATCCATCAGCGTCGCCACCGTATCGGCGGCCAGCCGCAGCTGCGGCCGCCCGAGCCGGTTGCCATACACTTTCAGAAAATGGTCCGCCAGCAGCGGAATGTCTTCGCGGCGCTGACGCAGCGGCGGCAGGGTCACGGCCGCCACGTTGAGCCGGTAGTAGAGATCTTCCCTGAAGCGGCGCTCGCGTATCGCCAGCGCCAGGTCAACGTGGGTGGCGGCAATCACCCGCACGTTAACCTTAACCGGGCGGCGGGAGCCAACCCGGGTCACTTCCCGCTCCTGCAACACCCGCAGAAGCTTGACCTGCAGCGGCAGGCTCAGTTCACCGATTTCATCCAGCAGCAGGGTTCCCCCCTCGGCGGCCTCGAACCAGCCCTGATGGCGCTCGGCCGCGCCGGTAAACGCGCCTTTCTCGTGGCCGAACAGCTCCGACTCCGCCAGGGTCTCGGTCAGCGCTCCGCAGTTCACCGCCAGAAACGGCTGGCCGCGCCGCGCGCTGTGATGATGCAGGTAGCGCGCCACCACCTCTTTACCCGTGCCGGTTTCACCGACGATCAGCACCGTGGCATCGGTCGGGGCCAGCCTGTCCAGCACGCTCTGAAAGGCGATGGAGGCCGGGTCGATCAGTATGGGGGCGGGGTTCTGCATGGTTCACTCCTGCAAGATGACGTCTGCCGCCAGAGTATCCTGACTTATTCACGGCGACGAGAGGGGCAGGTGGCGCGGCTGCTGCAATTGCAGCAAATGTCGGCCATCTTCTGCTGCAAATGCAGCACGTTATCGGCGTGACGGTGGCGATTAACCTGCTGATTAATAAGCATTAAAGCAAGACTAAAAACTGGCATGCTTCCTGCTTGGTGTTTTATAACCAAAGCGTAACTTTCTAATGAATAAATTCAGATGTAGTTATATAGGAAATGGCAAATGAGCGAGTCGGTACAGGAAAATATCAACGTATTCTGGTTTCTGCCCACCCACGGCGACGGGCGTTACCTGGGGACGGCGGAAGGCGGACGAGCGGTAGATCTTCCCTATTTACAGCAGGTTGCACTGGCGGCGGATAACCTTGGCTATTACGGCGTGCTGATCCCCACGGGGAAAAGCTGTGAGGATTCGTGGCTGGTGGCCTCGGCGCTGGCCCCGATGACCCGCCGCCTGCGCTATCTGGTGGCGGTGCGCCCCGGTTTACAGCCGCCCAGCCTGGCTGCACGCATGGCGGCCACCCTCGACCGCCTGTCGGAAGGACGCCTGCTCATTAACGTGGTGACCGGGGGCGATCCGGTCGAGAACCGTGGTGACGGCATCTTCCTCAGCCACGCCGATCGCTATCAGGTCACCCGGGAATTTCTCGACGTCTACACCCGACTGCTGAAGGGCGAGAAGGTCGACTATCACGGCGAGCATATCCGCGTGGAGGGCGCAGAGATTCTCTTCCCGCCGGTGCAGGAAAACGGCCCGCCGCTCTATTTCGGCGGCTCGTCGGACGAGGCGATCGACGTGGCGGCGAATCAGGTGGATACCTACCTGACGTGGGGGGAGCCGCTGGAGCAGGTGGCCGAGAAGCTGGCGGTGGTGCGTCAGCGCGCGGAACAGCGTGGGCGCCAGCTGGATTACGGCATCCGCCTGCACGTTATCGTGCGTGAAACCGAAGAGGAGGCCTGGGCCGCGGCCGACAGGCTGATTGCCCATCTCGATGATGAAACCATCGCCAGCGCGCAGAAGATCTTTGCCCGCATGGATTCCACCGGCCAGGCGCGGATGAGCGCGCTGCACAGCGGGTCGCGCGACGGGCTGCGCATTGCGCCGAACCTGTGGGCGGGGGTCGGCCTGGTGCGCGGCGGCGCGGGCACCGCGCTGGTGGGCAACCCGCAGCAGGTGGCGGCGCGCATTCGTGAATATCAGGCGCTGGGGATCACCAATTTCATTTTCTCCGGTTATCCACATCTTGAAGAAGCGCACCGCTTTGCCGAACTGGTCATGCCGCTGCTGCCGCTGGCCACCAACGGTGAAAAACGTCAGGGAACGGTCAATACCGGGCCATTTGGTGAAACGATTGGCGGCGACCGCCGGCCACAAAAACAGACCAGCGTCAGCTGAGGAGCACAACAATGAGCCAACAACCTATTCAATTCGCCTACTGGGTACCGAACGTTTCCGGCGGTCTGGTGATCAGCAATATTCCGCAGCGCACCAGCTGGGATTTCGACTACAACCGCAAGCTGGCGCAGATTGCCGAGCGCGCCGGGTTTGATTATGCGCTGACCCAGATCCGCTTTACCGCCGGCTACGGCGCGGACAATCAGCATGAGTCGGTCAGCTTCTCACAGGGGCTGCTGGGCGCGACGGAAAAACTCAAGGTAATTGCCGCACTGCTGCCCGGCCCGTGGAACCCGACGCTGGCCGCCAAACAGATTGCCACCATCAGCCATCTGAGCAACGCGCGCATTGCGGTCAACGTCGTCAGCGGCTGGTTCCGCGGCGAGTTCAAAGCCATCGGCGAGCCGTGGCTGGATCACGAAGAGCGCTACCTGCGTTCGGAAGAGTTTATCCGCTGCCTGAAGGGCATCTGGCAGGAGGAGAGCTTTACCTTCGCCGGCGATTTCTACCGCTACCGCGACTATTCGCTGAAGCCCAAACCGCTGTCGCCGCGCCCGGAAATCTTCCAGGGCGGCAGCTCCCGTGCCGCCCGCGATATGGCCTCCCGCGTGTCGGACTGGTACTTTACCAACGGCAACACGGTTGAGGGGATCCGCCAGCAGGTGGAGGATATCCAGCGCAAGGCGGCCTATAATCAGCACCAGGTCAAAGTCGGCGTCAACGGCTTTGTTATCGCCCGCGACAGCGAGGAGGAAGCACAGCAGGTGCTGCAGGAGATCCTCGACCACGCCAACCCGGATGCGGTCAAAGGCTTCCAGCACGAAGTGAAAAACGCCGGCAGCGCCTCACCGGAGGGCGAAGGTAACTGGGCAAAATCGACCCTGGAGGATCTGGTGCAGTACAATGACGGTTTTAAAACCAATCTGATCGGCACGCCGCAGCAGATTGCCGAACGCATTATCTCGCTGAAAGACGCGGGAGTGAGCCTGATGCTGCTGGGCTTCCTGCACTTCCAGGAGGAAGTGGAGTTCTTTGGCCGCGAAGTGATCCCGCTGGTGCGCGAGCTGGAGCGGCAGAGAGAGCGGGAACTGGCGCATGGCTGATCGCCATATCGTGATCGTCGGCGGCGGCTTTAGCGGTACCGCGCTGGCTGTTCATCTGGCGCGCGGGGGCCATGCAGGGCTGAGGGTTACGGTGATTGAACCGCGCGACGGCGTGGCGCAGGGCGTGGCCTACGGCAGCCGCGATCCGGCGCACCGTATCAACGTGCCCGCCGACCGCATGCAGCTGACCGCTGCGGAACAGGGCGATTTCGATCGCTGGTTCCGCGCCTCGGCGGCCTTTGTGAATGACCCGGCGGCACGCTGGCACGACGGGCGGGTTTATCCGCAGCGCGGGCAGTTTGCTGCGTATATCTCCGGGCTGTTTGCCGATGCGCAAAGGCAGTCGCCGGTCGTGTTACGCCATCTGCGCGACCGCGCCGTGGCGCTGGAAAACGGTGAGGTGGTTACCGCCGGTGGCGAACGCCTGCGGGCAGACGAGCTGGTGCTGGCGATCAGCCATCCGCCGCCCGCGCTGCCGCGCAGTATAGCGCTGGCGCTGGAGGGGCATCCGGGGCTGATTGCCGATCCGTGGCGTCACAACGCGCTGGCGGATATCGCGCCGCACGAGTCCATTGCGATTATCGGCAGCGGCCTGACCATGGCCGATACCGTGGCGACGTTACACCGTCACGGGCATCGCGGCCCGATCGTCGCCTTTTCCCGTCGGGGTCTGCTGCCGCGCGCCAATCTCAGCGGCAGCTTCGAGCCGTGGGAGCTGGACTACCGCAGCGGGCAGCCGGGCAGCGCGCTGGGCTGGCTGCGGCGCATCCGTCATGAAGTGAAGCAGGCCGCCGCACAGGGGCTGCCGTGGCAGCTGGTGCTGGATGATATCCGCCAGAACGGGCAGGCTATCTGGCAGCAGCTCTCACTGGCCGAACAGCGGCGTTTTCTGCGCCATCTGCGCCCGTGGTGGGACGTTCACCGCTACCGCATCGCCCCGCAGGTGAATGCGGTGCTGGCGCAGTGGCAGGCGAGCGGACAGCTGTCGGTGCTGGCCGCGCGTTTGCAGTCGATTACGGCGGAAGGAACCACGATCCGGCTGGATTTACGCTCCCGGCGCGGCGAAGCCCGCAGCCTGAAGGTTGACCGGCTGATTGTCACCACCGGCCCGGCGCACGGCGGGCTGCTGCAAAGCGATGCGCTGCTGCACCAGCTGGCGCGGGACGGGGTGATCCAGCCGGACGAGCTGGCGCTGGGCATTAAGGTTAACGGGCGTTCGCAGGCCATTAACCGCTTCGGCGCACCGAATCTGCATCTTTACGTGGCTGGCCCCGCCGCGCGTGGCCGCTTCGGTGAGCTGATGGGCCTGCCGCAGGTGGCCGAGCATGCTGAAAGCGTCGCCCGCCAGCTGCTGGCGGCGTGCCCTGCGGTTGACGCGCCCGGCGGTGATGCCTGATTTTTAGTCAAACGCGGAGCGCGGCCTTTCGCCCCCAGCGGCTGGAAAAATAGCCCGTCGGCGGTGGAAAGCCGCGCTTTGCACAAATTCTGCAATTTTTACTCCAGGCTTGCTCAGCGGTAAGGTATAGTCCGCTTTTTTGCACGGGGGTAACATGCTGACCAACTCATCCACACGTCTGAATAAATACATTAGCGAAAGCGGTATCTGCTCTCGCCGCGATGCCGACCGCTATATCGAACAGGGAAATGTTTTCATCAACGGCAAGCGCGCCACGGTGGGCGATCGGGTGTCGGACGGTGATGTCGTTAAAGTGAACGGTCAGCTGATTGAACCCCGTGATGCCGAAGATCTGGTGCTGATTGCGCTGAACAAACCGGTGGGTATCGTCAGCACCACCGAAGACGGCGAGAAGGACAACATCGTTGATTTCGTTAACCACAGCAAGCGCATCTTCCCCATCGGGCGGCTGGATAAGGACTCGCAGGGGCTGATCTTCCTGACCAACCAAGGCGACCTGGTGAATAAAATTCTGCGTGCCGGCAACAACCACGAGAAAGAGTATCTGGTCACCGTGAATAAGCCGGTTACCGAAGAGTTTATTCGTGGTTTAGGTGCCGGGGTGCCGATGCTGGGAACGGTCACCAAAAAGTGCAAGGTGAAGAAGGAGTCGACCTTCGTCTTCCGCATTATTCTGGTTCAGGGGCTTAACCGCCAGATCCGCCGCATGGCCGAGCACTTCGGTTATGAAGTGACGAAGCTGGAACGTACGCGCATCATGAACGTCAGCCTGAAGGGCGTGCCGCCGGGCGAATGGCGTGATTTGACCGATGATGAGCTGATCGACCTGTTTAAACTGATTGAAGATTCCAGCTCGGAAGACGCCACGGCGAAAAAATCTCCGCCGAAATCCTCTCCGCAGAAAAAGCCGGCCGCAAAGCCGGGGGCGAAGCCGGGCGAGAAAGCTGCCGGGGCCGGAGCCGCTGCCGGACGCAAGCGTTTTGCGCAGCCGGGACGCAAGAAGAAAGGGCGCTAGGACAGACTGCCGCCAGGGGTTCACGCTGGCGGCTGCGGTCTGTGGTAACCGGGGCGGCAGAAGCGAATGCTACGCCCGGCAGATGAAAATCTGCCCTGAAGCTGGCCGGTGGGGCTTTACGCCGAGTGCTGTATTACCAGCTGGCCGGAAAGGGTGATGCGCTGGCTTTGCAGCTCCGGCTCTTTCAGCCTGCGCATCATCAGCCCCGCCGCCTGGCGACCGGTCTCCTCACTGCCAGAGGAGACATAGGTAAACGACGGCGAGGTGAGATTGACGTGCAGCATATCCTCAAAGCCGATCAGCGCCACCTGCTGGGTAAGGAACACGTCCTTACCGATGGTACGCCCCACCTGATGAATCCCCCCCAACGCGCCAATAATCGCCGTGGGTGAATGGCAAAGCAGCGCCGTTATGGTGTTGTTCTTCTCCAGCAGCTGACGGGTTGCCTGACTGACCGAATCGGTACTTTCCCGGCAGACGGGGGCAAACTCATCGCGCAGCGCCAGCCCGTTCTGCTTCAGCGCACCGTGCATGCCGAGCAGGCGCTGATGGCGCACCCGGTCATTTTCCATCCCGCCGATATAGGCGATGTTGCGATGCCCGCGCTCAATAAGATAGCGGGTTGCCAGGCTGGCCGCCTGGCGATTGTCGCGCATCACCAGATCGCAGGGCTGCGCCGGCAGCGTCTGCGAAACCACCACCAGCGGCAGCGGACACTGGATGATTTTTTCCGGCAGACGATCGGTGGTGGCATCGCTGGCGAGATAAATCACCCCGGCCACGCCCTGCTGTTTGAAAGAGAGCAGGCAGCGCTCCAGGTGCTGCTCGTCATCCTGCGGCTGGCCGAGGAACACCATAAAACCCTCGCGCTCCAGCGCCTGAACGATGCTGGCCATCACCTTGATGGAGAAGCTGTCGCTGAAATCCCGCAGGATCAGCCCAATCAGATTTGAGGTACTGGAACGCAGGTTTGCCGCGGCGACATTATGCACGTAGCCCAGTTCGGTTATCGCCGAGTGAACGCGCTGGATGGTCGCTTCGGAAATTTTCCCCTTCTGGCGCAGCACCAGAGACACGGTTGAGACGGAAACGCCCGCCAGTTTAGCGACATCAATAATGCTGACCTTTTTCAAACGCACTCCCCGAAACACCCGAATAATCAGTCGGAAACAATAAAGCCTCCCGTAAAAATACGGGAGGCTTAGCTACCTTAACAGCACCGGACTATTTGCCAAGCGTTGTCGACATGGCCTGGGCAATAAACTGTGCGCGGGCGCCGAAAATAACCTGCACGCCTTTGTCGCCGACGAACACCACGCCGCGCGCGCCGATGCCGTTCAGCCCCTCCTTATCCACGCTGTCGCCGTTCAGTACCTCAATACGCAGACGGGTGATGCATGAGCCAACGGAATCGATATTTTTTGCCCCGCCGAGCAGGCCAATGATTTCGCTGACCAGCTCGTCATCGGTCTTATCGCTGGCGCTGGCTGAGACTTCGGTACGGCCCGGCGTTTTTACGTCAAAGCGGCGGATCACGAAGCGGAAAGTGAAGTAGTAAATCAGCGCCATCGGCACGCCGATCATCACCGCGCTGAGGAAGTTGGTCTGATAACCGTTAAACGACGGCAGAATACCGAACGAGATGTAGTCGATCAGCCCGGCGGAGAAGGACTTGGCGATATGCGCATGCAGCAGATACATGCACATATAGGCCAGCCCGGCCATGATGGCGTTGAAGACATACAGAATTGGCGCAACAAAAATAAAGGTGAACTCAACCGGTTCGGTGATCCCGGTCAGGAAGCAGGTCAGCGCGGCGGAGAACAGAATACCGGCGGCGATTTTTTTATTTTTGGTGTGCGCCTCGTGATACATCGCCAGGCAGGCCGCAGGCAGCGCAAACAGCATCAGCGGGAACTCGCCCTGCATAAACTTACCGGCATTTTGATAGGTGCTGCTGCTGAAGGATTTGGTGCCTTCTTCCAGCATTTTGAACCAGATAGTCTGGTCGCCGTGGATAACCTGACCGGCCTGGGTGGTGTAATCACCAAACGAGTACCAGAAGGACGGATACCAGATATGGTGCAGGCCCAGCGGGATCAGCGCGCGTTCCACCAGACCGAAGATAAAGGTCGAGGCCGCCTGATTATCGCCGTTGACGATCACCGACAGGGCATCAATCCCCGCCTGGATATGCTGCCAGACGTAGGGAAGCAGCAGGCCAAGGATAAACGACATAAACGCCGTGGCAATCGCCACAAAACGCTTGCCGGAGAAGAAGCCGAGGAACTCCGGCAGCTGAAGCGTGTGGAAGCGGTTATAGCACCAGGCGGCGAGAATGCCGCAGATCAGCCCGCCGAAAACGCCCATCTGCAGGGTGGGGATACCGACCACCATGGCATATTTCCCGCCCTGCGCCGCCATTTCTGGCGTAATCGACAGGACGGTGCCGATGGTGATATTGGTAATAAACACCGACACGGCGGCGGACAGGGCAGCGATACCCGATTCCGAGGCCAGGCCGACCGCCGAACCGATAGCGAACAGCAGCGGCAGGTTGTCGAAGATCACCCCGCCCGCGTTCATCATCAGCGGCAGATGGAACTTATCACCGAACGCCAGCAGCAGACCGGCGGCAGGCAACAGTGAGATTGGCAGCATTAGCGCCCGGCCAATCATCGACAGCTTTGATAGCGATTTAATAAACCCTGATAACAGTCCCATCCCGATTTCCCCCGATTACCGACCATTATTCTGCGCACATTGTGCACTATTATTGTGAGTAGAACGTTTTAGTAGAACGTTATACCTATCGTGTAAGAAGGGATTTCGTTCTGCAAGAGAATTCAGATTTTCAGGCATAGGAATTTGTGATTTTTTGAAGGGGATCAACATCCGCAAAGCGTAACTGGCAGCACGCCAGAGCGGGTTTATCTGGTATGCTGATTACGGAACTGGTTCAGGCTATTGATTGCTAAACGATAAGGGATTATTCAATGCATAAAGTCACGCTAGTGCTTTTCTGCGCGCTGTTAGCCGCCTGCACGCCGGGCAACAAAATCCGTCAGGGAGAGAAGCCGTCGCCGATTGCGATAAAACGGCCCGCGTATCCGGCTGACGCCTTTCGTCAGGGGCTTACGGGCGATGTCATGCTGTCATACGATGTTGACGCCAGCGGCAATGTGGTTAATCCGGTGGTGGTGTCTGATACGGCCAATGGGGTGTTTAATACAGAAGCATTGAGGGCCATTTCCAGATGGAAATATGAACCCAACAAGCCGTATGAAGGCATGACCAGGAATATTAAGTTTATGATAAACAGACGTTAGCCACCGCTCATTTGCCGGGCATCGCTGCCCGGCATTCTGCCGCGATATCTGCAATACAAATTACTTATCCAGCGACCAGGTTGCGCTGCTGACGTCCACCTTCACCGGCAGCAGGCCGATCTGGGTAAATTTATCCGCCAGCGCCTGCTGTTCGGCAAACACCTGCGGGGTCATGCGCTCCGCGCCGTAAGGCATTCTCGTCAGCGCCCGCTGCCAGATCGGTTCCGGCAGGCCGGTCGACGTTGAGAGGATCTTCGCCGCCTCCTGCGGATGACCGTTTGCCCACTCGCTGAGCGTGCCTAACTCGTCCACCACCTGCTTTGCCGTTTGCGGCCAGCTATCGGCAAATTTACGGCTGGCAAGATAGAAGGTGTAGTGCGGCACCAGCCCTTCGGCATTCTTCACCAGACGCGCCTTCGCGTTGGTTTCCACCTCGGCCAGGAACGGATCCCAGATCACCCACGCATCCACCGCGCCGCGCTGGAAGGCCGCGCGGGCATCCGCCGGAGGCAGATAAACCGGAGTGATGTCCTTGTAATTCAGCCCGGCCTCTTCCAGGGCGCGGACCAGCAGATAGTTAACGTCCGAACCTTTGTTCAGCGCCACGCGCTTGCCCTTGAGGTCGGCCACGGTCTTCACCGGCGAATTTTCAGGCACGACGATCGCTTCCGTTTTCGGGTTCGCCGGGGAGTGGCCGAGGTACACCAGGTCGGCTTTGGCGGCCTGGGCAAAGGTTGGCGGGGCATCGCCCGTGGCGGCCAGATCGATACTGCCGACGTTCAGGCCTTCCAGCATTTGCGGACCGGCAGGGAATTCCACCCATTTCACCGCGATCCCCTGCTTTTTAAACTGTTCGTCCAGCGTGCCGCGATATTTCAGCAGGGCGAAGATGTTGGCTTTCTGATAGCCGATATTGACCGTTTCCGGCAGTTTTTCTGCTGCGGTAGCCGAAACGCTGGTGGCAATCACCAGGCCGCTAATCAGGCCGCTAAGAAGTGCTTTGTTCATGTTATTTCCCGAAGTGATAAGCGCTGTCAGAAAAACATATCAAAATGCATGAAGGCGGCTTAGCGAGTTGATCTGATAACGATATGCGGCAGGAACATAACGACGCGGAAAAGCATCGCGGTGCCACAGAAACCGCCCGGAGGAGAAAGAATACGGCGATGCGAAAATGACGGCCAGGAGCTGAAACACGACAGCGGTGTGTCAGGATTATGAAGATGGAAGGGCATCGCGCTGCATAACAAACACGCGATGATCGATGCACAACAGAGCGGCGGCGTCTCGCCTGTGAAGACGCCGCGCGGCAGATCGGTTACTGATATTGCAGATAGGCAACGTGGGTTTGCAGGTACTCCTCCAGGCCGTGACGCCCGTCGGCACCGCCGATGCCCGATTTACGCCATCCGGCGTGGAAGCCCTGCATTGCCTCAAAGTTTTCCCGGTTGATATAGGTTTCGCCAAACTTCAGCTGCTTCAGCGCCTGCATGGCGGTATTCAGATTCTGTGTGAAGATCGATGAGGTCAGACCGTACTCGCTGTCGTTAGCCAGCGCGATCGCTTCATCTAAGGTGCTGAACTTCATCACCGGCAGCACCGGGCCGAAGGTTTCTTCCTGCATGATGTTCATCTTCTGGCTGACGTTGGTCAGCAGGGTGGGCTCAAAGAAGAAGCCGGTGCTGCCCGCACGCCGACCGCCGGTGACCACGGTGGCGCCCGCCGCGACCGCATCGGCCACTTTCTGCTCCACGCGCTGCAGGGCAGCGGCGGTGATCAGCGGCCCCATATCCAGCCCTTTTTGCGTGGCGGGGTCGCCAAAGGTCACCTGTTTAAACGCGGCGGTCAGGCGTTTCACCACCTCATCATAAACCCCTTCCTGCACGTAGAGCCGCTCGGCGCAGTTGCACACCTGCCCGGTGTTAATCATGCGCGAGGCAACGATGGCCTTCACCGCCAGGTCTAAATCCGCATCGTTCATCACGATAGCCGGGGCTTTGCCGCCCAGCTCCAGCGAGACTTTGGTGACGTTCTGCGCCGCCGCTTTCATGGTGGCGATCCCGGCGTTGACGCTGCCGGTCAGGCTGACCAGCCCCACCTTCGGATTGGCCGCCAGCTCCTGGCCAATCACCGGACCGTAGCCGGTCACGAGGTTAAACACCCCGGCGGGCAGGCCGATCTCATCGACGATTTCGGCGAAGATAATGGCGTTGTTCGGCGTCAGCTCGCTGGGCTTGATCACAATGGTGTTGCCGGTCAGCAGCGCCGGGGCCGCCTTGCGGGCAATCAGGAAGAACGGGAAGTTCCACGGCAGGATCCCGGTGGTGACGCCAATCGCCTTTTTGAACACCAGGATGTTTTCCTGCGGGCGATCGCTCTGCACGATCTCGCCTTCGTAGCGGCGCGCCCACTCGGCCATATAGTCGAGGTAGTCGGCGGTGAAGAACACTTCCGTTTCGGCCAGCTCCTGGGTTTTACCGCCTTCGGCAACGATCGTTGCGGTCAGTTCCGCCGCGCGGTGGCGCACGCCCGCGGCGATTTTACGCAGCCAGTTACCGCGCTCGATGGCCGGCAGCGCTTCCCAGCCCGGCTGGGCCACCGCCGCGGCGTCAATGGCGCGCTGCGCATCCTCAGCGCTGCCCTCCGGGATGCGCGACAGCAGCGCTTCGGTGGCCGGGTTAATCACCTCTATCCAGCGGTCGGAACGATTCTCGACGAACTGACCGTTGATATACATTTGTTGCTGAACTGGGTTCATGGCGGATTCTCCGTGACGCATTTTTTATCGGTGTGTTAATTAACAGCGGAATAACTGTTACAGGTCTTAGAAAGTGCTACAGCCGTGGGGTAATCACCTTGATCTGGCTGCCAGCAATGAGAGCCAGCTGGCAAAAACGAAAAGAAGCGGCTGTCCGATCTGGCATTTTTACTATTTAGTGATAATTATGAGCCACTTAACGAAAAACCCGAGGGGATGCCGCGGCCGGGCATCAGATGAGCGAATTGTGATCGAAGTCGGCTGAAGGCGCTGAATTTTGCCAGATCTGCCGCCGGTGGGGCAGCCAGCGTAAGGTTGCCCGGTGGCGCTTATCCGTAGACTCCTTCGTCATACAGGGCAAACAACAACGAAGGAAAACAAAATGAGTGAAGCCATTCTCTCGGGTATTCTGTGGCATCTGGTCGGTGCGGCCAGCGCCGCCTGCTTTTATGCTCCGCTAAAGAAGGTCCGCAGCTGGTCGTGGGAAACCATGTGGTCAGTGGGCGGGGTGATGTCGTGGATTATCCTGCCGTGGGCGATCAGCGCCATGCTGCTGCCCAGCTTCTGGGGCTACTACAGTTCGTTCTCTCTCTCCCAGCTGATGCCGGTGTTTCTGTTTGGCGCGATGTGGGGCATCGGTAACATTAACTACGGTTTAACCATGCGCTACCTCGGCATGTCGATGGGCATCGGCATTGCCATCGGTATTACGCTGGTGGTCGGTACGCTGATGACGCCGCTGCTGCAGGGGCGCTTCGTTGAGCTGTTCAGCTCTACCGGCGGTCGGCTGACGCTGCTCGGCGTGCTGGTGGCGCTGGTTGGCGTGGCGATTGTTTCCCGCGCCGGGCTGCTGAAAGAGCGGGCGATGGGCATTGCGGCGGAAGACTTTAACCTCAAGAAAGGTCTGGTGCTGGCGGTGCTGTGCGGTATTTTCTCCGCCGGTATGTCATTCGCGATGGACGCGGCGAAACCGATGCACGAAGCCGCAGCAGCAGCGGGTATTGACCCACTGTACGTGGCGCTGCCGAGCTACGTGGTGATTATGGGCGGCGGGGCGCTGATTAACCTCGGCTACTGCTTCATTCGCCTGGCCACCAAATCTAACCTGTCGGTTAAAGCCGACTTCTCGGTGGCAAAACCGCTGCTGTTCGCTAACATCGGCCTGTCGCTGCTTGGCGGCACGATGTGGTATCTGCAGTTCTTCTTCTATGCCTGGGGCCACGCCCGCATACCGGCGCAGTATGATTTCGTCAGCTGGATGCTGCATATGAGCTTCTACGTACTGTGCGGTGGCCTGGTGGGCCTGCTGCTGAAAGAGTGGAGCAACGTTGGGCGCAGGCCGGTACGCGTGCTGAGCGTGGGCTGCGTGGTGATCATCCTTGCGGCTAACATCGTGGGGATGGGAATGGTGTCATAGCGTTATCGTGACGTTGTCACAAAAGGCTGGCCTTCGGGTCAGCCTTTTGCATTATGCAGGCGATGCGCCTCGCCGCTGCTGATAAAGCGCTGACGCCAGGCACTGGGGGTGAAGCCGGTTTCGCGGGTAAAGACCACCGAGAAGTAGTTACTGTCATCAAACCCGCAGCGCGAGGCCACCTCGCCAATCAGCAAATCGCCGCTACGCAGCAGGTATTTTGCCTGGCAGAGCTGCAGCTGGCGGAGATAGTGGCCGATGGTCATGCCGGTTTGCTGGCGAAACAGCTGCTTAAGCGCCCGCTCGGACAGGCGATGCTGCTGGCAAAACGTGGCGAGATCGAAGGGGCTGGCGATATGGCCCTGAAGCGCCGCCATCAGCAGATCCAGCTGTTCACCCTCCGGCAGCTGCCACGGCAGATCGGAGGCGTAGCGATGGCGCTGTAAAATGAGCGCCAGCTGCAGGAACAGCGCTTCGGTCAGCTGTCTTGAAAGCAGGTCGCTTTTGCGGCTTTCCACTTCCAGCTGCTTAATCACCCCGCGCGCCAGCGCCATCCCGCGGGTGGTCAGCCGCCAGCATCCCTCGTTGCGGGCAGGCAGCAGCTGCTGCCAGTCCAGCGCCAGCTGGAAGCGTTCCGGGCAGTAGATAATATTATCCAGCACCAGATCCTGCACCGACTCGTAGCTGTGGCAGTCATCGGCATGCAGATAAAAGATATCGCCGCAGGTGACCGGCCACGGGCGATCGTTCATCACGTGCAGGCCGTTACCGCGCCAGACCAGCACGATCTCATTGAATTCGTGAACGTGGGGCGGAAAGGAGGGCTGCGGCGTGCGTTCGGCCACCGCAACCGGCATCTGTTCAGCGGGAATATAGTCGGCTCTGGCCAGCCGCAGGGGGGCAGTCACCATGCATATCCTTTTCAGTCATTTTGCCGCAGTGTACGCGGAGAGCAGCCAAACTCCCGTTTAAACAGCGTAGAAAAGTGATTGCTGTCACCAAAACCGCAGTGAAAGGCAATATCCGTCACCCGCATCTCACTGTGGCGCAGCAGATGGCGCGCCTCCAGCAGACGCAGGCGATTGAGGTAGCGCTGCGGCGTACTGCCGGTCTGCTGTTTCAGCTGGCGATGCAGGGTACGCAGCGACAGCGAAAAGCTGTCCGCCAGGTGCTCCCAGTCCACTTCTTCACTGAAGTGTTCGGCAAGCCAGTCAAGCAGCGCGCGCAGGCGACCCTCCTGGTCGTCGGGCTGCGCTGCACTGCGGCCCTGATGCAGCAGCACCAGCAGCTGCATAAAGCGCATTTCCTGCGCGGCCTGGCCCGCGATGCCCGCAGGCGTCGGGGGGCTGACCAGCCCGTCGATCAGCTGGCGGGCCTGCACCAGCACTTTGTTGCCGATGCGCCAGTGCGACGGGTAAACCCCGTCATGCTCGGCGGGCAGCAGATGCTGTAGGCCGGTGAGAAAACGGAACGCCTCGGGGCCGCGATACAGCACGTTGGTCAGGGTGAGATTCTCCGTTTGTTCATACATATGGCGGTCATGATTACGTACAAAGCACACGCAGCCGCTGCACAGCGGCTGCGACTGGCCGTTGAACACGTGGATCCCGGCACCCTGTTCCACAATCACAATTTCGTGAAAATCATCGTGATGATGCTCAGGAAATGCCCCCTGCGGCGCGCGGGGTTCGATAGCCACCGGGCTGTGACCGGAAGGGAAGAAATCTGCACTGTGTAACACGGTCATGATGGTTTCCTCGTAACATGCCTGCAACAGAGTGTACGGAGCCGCGAGCACGCCCACCTTGAATTTTTGACGGTAAATCTCTGCCAGGGCGCTAATTTTTAAAGAAATGGCCGGAAACATTGAGAAATGCGGCAGGCATCACATCCCGCATTGCAAAGCGGCCGGGATGCAAAAATGTGAACTGCTTCACGTTCATCTTTGCCATCCTGCCAGCTGGGCAAACGCGCTGGCAGTAGTGAAAAGGTGACAAAAGCGCCCTGTTTTTACACTGGTGACATCGAATCATCAGGAAGTAAATCATATGACTGTTCGTCACCTTGTGGCCGTCGACCTTGGCGCATCCAGCGGTCGCGTTATCCTGGCCCGCCACGATCTGCACAGTGAAAATATCACCCTGGAAGAGGTTGGCCGCTGCGTCAATCATCTGGTCACCGTCGATAATCATCAGTGCTGGGATCTGGATGCGCTGGAAGCCTTTATCGTTGCCGCGCTGGAGAAGCTGGACCGTCAGGGGATCCGGGTGGACAGCATCGGTATTGATACCTGGGGCGTGGACTATGTGCTGCTGGACGAGCAGGGCGAACGCGTGGGGCTGCCGATTGCCTACCGCGATGAACGCACCCACGGGGTGATGGCGGAGGCGGCCCGCGAGCTGGGCCACGAGGATATCTATCAGCGCACCGGCATTCAGTTCCTGCCGTTTAACACGCTGTATCAGCTGCGCGCGCTGTGCCGCGATAACGCCCCTGACCTGGCCCGTGTCGCGCATGCGCTGCTGATCCCCGACTATCTGCATTTCCGCCTGACCGGCAAGCTCAACTGGGAATACACCAACGCCACCACCACCCAGCTACTGAACATTCGCAGCGGAGAATGGGACCGGGATCTGCTGAACTGGACCGGGGCAAATCCGGCCTGGTTCGGCAAACCGTCCCAGCCGGGTCGCGAGGTGGGACGCTGGCACAGCCCGTCAGGGCAGGCCGTTCCGGTGATCGCCGTGGCCACCCATGATACCGCCAGTGCGGTTCTGGCGGCCCCGCTGGCTGATTCACAGGCGGCGTACCTCAGTTCGGGTACCTGGTCGCTGATGGGCTTCGAGAGCCGGGAACCGTTTACCTCAAAGGCGGCGCTGGCGGCCAACATCACCAATGAAGGCGGTGCCGAAGGCCGCTACCGGGTGCTGAAAAATATCATGGGTTTGTGGCTGCTGCAGCGCGTATGCGACGAGCTGGCGATTAACGATCTCTGCCAGCTGATTGCCGATGCCGAACGGCAGCCGGTCTGCCAGTGGCTGATCAATCCCAACGACGATCGCTTTCTAAATCCGGCCAGCATGGTGCGGGAGATCCAGGATGCCTGCGCCGAGCAGGCGATGCGGGTGCCGGCCACGCCCGCCGAGCTGGCGCGCTGTATTTTCGACAGCCTGGCGCTCTACTACCGGGAAGTGCTGCTGCAGCTTGAACGCCTGCGCGGCAGAGCATTCAGCCAGCTGCATATCGTCGGCGGCGGCTGCCAGAACCAGTTTCTTAACCAGCTGTGCGCCAACGCCTGCGGCATTCCGGTGTATGCCGGGCCGGTGGAAGCCTCCACGCTCGGCAATATCGGCAGCCAGCTGATCGCCCACGGCGATGTGGCGGACGTCAGCGCTTTTCGCCAGCTGATCGCACGTAATTTTCCTCTCATTCGTTTTGATTTCCAGGGCAGTGAGGCGTTTCGCCGCAGTCGGGAACGCTTTCAGTCACTGACTCACTCAGATAAGGAGCTATGTATATGACTCAGGCTATTGAACAGGCTTACGCGCTGGCGAAGCAGCGTTTTGCCGATATCGGCATTGATGTGGAGGCCGCGCTGGCGCAGCTCGATCGCCTGCCGGTGTCCATGCACTGCTGGCAGGGCGACGACGTGCGCGGTTTTGAAAACCCGCAGGGCGCGCTGACCGGCGGCATTCAGGCCACCGGTAACTACCCGGGCCGCGCCCGCAGCGCCGACGAACTGCGTGCCGATCTGGAACAGGCCATGGCGCTAATCCCCGGACCGAAACGCCTCAATCTGCATGCCATCTATCTGGAAAGCGAGCAGGCGGTGGACCGCCACGAAATCAAACCCGAGCATTTTGCCGGCTGGGTGGCGTGGGCAAAGCAGCAGAACATCGGGCTGGATTTTAACCCGACCTGCTTCTCGCATGAATTAAGCGCCGACGGTTTTACCCTGGCGCATGCCAATGCTGAAATCCGCCAGTTCTGGATCGACCACTGTAAGGCCAGCCGCAAAATCTCCGCCTGGTTCGGCGAGCAGCTGGGCACGCCGTCGGTGATGAATATCTGGGTGCCGGACGGCATGAAGGATCTGACGGTGGACCGTCTGGCACCGCGTCAGCGCCTGATGAATTCGCTGGATGACATCATCAGCGAAAAACTGAACCCGGCGTACCATATTGACGCGGTGGAAAGCAAGCTGTTCGGCATCGGTGCGGAGAGCTACACCGTCGGCTCCAACGAATTCTGCCTCGGCTATGCCGCCAGCCGCCAGACCGCGCTGACCCTGGACGCCGGGCATTTCCATCCGACCGAAGTGATTTCCGACAAAATCTCTACCGCCATGCTTTACGTACCGCGCCTGCTGCTGCACGTCAGCCGCCCGGTGCGCTGGGACAGCGATCACGTGGTGCTGCTGGATGATGAAACCCAGGCGATCGCCAGTGAAATTGTCCGCCAGAAGCTGTTTGACAAGGTGCACATCGGGCTGGACTTCTTCGATGCCTCGATCAACCGCATCGCGGCCTGGGTTATCGGCACGCGCAACGCCAAGAAAGCGCTGCTGCGCGCGCTGCTGGAGCCGGTCGATCGGTTGAAAAAGCTGGAACTGGAGGGCGACTACACCGCGCGCCTGGCGCTGCTGGAAGAGCAGAAATCCCTGCCGTGGCAGGCGGTCTGGGAAGCCTGGTGCCTGCGCCATGACGTCCCGGCGGGAGCCGGCTGGTTAGGCGACGTCCGTCATTATGAACAACAGATTCTCAGCCAACGTTAAGGGTAAACACATGCATCAGATTCTCAATTCCTGGTTTGTCCGGGACATGGTCAAAGCAACCAGCGATATGTGGCTGAAGGGCTGGGACGAGCGCAACGGCGGGAACGTTTCCCTGCGCCTGCTGGATGAAGAAGTCCAGCCGTTCGCCGCTGATTTTTATGCCGAACCGCGCACGCTGGAACTCAGCCAGCCCGCGCCGGAACTGGCGAACTGCTGGTTCCTGGTCACCGGTTCGGGCAAGTTTTTCCGCAACGTGCAGCTCGATCCGGCCGACAGCCTGGTGCTGCTGCGCGTCAGCGCCGACGGCCAGGCCTACACCATTCACTGGGGGCTGAGCAACGGTGGCGTGCCGACCTCCGAACTGGCTTCGCACTTCCAGTCGCACAGCGTGCGAAAAAAAGTCTCCAACGGGGTGGACCGGGTGATTATGCACTGCCACGCCACGCACTTTATGGCGCTGAGCTACGTGGCCGAGCTTAACGCCGCCAGCTTTACCCGCCTGCTGTGGGAAGGCAGCACCGAGTGCCTGGTGGTGTTCCCGGACGGCGTGGGTATCGTTCCGTGGATGGTGCCGGGCACCGACGGCATCGGCACCAAAACCGCCGAGCAGATGGCTTCACACACGCTGGTGATGTGGCCTTTCCACGGTATTTTCGGCACCGGCCCGACGCTGGATGAAACCTTTGGTCTGATCGACACCGCCGAAAAATCGTCTGAGGTAGTGGTTAAAGTGCTGTCGATGGGCGGCATGAGGCAGAGCATTACCACCGAGGAGCTGATCGCGCTGGGTGAACGCTTCGGGGTTAAACCGTGGGCGGCAGCGCTGGAAGCGAAGCATTCTCATGTTGCGTAAGGCGTTTGTCATGCAGGTCCATCCCGATAAGCATCGGGAGTATCAGCAGCGGCACAGCCCAATCTGGCCGGAGCTGGCGGAAACGCTGAAGGATCACGGGGCGCAGAATTACAGCATTTTCCTTGATGCGTCGCGCAATCTGCTGTTTGCCTATGTGGAGATCGAATCCGAGGCGCGCTGGAATGCGGTGGCAGAAACGGAAGTGTGCCAGCGCTGGTGGCGGTCGATGAGCGAGCTGATGCCGTCGAATGCGGACCACAGCCCGGTCAGCAGCGAGCTGCCGTCGGTGTTTCATTTGCCGTAGGTCATTTTTCTCAACGTGATGAAAAACAAAAGCCCCTGACCGTTTTTATGCCGGTCAGGGGCTTTGTCGTTTTTATCGTTAACTGAGGGTGTTGCTTTAGCCGTTAATTCTCAGCTGCGGGTAACGCTTCATGCTCCATGCACACCAGCACAGCGACAGTACGCCGATGCCGCCGCCCACATAGCCCACGCTGGCCATATTCATGTGCACGCTGACCTGGCTGCCCAACAGCGCGCCGCCGCCGATACCAATATTATAAATGCCCGACAGCAGCGACATCGCCACATCGGTCGCATCCGGAGCCAGCGCCAGTACGCGCACCTGCACCGCGAGTCCAATCACCATCATCGCCATACCCCAGATGATGCACAGGGTGGAAATAGCCAGATCGTGCGTGGCGGCCAGGTAGAGCGACAGCATGCAAACGCTGATTAACAGGATGGCACCGAGTAAAAAACTGGCCGGATATTTATTGCCGAACATGCTGAACAGAATACTGCCGACGATGCCGGCGGCACCGAAAATTAACAGCAGGAAGGTGGTGAAGCCTCCGCTTAATCCGGCGACGCTCTGAATAAACGGCTCAATATAGCTGTAGGCGGTGTAGTGTGCGGTCACCGTGACGGCAATCAGCAAATAAAGCGACACCAGCGCCGGGCGGCGGAACAGCATCGGCACGCTTTTTAACGAACCGGTATGCTCACTCGGCAGTTTTGGCAACAGCTTGAACAGCAGGGCCATGGTGATCATCGCCGCCACGCCGATCACCGCAAAGGTCATGCGCCAGCCCAGCAGCTGCCCGATCATGCGGCCGATCGGCAGCCCCAGCACCATCGCCAGCGCCGTACCGGTCGCCAGCATGCTCAGCGCCTGGGTTTTTTTACCGGACGGCGCAACGCGGATGGCCAGCGAGGCGGTAATCGACCAGAAGATGGCATGCGAGAAGGCGATACCGATGCGCGACGCGACCAGCGTGGTGAAGTCCCACGCCACGGAAGAGAGGGCATGGCTGGCAACAAACAGGGTAAAAATCACCATCAACAGGAAACGGCGCTCAACGTTACGCGTCAGCAGCATCATTGGCAGGGACATCAGCGCCACCACCCAGGCATAAATAGTCAGCATCAGGCCAACCTGTGCCGTCTGCATCGAGAAGCTCTGACCGATGTCAGACAGCAGGCCGACCGGCACAAATTCGGTGGTGTTAAAAATAAACGCAGCAATAGCCAGCATAACCACGCGTAGCCATGCGGTCTTACGAGAAACAGTGTTTGGATGCATTATTGAAGTTAACGATGTGTTGATGAAGTGTTAATCCAAATTAAGGATCATAAATTTAGTAGGGATATTGTCTTTTATTTATGTGACAGATGAAACAGAAAATTCAATAAATTTGTAAATCAGAATTTATATATAACCTGAACGAATCAATTGTTCTTTTACTATTACCGCCTGTCATCCCGGATGTGAAAGTAGACGTTTGACCTTTTGCCGGTCAGGCGGCAGAATCGCGATGAAAATCAGGCCGGAAAGGCACCCGTCGAGGAAGCGAAATCGTGAGCGTTCTGAATAATGTCCTGCTGGAGGAGATCCTGCAGCAGGTACGGCCGCTAATTGGTCAAGGTAAAGTGGCCAGCTATATTCCCGCGCTGGCCGAGGTACCCGCCGACCGGCTGGGGATTGCGGTATGTATGCTGGACGGCACCCTGTACCAGGCGGGCGATGCGCAGGAGCGCTTCTCTATTCAGTCGATCTCCAAAGTGCTTTCTCTGACCCTGGCCCTGACCCGCTATCAGGATAGCGAGCTCTGGCAGCGGGTGGGGAAAGAGCCGTCCGGTCAGCCGTTTAATTCGCTGCTACAGCTGGAGCTGGAGCAGGGAAAACCGCGAAACCCGTTTATCAACGCCGGTGCGCTGGTGGTGTGCGACATGCTGGAAACCCGCCTGACCGCGCCGCGCCAGAGGATGCTGGAACTGGTGCGCGTTCTGACGCAGCAGGCGGATATCCAGTACGATCGCCACGTTGCCCGCTCTGAGTTTGAGCACTCCGCACGCAATGCGGCCATCGCCTGGCTGATGAAGTCGTTTGGTAACTTCTCCAATGATGTGCAGACGGTGCTGCAAACCTATTTTCACTACTGCGCGATGACCCTGAGCTGCGGCGAACTGGCGCGCTGTTTTTTATATCTGGCCAACCAGGGGCGTGGACTGGGGCAGGGTGAGCCGCTGCTGACGCCGAAGCAGGCGCGGCAGATTAATGCGCTGATGGTGACCAGCGGGATGTACGACGGCGCCGGGGAATTTGCCTGGCGGGTGGGGATGCCGGGTAAATCAGGCGTGGGCGGGGGGATTATTGCTATCGTTCCGGGTGAAATGAGCATCGCCGTCTGGTCGCCGGAGCTGGATGCATCCGGTAATTCGCTGGCGGGAACCGCCGCGCTCGAGCTGCTCGCCGAACGCATTGGTCGTTCAATTTTCTGACGGCATTGACGTGATGACAGGCGTTTTTTGGTTCTAAGTTATCCGGATAGCGCTTGTTGCCAATTGTTGATCCAGCTCAAAGCCTTTGCCAGCACAATTTGCTAATATTTCGCGAAGTGAATTAACCTTTAACGCGCGAGGCTTCGGCAAAGTGAACAATGAGATGAGCATCCCTGCCCGGCAGCTGACGCTGAACCACCAGCTGCGCCAGTACGGCAATCTGGTTAAGCTGGCGATGATCCGCACCACGCCGCAGATTATTGAAGTCTGGACCATGAGCGGCAGCCGTCTGCGCTTCCACCCCGCCCAGCAGGTTGAGGCGAAGTGGGTGGTTCAGTAAACGCACGATGAAACTGCATGCCTGAAAGCCTGAAATCTTTCGAAGCGTCGGTCGGTCTGTCTCCCTACAATATCCGGCGTTAAGCCAGGCGGAACGCCCGGTGTATTCCGCCTGGTCATGCACTCAGCCTGCAAACTATGGCTTGTATTTTGACTTTCCGGTATCACTCCGCTTTATCCCTGACAGTACATATGGCTGGATCCAGCGTCGGTTTATTTCCCTGAACGCTGGTGTGCCCCTGAGTTCCACCGCGTCGCAAAATAACCGCACTAAAGACCAGGGCCAGCATAATAAGCCATTCGGCACCCAGCGCGAGCAGCACGGCATGTTGATAGTCCCCGGCGGGTAAAAGTGCGTGGCTGTAGATCGCGCCCAGCACCATCGGCCCCAGGCCAAATGCCGCCTGCTGCACCGTGGAGAGCATCGCGCTTCCGGCACCGGCATGACTTTTCGGCACTTCCGCCAGCCCGATACGAAAGAAACAGCTGACGATAAACGCCTGGCCAAAACCAATCAGTGCCGTCGCCGGGATCAGTTGCGCAATGCTCATGTGTGCCCAGCCGTGGTTGAAGGTCCAGCCAAGGCCCAGCAGGCCGGTCATCTGGATCAGGCAGCCGGCGATCAGCGTGGGAACTTTACCCAACCGTTCCACAACACGGGTAGAGAGCAGTGAGCTGATAAAGTAGGCCACGCCGAGTGCGATAAAGGCGTTGCCGGACTGGAAGGCGCTCAGCCCGAGGCCGGACTGCAATGTCAGTGCGACAACGAACATAAATCCGCTCCAGCAGCAGAAAAACAGCACGGCAATCGTCAGGCCAAAGCGAACCCCGTGCAGGCGCATCAGCGCCGGAGGCAGCAGCGGGGTTCCGCCGCGCCGTTCCAGTACCTGTTCCACCTGCCATAAACGGCACAGCAGCAGCGGAAACGCGGCCAGCAGTACCAGGCACGGCCAGCGCCAGTGCAGCAGTGGACCCAGCGCAAGGGCGGTCAACAGACAGCCAATCGCACCGACCAGATACAGCGTACCGGGCCAGTCAATGGCCACGCGGCGGTCGTTCTGCGTTTCAGGAATAGTGCGCGGCGCCAGCAGCAGGATCGCCAGGCACAGCGGGATGTTGATCAGAAAAACGCTGCGCCAGCCGTATCCGCCGGGATTGGCATTGATCAGAAATCCCCCCAGAACCTGGCCGATAATAAAGGCCATGCCCCCAATCCCGCCGTACAGGCCCAGCGCTCGTGAATGCTCGCGCCCGTGCAGGGTAACGTGCAGCGTGGCGAGGATTTGCGGCACGATCAGCGCAGCACCGATCCCCTGCAGGGCGCGCGCCAGCAGCAGCGTCCAGACGTTGGGGGCCATGCCGCAAACCAGCGAGGCGATGCCGAACAGCAGCACGCCGTAGCTGAACACCCGGCGACGTCCCAGGTTATCCCCCAGACGGCCGCCCATCGCCAGGCTGACGGCAAAGGCGATGCCGTAAACCGCGACGATCAGTTCAAGCTGGATGGGGCTGGCATGCAGGGTGGCGGACATCGCATCCAGCGCCACGTTTACTATGGAAAAATCAATCATCGGCAACAGCTGACCCGCCAGCAGTACGATCAGGCCGCTTTGCCCCAGCGTGGTGGCATCAATCCCGCTTTTCATCTTGCATAACCCTTGTGTTAATCAGTGACCGGGCATAGCATCAGGGAAAATTTAAACGGGTACCAGATCCTGCTTATCATAGTACTGGCGCTACCCGT
The DNA here is from genome assembly GCF_037450285.1 of Erwinia sp. SLM-02. Taxonomy (NCBI): domain Bacteria; kingdom Pseudomonadati; phylum Pseudomonadota; class Gammaproteobacteria; order Enterobacterales; family Erwiniaceae; genus Erwinia; species Erwinia sp. SLM-02. Next base: position 1,675,400 of record NZ_JAQISN010000001.1, on the reverse strand, counting down.
CAACGAGGAGAAAGCCCGTGAGTGAGATCCCGCTTCCCGCCAGCACGACACACAAAAACCGCCAGCTGCTGGCCACTTTCCTGCGCAGCCGTCGCGAAAATCTCGACCCGGTGCGTCTGGGCATGCCGCACCATCGCCCGCGCAGAACGCCGGGCCTGCGGCGGGAAGAGGTGGCCCAGCTGGCCGACGTCGGCGTCACCTGGTATACCTGGCTGGAGCAGGGGCGGGAGATCAACGTCTCGGCCAGAACGCTGTCGGCGATCGCTACCGCGTTACAGTGTAACGAAACGGAAACGCAGCACCTGTTTCAGCTGGCCGGGCACGCGTCACCCGCCTCGGTCGCGGCGAAAACCTGCGCCACCGTTTCCAGCCACGGGCAGATCCTGCTGGACAGCCTGAATCCCTTACCGGCGATAATCCAGTCGGCGCACTTCGATATCATCGGCTATAACCCGGCGTGGTGCCGTCTGATGAATGTGGAACTGGAAACCATTCCGCAGGGCGATCGCAACTGTATTCTGCTGGCGTTTACCCATCCCCAGTGGCGTGCGGCGATCGCCGATCAGGATATTCTGATGCCGCATATGGTGGCGCTGTTTCGTACCCAGATGGCGGATCATCTTGACGATCCCCGCTGGCAGGCGCTGCTGGACCGGCTGATGGCGGAGTCTGAGGAGTTTCGCGACCTCTGGCCGCGCTATGAAATTCGCGCGATTGATAATCAGGTTAAGCGTTTTTATCATCCGAAAGTGGGCATGATGACGCTCAGGCAAAACAACTGGTGGTCGGCACCGCGCAACGGCGATCGCCTGCTGGTCTATATTCCGAACGATGAGGAGAGCGCCGAGGCGCTGCGCAGCATTACTGACTGACTCGCCCGCTTCAGCAGAAAAAGACGGATAACGACTGAGTTACCCGGGTTAGCAGAAAATACCTGAAGATCGGGTCGCCATATTCCGCAGAAAAGTCCCCATTCCCCGTTATTTTGCGTTACCCTGGACGGGTCAGGCGACATGCTTCATGTCGCCGTTTTCATTTAACAGGGAGTCACACTGATGAATCAACGTCCAACGGTTGCCGTGCTGGGTCTTGGCGCAATGGGGCACGCTTTTGCCGCCAACCTGCTCAAAAATGATTTTACCGTTTCTGGCTGGAACAGAACCCGGGCGCGCGGCGAGGATTTGCTGGCGGCGGGATTAACGCTTAGCGACAGCGCCGGGCAGGCGGTAGCCTCCGCCGACGTGGTGATTGCCATGCTGTCCGACGGCGAAACGACCCTGGCCGTGCTTAACGATGTGTTACCGCAGCTGAAGCAGGGCGCGGTGGTCTGCCAGATGGGGACCATTGGCATTGCGGCTACGGAGCAGCTGATCGCCACCTTTAATCAGCAGCGGCCGGATGCGGTGTTTATTGACGCGCCGGTTTCCGGTACCAAAGCGCCGGCGGAAAATGCGCAAATCCTGATCCTCGCCAGCGGCGATCGCCAGCGAGCGGCGGCGATTGAACCGGTGTTTGCCGCGATCTCCAAAGGGGCGAAATGGCTGGGCGAGGCCGGTGCCGGTTCAAAAATGAAGCTGGTAGCCAACGCGTGGCTGGTCTCGATGGTCGAAGGCCTGGCGGAGAGTACCCGTCTGGCCGAACGGCTGGGCTTTTCGCCGGAGGATTTCTGGCAGGTGCTGGACGGCGGTCCGCTGGCGGCACCCTATGTGAAAGGCAAACTGGCGATGATTTCCGGGGGCGAGTATCCCCCTCAGATGCACCTGACCTGGGCGCTGAAGGATGCGCGGCTGGCGCTTGAGGCCGCCGGTGATACCGCCATGCCGGGACTGGAAACGATCGCGGCCCTGTGGCAGAAAGCGGTGGATGCGGGCTACGGTGAAAAAGATCTCTCGGTAATTTATCGGTATTTACAGGAAAACAAGGCCTGATATAACGGGGTGCTGTTCGGCGCCCCGACAATATTCCCCGTCAAATCATTATGATAGAATCAATAGCCCGTACTGCTTAGTGCGTGGCTTCAAAAGTGTAACTATGTTTGTTATATTATTAGCCTGATGTATTTTATAGTTAACTGATTTTTAATGCTTTTTAATTCAGTGTTTCATCCGCAGATGGACGGCAAAAAGCCAGGATCACATCATGCTTGATAATCGTTTTCCTACCGCCCTGCAAATGGTGCTGTGTATTGCCAAGGCGGATAGCGAGGATAAGCGCTGCACCAGCAAGATTCTCGCCGATGGCCTCGACGCCAACCCGAGTTTCGTGCGTAAACTGATGGTGCCGCTGACCCGCGACGGTATTATTGTTTCCACGCTGGGCCGCTGTGGCACCATTAGACTGGGCCGCCCGGCAGAGCAGATCACCCTGTGTGAGATTTACACCTCGGTGACCGATGATAAACCGCTGATGGCCTGCCGGCCGGAAGTGCCGCCCAGCTGCGTCATCAGCGCCAACGCCTGCCGCTTCTTCAAAGAGCTGGCGAAAGAGGCCGAGCAGGCGTCCCTTGACGTGCTGGCCCGACGGACCGTTGCCGATGCGCTGCGTGAAATTATGCAGCGTAACTGGCCCGACGACGAAGCGCGCTGCGCATCCTGATTGACCCTCTCAGACATTTTCTCCCGCAGGCCTTTATCGCTGCGGGTTAATCACGTCCGCTGATTTAAGTTCTCCCCGTTTGCTGTCGCCTGTTATGGACGAAGTACGATTCAAACAGCATTTAATGCAACAATAAAACTTGCATTAAAAACGGCGTTGTCTTACCGTTGTTAAGTGCACTTATCAAAGTTACCTTTTACTCCAGGCGAGGATCGGGTCGCGGCACTTTCAGGTTGATAACAACATCAAATTTAACAACATCAGGGGAAGACCGATGAGCCATGATGACTTTATTAACGATCTTGTAAAGTGGATCGATACCCACATTGAAGGGAAGATGGATTTAGACACCGTTGCCGACCGTGCGGGCTATTCGAAGTGGCACTTACAGCGGATGTTTAAGCAGCACACCGGCTATGCGCTGGGTGAGTATATTCGTGAACGTCGCCTGAAAAAATCCGCTGAACGCCTCGCCAGGGGCGGTGAGCCGATTCTGGATGTCGCCATCAGCTTTGGTTTTGATTCGCAGCAGTCGTTTAACCGCAGCTTCAAACGTCAGTTTGGTCAGTCGCCGGGCGCATGGCGCCGCCAGGTTCAGATTGCCGCTCACGCCTGATCGTGTTAATGCTGGCAGCGGAGCGGGATTTCGCTCCACCGCCGGCAGTGCCATCGTTACCACTTCACCGTTCCGCGCTGCCACGCCAGCGAACGATCGCGAATGGCAAACAGCAGGCTAATCAGCGACGAGAACAGCAGGGCCATTACAATCAGCGCCCCGTACATATTGGCATAGGCCGCCCAGCCCTGAGCCCACTGTAAATACCAGCCCAGCCCCGATTTTACCCCCATCATTTCGGCCGCGACCAGCACCGAGAACGATGCCCCCAGCCCCATAAACAGCCCGACAAACACCTGCGGCAGCGATGCCGGCACCGCCACGCGCAGCACCAGAAACAGCGTACTGGCCCCCAGCGTGCGCGCTACGTCGTAGTAACGCTGATCGACGCTGGCGACGCCCGACCAGGTCAGCACCGTGACCGGGAACCAGGTGGCGAGGGCGATCAGGAATACGGCGGCGGAAAAACTCGACGGGAAGAAATAGAGCGAAAGCGGCAGCAGCGCGGTTGACGGCACCGGCCCGAGGAAGCGCAGCAGCGGATGCACCCAGTAGCCCAGGCCACGCGACCAGCCGATCGCCACGCCGGTTATAAAGCCGGTGATGCTGCCAAAGACAAATCCGAGCGCCAGCAGGCGCAGCGAATTCAGCACGCTGTCACCCAGACGGAACCAGTCCGTCGCCCAGGCCTCAACCAGCGCGCGCGGCGGCGCGAAGAACGGGGCAGGGAGCAGCGCAAGTTTAGCGGTGGCCGTTTCCCAGATACCGATCAGGATCGCCAGCGCCACCAGCCAGCGCCCACCGCGTTGAAACGGTGCCAGCAGTTTAGGGATCGCCAGCAGGCGACCCAGCAGGACGACCAGGGTCAGCGCAGCGGCAAGGATGAAAAACACCCGGTGCGTTTCAGCAACGAAACGCGGCGGGGCGAACCCCACCGGCTTATCCGGCCAGTAAATCATCAGCGCCACCAGCCCCCACCAGGCAAAAACCGCCAGGATCAGCGCGGGGTTAAGCCGGGCCGCCTCGTAACGGCCGGCTGCCCGCGGCGGATTCAGGGTTTCACTGGACATACTTTCTCCTTAGGCGGAATGCTGGTGCGCTGCAGCGGCAGGCAGCACGTCAGGCACATAGTGCGCGGCAAAACGCTGCACGTCGGTATCTTCGCGGATCACCTTGATGGTTTTCAGCTCGTTAAGATAGGTCACCACTTCCTTACGCAGCTGCTCGCCGGTGGAGTGGTGGTTGTGCGTGTGTTCGCGCAGCATGGCGGCGATATCGTCCGGCGAAACGTTGCCGGGCACGAACGGCGCGAAGATCTTCGCGGTTTCTTCCGGATGATCCGCCGTCCACTGCTGGGCGTCGATAATCGCCTGAGTAATGGCCCGCGCCACCTCCGGCTGTTCGCGCACCAGCGAGCCGCGCAGCCCCAGCACGCAGCAGGCGAGGTTGTGATATTCCCCGTTCAGGTTGTTATCAACCTCGATCAGGCCGTCGTGCTTTTTAATCAGCCAGCCCTGCGGGTCGTCGGCGGCCAGCGCCTGCACTTCACCTTTACGCAGCGCTTCGCCAAACAGGTCGGCCGGATACTGCACCCAGTTCACCTGCGTGTCGGGATCGATGCCGAGCTTCGCCAGCTGAATGGCAAAGAAGTTGCGCAGCGGGCTGGCCTGATCGGTTACCGCCACGTTTTTCCCCACCAGGTCGCGCACGCTTTTAATGCCGCTGTCTTTACTGGTCAGCAGGCGCATACAGCCGCCGTGCGTACCCACGGTCAGATCGACATCAAAGCCCTGTTCCAGCGGCTTCAGCCAGCGCAGCGCCATGCCAATGCCGCCGTCCGCCTGGCCGGTGGCAATCGCCTGCAGCAGCGCATCCGTCGGGCCGCTAAAGTTGACCGGCTCCACGTTGAGGCCGTACTTTTTAAAGAATCCCTGCTTCAGTGCGACGGAGATGGGCGACTGACACACCGCCGTCTGGCCCCAGGCCAGCTTAACGGTCTTCAGCCTGCCGGTATCGTCGCCCGCCGCCCATACCGGCAACGCCGGAACCGCCACCAGTCCTGCACCCACCACACCCAGAGTCTGAATAAAACTGCGCCGTGAAATCCCACGTGAAATTGTCATGCCTGTTATCCCTGTTGACTGAATTATGTCCGCACTATGGCAATTTTTTTTACATCACCAAAATAACAATCCCTCATTTCCAATTGCGAATAAGCGTTATCCGCCGGGCTGTAAACCTTTGCCACTATTGATATTTCACGCACGACGAAAAAAACGGAATAGTCATCTTATTACGCATTAATGAGGTGAACCGATGTCACTGGCAGAACAACTGGATACGACGACCGGGCTGGAGATAACCATCAATCAGGTCAGTCACGCTTTTCATCTCGACGGGCAGAGCCTGGCGGTGCTGGACAACGTGTCGCTGAACGTTGATGCGGGAGAGTTCGTTGCGCTGCTGGGGCCGTCCGGCTGCGGCAAGTCGACGCTGCTGCGGCTGGTGGCCGGGCTGGATCATCCAAGCAAAGGCGAGATCCTGGAAGATCGCCAGCCGCTGACCGCGCCGCATCCCAGCCGGGTGGTGGTGTTTCAGGATCCAACGCTCTATCCGTGGCGTCGGGTGTGGCGCAATGTCGCCATTGGTCTGCAAACCCAGGGGCGACTGACGCCGGAAGGGCGCGATCGCATCGACCAGACGCTGGAAAAAGTCGGGCTGAGCCAGTTTGCCAATGCATGGCCGCATCAGCTTTCAGGGGGCATGGCGCAGCGAGCCGCGCTGGCCCGGGCGCTGGTGAATCATCCCCGGCTGCTGATCCTGGATGAACCGCTGGGCAAGCTGGACTCGCTGACCCGCATTCGTATGCAGCACGAGCTGGTGGCGCTGTGGCGTGAACAGCGCTTTACCGCCCTGATGGTCACCCACGACGTTGAAGAAGCGCTGCTGATGGCGAACCGGGTGGTGGTGTTCAGCCCGCGTCCGGCGCGAATTATCGAAACGATTCATATCGATCTGCCGTATCCCCGCCGCCGTAACGATCCGCGCCTGATCGCGCTGCGGTCGAAAGCGCTGGCGCTGCTGGGTGCTGAAGCCACTGACGTGACCGAGGATGCTGATAATGACTATTAATAATTCCATTACCGAACTGGTGGGCAACACGCCGCTGCTGCGGCTGGCGCGTTTTCGTCAGCAGTTTGAACTGCCTGCGGAGATCCTCGCCAAGCTGGAGTATTTCAACCCCAATCACAGCGTGAAAGACCGCATTGCGCTGTCGATGATCGAAGAGGCCGAGCGCAGCGGCAGGCTCAAACCGGGCGATACCATCGCCGATTCGACCAGCGGCAATACCGGCATCGGCCTGGCGGCCATCGCGGCGGCAAAAGGCTACCCGTTTCGGGTCTACCTGCATGACAAACTCAGCGAAGAGCGCTTCCAGATCCTGCGCGCGCTGGGGGCTGAAGTGATCCCTTTCAGTCAGGTGGAAGGCTTTACCGAGGTGCTGGAGCAGAGCGACGGCGATTTCGTTGCCGCCTCGCGCTGGCTGGCGGAGAACGTCATCAACCGTCAGCCCAACGTCTTTCATACCGCCCAGCTGGAAAACCCGGCCAACCCGGGGGCGCACTATCGCACCACCGGTCCGGAAATCTGGCAGCAGACCGAGGGGCGGGTAGACATCGTTATCGCGGCGGTGGGTACCGGCGGAACGGTGTCCGGCATTGGTCGCTATCTCAAGCAGCACAATCCGGCGATTCAGGTGATTGCTGTAGAGCCTGGCCCGCATTCGATTCCGAGTGCGGAGCGCCCTGAACAACGGGAATTAACCGGCGTGCACGCGTTCAGCGATGTCCTGCCGGAACGCGTACCGCCCACGCTTGACCGCAGCATCGTCGATGAAGCGTTCCCGGTGGAGCACTGGCAGGCGACCGCCGCCGCCCGTGAAGTGGCGGTCAGCGACGGCATTCTGATCGGCGAATCCGCCGGTGGCGTGCTGTACGCCGCTCGCGAGGTGGCGCTGCGCCCGGAAAACCATGGCAAGCGCATCGTGGTGGTGCTGGCCGACAGCGGCCTGAGCTATCTGTCCACCGGCCTGTTTAACCACAATATTACCCCCGGCCAGCTGCAGGTTGCCGCGCTGGTCAGCCATCAACACATAAAAAACGTCTCATAACCCGACGCAGAGAATTTTCATGAGCCAGATTACATCGTTACCCATCCTTGACCTGTCGCAGCTGGATGGCACCGCCGAACAGCAGCAGGCCTTCCTCGACAAGCTGGGCCGCTCCGCCCGCGACGTCGGCTTCTTCTATCTGATCAACCACGGCATTGATTCCGGGTTGTCGGAGCAGGTGCAGCAGCTATCCCGCCAGTTCTTCGCGCTGTCGGAGGCGGATAAACAGCAGGTGGCGATGATCCACTCGCCGCATTTTCGCGGCTACAACCGCGCCGGTTCCGAGCTGACGCGCAGCCAGCCGGACTGGCGCGAGCAGTTCGATGTGGGGGCGGAACGTGCGCCGCTGCCGCTGGGTTCCGGTGACGCGGGCTGGAAGCGTCTGCAGGGGCCGAACCTGTGGCCGGAAGCGCTGCCGGAGCTGAAGCCGGTGCTGTTGGCGTGGCAGAAAGCGATGACCACCATGTCGCTGCGCCTGCTGCGGGCGTTTGCCCGCGCGCTGGAGCTGGCCCCCGATGCCTTTGACTCGCTGTACGGCGATAAGCCGAATGAACATATCAAACTGATCCGCTACCCGGGCCAGACGGCGGCAACCTCCAGCCAGGGCGTGGGGGCGCACAAGGATTCCGGCTTCCTCAGCTTCCTGCTGCAGGACCAGCAGCGCGGATTGCAGGTGGAAGTGGCCCCTGACCAGTGGGTGGACGCGCTGCCGCTGAGCGGGGCTTTTGTGGTGAACATCGGCGAACTGCTGGAGCTGGCCAGCAACGGCTACCTGCGTGCGACGGTGCATCGCGTGGTCGCGCCGCCGGCGGATCAGGATCGCCTGTCGATCGCCTTCTTCCTCGGCGCGCAGCTTGATGCGGTGGTGCCGGTGTTTAATCTGCCTGAAGCGCTTGCCCGCCTGGCGCTCGGCCCGGCCAGCGACCCGCTCAATCCGCTGCTGCGCGACGTGGGCTGGAACTACCTGAAAGGCCGCCTGCGCTCCCATCCCGATGTGGCGCAGCGCTGGTACGACGAATTATTACAACAACAACCTCAACACACAGCCTGATTTAAGGAATAACAATGAACAAACGCTTTGCCGCTTTATCATTCTCAGGGATTGCCTTATCCGTGGCGATGGCCTTCAGCGTTAACGCTGCCGAACCGCTGCGCGTGGCTGCCGATCCGGTGCCGCACGCCGAGATCCTCAACTTTGTGAAAAAAATTGACCCGTCGCTGGATCTTAAAATTATCGAGCTGAGCAGCGGCGTGAACGCCAATGAACTGCTGGCGCACGGCGATGTGGATGCCAACTACTTCCAGCACGTGCCGTATCTGCGTGACCAGGAAAAAGCGCTGGGCCAGAAGTTCACCGTGGCCGCGACGGTGCATATCGAGCCGCTGGGCATCTATTCCCGCAAGGTAAAAAGCCTGCAGGATGTGAAAGAAGGGGCAACCATCGCCGTACCGAACAACACCACCAACCTGAGCCGTGCGCTGTATCTGCTGCAGGCGCAGGGGCTGATCAAGCTGAAAGCGGGCTACAACGATCCGTCGAAGGATCAGGCAACGCCGAAAGATATCGCCGACAACCCGAAAAAGCTGAAGATTCTGGAAGTGGAGTCACCGCAGATCCCGCGCGCGCTGGATGACGTTGACCTGGCGGTGATTAACGGTAACTACGCGCTGGAAGCGGGCCTGACGCCGTCGAAAGATGCGCTGGGGCTGGAAAGCGCCACCAACAACCCGTATGCCAACATCCTGGCAACCACGCCAAAACTGGCCGATGACCCGCGTATTCGCCAGCTGGCGAAGGATCTGGAGTCAAAACAGGTTGCCGACTTTATTCAGCAGAACTATCGCGGATCGGTGATCCCGGTAGCGGGTAAATAAAATGATCCGCCTGGAGCAGGTCAGTAAACTATACGCCGGGGGGCAGCCTCCGGCACTGGATGAGGTGTCGCTGACCATCCCGGACGGGGCCATCTACGGCATTCTTGGCCGCAGCGGCGCGGGGAAAAGTACCCTGATCCGCTGTCTGAATTTACTGGAAAGGCCAACGTCCGGACGCGTGCTGATCGACGACCAGGATATCACCGCGCTGACGCCGCGCGCGCTCCGGCAGCAGCGTCAGCGCAGCGGGATGATCTTCCAGCATTTCAACCTGCTGCATTCGCGCAACGTGGCCGATAACGTGGCGGTGCCGCTGGAGATAGCCGGGGTGAAACGCCCGCAGCGTCAGCAGCGGGTGAACGAACTGCTTGAATTGGTGGGATTAAGCGATAAGGCGGCCGCCTGGCCGTCACAGCTTTCCGGCGGCCAGCAGCAGCGCGTGGGGATTGCCCGCGCGCTGGCGGCCCGCCCAGATTACCTGCTGTGCGATGAGGCCACCAGCGCGCTGGATTCGGAAACCACCGCCTCGGTGCTGGCGCTGCTGCAGCAGATTAACCGGCAGTTCGGCCTGACGGTGGTGATGATCACCCACCAGCTGGAGGTGGTGAAATCGATCTGCGATCACGCCGCGCTGCTGGAGCGGGGACGGCTGCAGGAGAGCGGGGCGCTGAGTGCGCTGCTGCGCCAGAAGGATTCCCGGTTACGCAACGCGCTGCTGCACGATGCGGACGGCGAACGCCGCTTCCTGCAGCGCCACGGCATTGAAGGAGGTCCACTGTGCGCGGTAGCCTGAGCCTTGAAGATCTGTGGCAGCTGGTGCTGCAGGCCACGCTGGAAACGCTGTATATGGTCGGCTTTTCGGGGCTGTTTACGCTGGCGATTGGCCTGCCGCTGGGCGTGCTGCTGTTTATCAGCCGCCGCGACGGCATCCTGCCGCTGCCGCGCATCAATACCGTCGTTGGGGCGGTGGTTAACGTGGGCCGTTCGCTGCCGTTTCTGGTGCTGCTGATTGCGCTGATCCCGACAACCCGGTTTATTGTCGGCACCACGCTCGGCAGCAGCGCGGCCATCGTGCCGATCACCATCGGTGCGGTGCCGTTCTTTGCCCGCGTGGTGGAAAGCGCGCTGGATGAGGTGGCGAAAGGGCGCATCGAGGCGATGCTTTCAATGGGCGGCAGCGACTGGCACGTGGTCAGCAAGGTGCTGCTGCCGGAGGCGCTTCCCGCTCTGCTGGCCGGCATGACGCTGACGGTGGTGATGCTGATTGGTTTTTCTTCGCTGGCCGGGGTGATCGGCGGCGGCGGGCTGGGCGATCTGGCGATCCGCTACGGCTATCAGCGGTTTAATCAGCCGGTGATGATCGCGACCGTGGTGGTGCTGATTGCGCTGGTACAGGTCGTGCAAATGACCGGCGATCGGCTGGTGAGAAGTCTGGCGCATCGTCGTTAATTCAGCACCCTGGCGTGATGGCATAGTATACTGTCTGAATTCGCATTACTTTTCTTCTTTCAGACAGGGTACGTCATGGAAATTCGTAACGCCATCAAGACGCAGTGGTGCCAGACCGCCAGCTATGGGCTGATTTTTATCGCATTGTTTGCCATTTTCCCACTGCGGCTGTTGCCGTGTTTCCTCGCCGGGTTCATCGTCTATGAAATCATTCTGGCGATGACCCCGTATATTGAACGGCTGGTCAAAGGGCCGATTGCCCGCTGGATCAGCATCCTGTTTCTCAGCATGGTGATTATCCTCGGGCTGGTCACCGGCATTACCAAGCTGATTAGCTTCCTGCTGCATGATTTCCAGAACCCGGCGATGTTCCACGCCACCGCGACCAAAATCCTTGAAGATGCCCAGCATACCCTGTCGCCGGTCGTCACCCGCTACCTGCCTGCGGATATCGATGAACTGCAGCATAAGGTCATTACCTGGCTGCGTGAGCATCTGGTGGTGGTGCAGACCTTTGGCCGCAGCGCGGCCCACACCTTCGCCACCATGCTGATCGGCATGCTGCTCGGGGCGATTATCTCCCTGCGCAACAGCAAGGTCCGCAGCGCCGATGCACCGCTGAAAGAGGCGATGCTCGACCGCCTGCGTACCCTGGCCGACTCCTTCCATAATGTGGTGTTTGCGCAGATCAAAGTCTCACTGGTAAATACCGTGCTGACCTGCGGCTTCCTGTTTGGCATCCTGCCGCTGTTCGGCCTGCATCTGCCGTTCGCCAAAACCGTGGTGGTGCTGACCTTTATCGCCGGGCTGCTGCCGATTATCGGTAACCTGATTTCCAATACGGTGATCGTGCTGATTGGCCTGTCCATCTCGCTGGAGGCGGCGCTGATTGCGCTGGTCTATCTGATCCTCATCCACAAGCTGGAGTATTTTATCAACGCGCGCATTTTCGGCACCCGCATCAGCGCCAAAACCTGGGAGATCCTGCTGGCGATGCTGGTGTTTGAATCCGCCTTCGGGCTGGCGGGCGTGGTGGCCGCACCGGTGTATTACGCCTATTTGAAAAGTGAACTGCGGGCAGCCAGGTTGATCTGACCCCCATCAAGGATCGTTATGTTAGCGTTTGTCAGCTCGCTGTGGCACCAGTTCATTATTGCGATACCGCTGTTTGTGCTGATCGGCCTCGGCTGGCTGCTGGTACGCTGGCGTCGCTGGCCGGAAAGTATTACCGAAGCGATAAACCGGCTGGTGTTCCGCGTGGCGCTGCCGTCGATGCTGTTCCGCCTGATGTGCGACTTCAGCAGCGGCCCACCGGTGGATGCCCGCCTGCTGCTGGCGTTCTTTGGCGGCTGCCTGCTGGTGTTTATTCTCGGCCGAGTGACCGCCAGCCGGGTGTTCCGGCTTGATGGCGTTTCCGGTTCGGTCTTTGCGCTGGGCGGCATCTTTTCCAATAACGTCCTGCTTGGCCTGCCGATTGCACGCGTGATGCTCGGCGATGAGGCCATCCCCGCGGTGGCGCTGGTGCTGGTTTTTAACGGCCTGCTACTGTGGACGCTGGCAACGGTTTCGGTGGAGTGGTTTAAGCACGGCTCGCTGAGCGTCAAAGGCTTTGGCAAAACGGCAGCCAGCGTGCTGCGCAACCCGCTGATAATTGGCATCCTCAGCGGTACGCTGTTCAGCCTCACCGGTTTGCCGCTGCCGCAGATGATTGACCAGCCGGTGTCCATGCTCGGGCAGATTGCCGTGCCGCTGGCGCTGGTGGCGCTCGGCATGAGCCTGGCCTGTTACCGCATCAAGGACGGCCTGGCCATCGGCGGCGCACTCAGCGTGATCAAGCTGGTTGTTCATCCGCTGGTGGTCTGGGGACTGGCCTGGCTGCTGGGCCTGCCGCCGCTGGAGAGTAAAGTGGTGGTGCTGCTGGCCTCAATGGCGGTTGGCGTCAATGTTTATCTTATGTCGCAGCAGTTTAACGCTCTCACCGGACCGGCTGCGACAAGCATGCTTTTGACCACGTTGTTTTCGGCAATTTCCACGCCATTTCTGATACTTACGATGGACTGGGTTTATGGGTGATTCACCGGCCATTTATAATTTTATTATGGCCATTAAGCCTTTACGTCGGTGTTTTGACCTTTTTGGGAATGAACTCAATCTTATTTGCTTAATATAGGATCTGAGGCTTAATATGGATATAATAAGTAGCACAAATGCTATGCACAGCAGCATTAAATCACCCATTGTTATTCCCTCAACAATTCTGTTCATAAGTTCCTTTAACCAATATTACTCACTGAAAATTAAGCGGCGCAAGAACTAATTAAATAATCTTTATAATTTAAGATTATGTTTGATTTGTGCGTGCTTTTTTAACTGTAATTTTACTTCTGATCTCTATTTTTTAAATGTTTCTCTATATAAATACGTAATCCGGCGTTGGAATGTTCCTGGGTGGCTGCGGTTTTTTTTTTTAGTAACGCGGCGAGTCGTCAGTCAAGGATAACCAGGACTGTAGTTTCATATTTTCGTCATACACCATTGGCCGGGTAATACATTCACTTTGCGTAAAGTAGTCGCAGTCGGCCGCAAGCAGCGGCACGTTGATGCCCGTCCACTGAGCAAACATCTTCATGAAATCCAGGCCGCTTCTGAGGGCGGTAATGTGTTCTTTTCTGGTGCTGTCATAATTAATGAGGGTGAAAGGGGGCGCATAGTTCTGTTTCTTGTTATCCCGGTAGGAAAGATGACCAATGACCGGCATATGCGACAGGCCATGGTCGCCGAAGTATAACATCGTCCATTTATCCTTGCTGGCTGTGGCCACGCTGGCGATGGTCTGCAACAGCCGATCTGTGTTTTTTATGCTCTGTACATAGCAGGAGTGCTGCCGATCGTAGAGTGTAAATTCAAGTTTACCCGTGACTCGTTTGCAGAAATCCACGTGCGAACCCGCGAGATGAATAACAATCAGCTTTCTCCCTGACGAGGCCAGTGATTTTTTTATTTCTGGTAAAAGAAGCGTGTCGGGCGAGTATTCGCCAAAATGACCATCCCCTTTCTTGGTGAAGAAATAATGGTCAGCCTGCATGCCGATAATCGCGACAGGGGAATCGTAAAAGCCATAAAAGCCCTGGTTAGAAAGCCAGTAGGTTTTCAGACCGGCCTCTTTCGCCAGACGAATAACGGTATTGTTATACTCGGGTTTATTTCCCCGGTTTCTGATCAACGTGTGCATAAGTGATGGAACGGTAGCAAAGGATGCAGAAACGTAGTTGTCAAAGAAAATGCCGGGCGATGACGAGAGGAAAGGGGTGTTGTTAAAAGGAAACCCGTACGCATTCATATAATCCCGCCTGACGCTTTCACCGATAACCATAATATAGGTGTCATACTTCTGAGGTGTGACCGTAGCGTTGGTGAAATCTGTCTTTTTCGTTTTCCGTTCAGATACCATCATATCGGTTTCTTTGATCAGCCTGAAGGAATCATATATTTTCAACAGGGAAATAAACGGCGGGTATCGTATCTCATGAATATACCCCTGACCGTTATAAACAAAAAGTGGGCGTATAAACAGAACTGCGACCAGGAATATAAGGAAAAAAGCCGTGGTCTTCCTTCCGGGTTTCAATTGTTTATTAATATTTTTAATGATTGAGAAAGCCAGAAATATCGTGATAACCCCGGGTATCAGCCACAATAACTCCAGATTTTTCAGCGTGGTGTGGGCTTCCTCACCGTTGGCATAGAGGATGGCCGTGACCATGTTGATACTCGGTTTGCCAAATGTGGCGGTGACCGGAAACAGTATCAGCGCTGAAAAAGACAGCGATAATAAAAATGCGACGGTAATCTTTTTTGAGGCGTTGGCTAAAATAAGAACCAAAAAAACGTTTATCGCAATATACACCGGCTTGAAAGGCGCGCCGAATGCGGAATTGACCAGCCATGACCACAGAATGACCGAAAGCTGGGATGCGTTTTTTTTCAAAAACATCATGCCGCGACAGAAGGCTTGCTTCATTTTTAACCACCCCTTTCCCTGGAGAGTATTTCTGAATGCACATCAATGTGCCGATTACATAAAAGCGGATATTTCAAAATCGGGTGATGTTTTATGAGATTTTCTTAACACCCCGTGTTGACCGGGACGTAAAATATCAGCTGCAGCATTTTTCTGACTGATGAAAAGTGCGAAAAGTGCAAAAAGTGCGGGTGTCGAGGGTAACCTTATCGGAAGCGGCTCACGTCTCCTGCGTATCGTCAGAGCGGTCAACAGTATTTACCCGCTCTTTGCGCATCAGGGCGTTTTGCAGGATGACGCCACGACGGACAGGGTAGCCCCGCCGGACCACATAAAAACCGTGCCGCTTAAAGAACGCCTCTGCCGTTTTACTCACATTTGACGTGAGTTCACTCAGCCCAAGGCTGCGGGCCTCTTCATGAATGGCCAGCATCAGCCGCGTGCCGACCCCCTGTTTTGCAAAGGCGGCGGAAACATAAAAATGATCGATATACCCGTTCGCCTGGACATCGGCGTATCCCGCTATTTCACCCGCCATCTCAACGACAAATGGCCTGATTGACCGGATATGGCTGGCCCAGCGGTTTTGATCCATATCCGCGGGCGCCCACGCTTCGGTTTGTTCGCGGGTATAATCGCGTGATGCAATCTCATGAATGGCTGAAAAATAGACGTGGAATAACGCCGCTTCATCTCCCTTTCTGAACCGTCTTAATTCCATTGCGCACCTCTGATTTATGAAACGACCAGGCTGATAATTTTTTGAAAACCGGGCCCGTACAGGATGAAATCGCCGGCCCTGTCAAAACCGGCAGGGCGATGAGAGACAGCAGGACGATAAGAAACATCGGAGCATAATGATACCGTTGCTGATGTTATTGAGTCCGCCCATTTCCGTGAGTTTCGAGCAAAAAAGGTTTGAAATCGTATTAATTACTATAAAATGATAATCATTCTCAATGGAAGGGGTTTTTATGTCTCGCTTACTCACTCTGGTTTTCACCCTGGCACTGACCTCGTGTGCAGCACCGCCCCATAATCCTGACCTGCCCAAGCCCCTGAGCCAGGCCAGACCAGATTACCCTGTTTATGCCTTTACGCATTCTATTGAAGGCAAGGTGTCGTTTGATTTTGATGTGGATGCTGAAGGAAAAGTCAGCGAGATGCGCATCACCGAATCGGTACCGGACCATTTATTTGACGATACGGTGATACGGGCCGTTTCGCAATGGCGCTATGAGAAAGGAAAACCCGCTAAAAACCTGCATATGACCGTTCAGCTTAAAATCAATAAACCTCACTAAAAACGCCGGTTTTTTATCGGTGGCAGAAAACCCGGCAGATTAAGCAGCGACGCTGCCAGATCTGAACCGGGTTGGGTGCTCAAACAGAAAAGATAAGAATTTTTAACGCCTGGTGGAATTAAACCTGAAAAATTACTTACGCTTAAACTGGAGTTTAATAGCTCGTCTTTGACGGTAATAAGAGACAAAGCTGTAGACTGTAATGACCAGTAAAATAATCGCGAAAAGAAGAAGCAGCCAGTCTTTCATCTAATACCTCTTGCGTTAGTATGAAATACAAGGGGAGCAGTTTATGCTTTAAAGTGCTGGCTAAACATAAGATAATTCTTGCAATGCAGGTTCAGGCCGTTCCCTCTGCAGGCCGGCCGATGGCGGGCGATACGCAACAGTACGATCGTCTGTCGGTTGGCTGAGAAATACGCTGCCGGTAGCACGGTTGCGCTGTTTTCAGTTCAGGGTGTCTCCGTATTCCCCCGGGGCTGTAGTTTTCTGACCAGCATAATATGCTGACAGATACAGCGAGGGGCTGCGTCAATGTTGGGGCGAATATCCCGCAAAACGCGCGGGCCATCCACCCGCACCAGGGGGACGAAGTCGAACCCGGCGCCTGTTCTGACATCCGAATTCCACCGCTCAGATTTTTCCAATACGCTTCGTTATCCGGTAGCGTTTTCAGATAAATAATGACGCTGTTTACCCTGAGCAATGCGATCCGGGGTTACCCGACGTTAAACCATTTTTTAAAATTCTGCCTGCCGGACGTCGTGAGGATCACTTCGCGAAATCCCGGCACGCGGTTCAGCCAGCCCTGATGTTCACAGTGCAGGAAAAATGCCGCACCGGCTTCTCCGCCGAGATGGAATCGCCGCTCGCTCCAGTCCAGGCAGCCGCAGCAGAGTTTCCGCCGGGTTTTTGGGTTTAACGCTATCCCCAGCCTGGTGAACTGCTGATGGCCTTTCTCCGTCAGCATTGCGCCGTCGCGGGGCAGCCATCCCTCGTTGACCATCGCGTCGAAGATTTCAACGGCCACTTCACCGGCAAGGTGGTCATAGCAGGTGCGCGCAAGGCGCAGTGAAGGCGGAGTGGTGACTCTGGCGGACGAGGCCGGGCGCCAGGAGATGCCCATCATGTTCTCCAGCAATGCGGCAATCTCCTGGCCGGCAAGACGATAATAGCGGTGCCGACCCTGCGAGAGGCAGGTGATGAGCTTAGCGCTCACCAGGCGAGACAGATGGGCGCTGGTGGTGGAAGAGGCCACGTCGGCAACAACGCTCAGTTCGGTTGCCGTCCATGCCCGACCATCCATCAGTGCGCAGAGGATCTTCACCCGCGAGGGATCGGCCATCGCCGCCGCAACGGCCGCTATGGCATATTCAACTGCATGACTGTTATCCACTGCCTCGACGGGTTTTAGCATATTAATCCGGGCTGACCGCCCATTTTCCGGTTATCTCAGCGGCAACTTTATCATTATCGGTCAGCAGGATCAGTTGGTTTGCATGATCGCTGTACTGCACCAGAATACTGATGCCGTTACCGGCCAGCACCGCGGCGATCTCACCCAGTTCGCCGGGCCGCTCCTGTTTAAGTTTGCGGATCAGCGGCGTGCGCACGGCAGCCACCCGAAATCCCGCCTTTTCCAGCACGGCTCTGGCGCGCTCCCCGTCCTCGACCAGAAAGTGGGCGTGCCCCTGCGCCCCGGCGGTAAATACGCCGCCGCCCTCCAGCCCGACGCCGTTTTTCCCCAGCAGCCTGCCCATGGCAGCCAGCTCTCCGGGCGCATCGTTCAAAAGAATATGGATATCATGCACTGGCCTGCTCCCTGTTTTCCGATGAGTATTCCCGCGTCAGCTGAACAATCCTGATGCGATAGAAGGCAAATATCGACGTTCTGCCTTCTTCCTGCGCCGTCCTGTGCAGCACGTTGCTTTTCCACTGCCGCACCGCGTCCTCATCCCGCCACCAGGACAGCGAGAGGATTTTGCCGGGTGTGGCCAGGCTCTGAAAACGTTCAATGGAAATAAACCCGTCGATATCCCCCAGCAGCGGTTTGAGTTCTGCGGCCAGCTGCAGGTAACGGGGTTGCAGGGAAGGGTGCACATCTGCTTCAAAAAGTACGGCAATCATTTTTCAGCCCTGTGGTGATGGAGTTCAGATGTCACTTTAACGGCGGCAGAAATTCATGCTTCGGCAGTCAGCGAAATATGGATGTTACGGAGACGGGATTTCAGAGTCAGGCGATATCATCGACTAGACTTAACGTTCAAAACATAAGGAGCGAGCTATGTCGAACCGTGATCCAGAGCAGAAACGCAAAAAAGAGCAAGACCATCCGGCGAAAGACGACCCGCGCGAACATGGGGAAATACCCCGCACCCCGGACAACAGCGATGACGACGAGCGGGATCCGCTGGATAAATAACCCTCGTATCCGTGCCGCATCGGCGAAGTAGCGAAGTATAAATGACCCTTTTGCCACGAAGGGTCATTGTTTAAGGCGATTTTTTCCTGATAACCCTCCCACCTGTATATCATCGGTTTCCTCTTCTCAGGCCGAAAGGACGTTATTGATGACGCAAAATATCTACGACAATCAGGCATTTTTTGACGGTTACGCCCAGCTTCCGCGTTCCAGGTTCGGGCTGGAGGGCGCCCCCGAATGGAGTGCAATACAGGAAATGTTGCCGGACCTGGCGGGCAGGAACGTCATTGACCTCGGCTGCGGATATGGCTGGTTTTGCCGCAGCGCGCGGGAGGCCGGGGCCTCAGCGGTGACCGGAATCGACCTGTCCGAAAAAATGCTGGCGCGCGCGCGGCAGCTGACCCGGGATCCGGGGATCGCCTGGCAGCGCGCCGATCTTGCGCACTTGACGCTGGAAAATGACCGCTACGATCTGGCCTACAGCTCACTCGCGCTGCACTACCTACCCGATCTGCAACCGCTGTTCGCCACCGTCCGGGCGGCGTTAAAACCCGGTGGATGGCTGGTTTTCAGTACCGAGCATCCGATTTTTACCTGTCCTGAGCAGCAGGGCTGGGTGGTGGACGATCGCGGGCAGCGTTCATGGGCGGTCAATAATTACCAAAATGAAGGCCAGCGCAGCAGCAACTGGCTTGCTGAGGGGGTGATTAAATATCACCGAACGCTTGGAACGCTGCTCAACCTCCTGATGGCCGCCGGTTTTACGCTCAGAGAAGTCAGGGAGTGGGGGCCGACCGCGCAGCAGATTGCCGAACAGCCCGATCTTGCGGAAGAAGCGGAGCGGCCGATGCTGCTGATCGTCTCCGCCCAACGCAAAGCGTGACGGATGTTAAGATTTTGTTAGATATCGATTGCGGGAAAATCATTTATTTCATTATTCTCTGATTACGGTTTGTGTATTTCATTTTTACACCACAGACATCATCCCGCTGTGCCTCTGGAGAAGAATAATGAAACATCTGAAGAAGATTTTGCTGGTCGCCGCCCTGAGCTGTTCCACCTCTGCGCTGGCAGAAACCATCGGCGTGTCGATGGCCTATTTTGACCAGAACTTTCTGACCATCATCCGCCATGCGATTGATAAAGAAGCCAAAGAACGCGGTGTTAAGGTTCAGTTTGAAGACGCACGCGGCGACGTGGGCCGGCAGACGGACCAGGTCCAGAGCTTTATCAGCGCCGGGGTGGATGCCATTATTGTCGACCCGGTGAACTCCGCCGGAACGCCTGCGATGACCAAACTGGTGACCGCGGCGAAAATCCCGCTGGTATACGTTAACCGCACGCCGGGCGATCCTAAACTGCCGCCGGGTGTGGTGTTTGTCGGCTCCGATGAGAAGCAGTCGGGCACGCTGCAAATGGAAGAGCTGGCGCGCCAGGCAAACTACGAAGGTAAAGTTGCCGTGATGATCGGCAACCTGACCGACGCCGGGGCGCTGCAGCGCACCAAAGACGTGGAGCAGGTTGTGGCTAAGTATCCGAAGATGAAGGTGGTGCAGAAACAAACCGCCAACTACTCCCGCAATGAGGGGATGGATCTGATGCTGAACTGGCTGACCAACGGCGAAGAGATTGATATCGTTGCGGCGAATAATGACGAGATGGCGATTGGCGCGATTATGGCGCTGCAGCAGGCCGGTAAAAAAGACAATAAGGTGCTGGTGGGCGGGATTGATGCCACGCCGGACGGCCTGAAAGCGCTGGCCAGCGGTAAAATGCAGGTCACCGTATTCCAGGACGCCGTCGGCCAGGGCAAAGCCTCGGTTGACGTGGCGCTGCGGATGGTCAAAGGCGAAAAACTGGATTCCTACCACTGGATCCCGTTTGAGCTGGTGACCCAGGCCAATATGAAACAGTACGAGAATAAGTAACTTTCCGGCAGTTTTCGGCAGAAAAGGGACCCAGGCGGTCCCTTTTTTTACTTATAATTCGGTAATGAGCCACCTGATTCTCTGCCTGAGAACGCCAGCTATTGAATGGACGATGAATAAAAAACTGATTATCGCCGGGGTCCTTGCCCTGATCGCCAGCTATGCCGGGCTGAGGCCATCGGCCGAGCACAGTCCACAGTCGCAGCAACAGCAACAGCCGAAGCAGCATCAGAGCGGGCAGCCCGGCCAGACCGCTCATTCTGCAGACGCAGTGCAAAACGAGGATATCAGCGCTCTGACGCAGCAGCGCCGCGTGGCGGGCTATCTGCAGCAGCATCAGCGCCTGCCGGACTACTATATCCGTAAAAATGAAGCGCGCCGCCAGGGCTGGGATCCCGCGCGCGGGAATCTTTGCCAGGTTCTGCCGGGCAGGGCCATCGGTGGCGATCGCTTCAGCAACCGCGAGGGCGGTCTGCCGGAAAAAGCGGGGCGCAAATGGTTTGAGGCGGATGTGAACTATCAGTGCGGGCGACGCGGCAGCGACCGGATGCTCTGGTCGAGCGACGGCCTGATTTACGTCACCCGCGATCACTATCGCCACTTTGAGCAGGTGAACTGAAATGCAGCTGGTCAGCTTCGATTTGCAGGACGTGAACGATGAGCAGGATTTCTACCGGCTGTTTGCCGAGAAATTCGGGCTGGATGACTTTGGCGACAACCTGGATGCGCTGTGGGATGTGCTGACCGGCGGCGTGCCGCTGCCGCTGCGCATTGTGCTGCGGCATCTTACCCGGCATTCTGCCGGGGTGGCGCTGCAGCGTATTCTGGCGGTGATGCAGGAGGCGGAAACCGAAACGGCAGGGGCGTTCAGTGTCAGAGTCTGTTAACGCCTGCGCCTTGCATAACCGGTGTGCCGCCAGTATGGTGTGCGCATCGTTACCGACCCGGACAGAAAATGACTGTGAATCAATCAAAAGACCCGCTACACGGCGTGACCCTGGAAGCGCTGCTCACCCGGCTGGTGGAACGCTACAGCTGGAGCGGTCTCGCTGAGCGCATCAACATCAACTGCTTTAAAAGCGATCCCAGTATCAAGTCCAGCCTTAAGTTTCTTCGCCGTACCCCCTGGGCGCGATCCGAGGTTGAGGCGCTCTATATTGCCTCACTTGACGAACCGCAGGCGGCCCCGGCCGATAACCCGTGGGCAAATCATCGCCGGCGTGACGACTAATTCCCTGTGACCCTGAACGCCTCAGGGTAAAAGCCGGTATCCTGCACGGATAGCGGCTTTTTTTTGCCCGAACGATGCAGTTTCGGAACAGACTTAACCCGGTTCCGCTTACCCCGGCCAGTGAGGGACGCTATAATTGACCGTTCATTATTGGCTGGAGAAATTGCCGGATGTTTACCCGTTCTACCCTGACCGTTATTGTCGCCGCAGGAATTCTGACTGGCTGCGCGACCCCATCCTCCGGCACCGCCTCGGTCAGCTCCGTTGACGAGGGGGCGCCCGCCCGCGCTCAGACTTCGAGTGTTTATGTCAACACCACGCATATTCAGGAGCAAACTACTGCACCTGCTGCCCCGGCTTCGGCGACGCAAACCGATACCGCAGCGGCTCCGGCTCAGAGCGCCTCCGCTGAGGCGGTGAAAGCTTCGGGTCAGACAGAAGCATCTGGCGCGCAGGCTCAGACCACTGTGGCTGCAGCATCGACAGCCCCGGCTGCGTCGGCCTCGACCGATAGCTCAACGGCTCAGGCTTCGGCTGCGTCGGCGGACGCGGCCAACGCACAGACTCAGACCACTACGGTTGCAGCCTCGAAAGATCCGGCTGCTGCGGCCTCGACCGATAGCTCAACGGCACAGGCTCCGGCTGCGTCGGCGGACGCCGCCAACGCGCAGACTCAGACCACTGCGGCAGCGGCAACGACTGCTGCGGCTGCCTCGGCTGATAACTCAACGGCTCAGGCTCAGGCTGCATCGGCGAACACCGCCAACGCGCAGGCTCAGACCACTGCGGCAGCGACTGCTCCCGCTGCGACAGCGGATGCCGCCCCGGCAGAAACCCCCAGCATCAAAACCCCGGTTATTCCGGCGGTCACTACTGCATCTCAAATGCAAACCGATCCGGTGAATAAACCCCCCGCGCAGTCGGTCATTCACGTCTATCACGCGTTAACCAAAACCGATGATGGTTCGGCAATTATTGTGACGGTGGACGGCAAGGAAGCGGGCGTGCTTAAGCGCGGTGAAGTAACGTCACTGAGCGTGGCGCCGGGCAAGCATAAGCTGGGCGGCTACGTTCGCACGCTTTTTGGTATGGGCCGCGTGACGATCCCGGCGCTGGATATCACCACATCATCCTGGGCCGAAACCAAAATTTCCTATGCGGTCACCAAAGATAAACCGGGCTTTACGCTGACAAAGAAAGGGAATAGCTGAAAGCAGGAAGCCCAAAGCTGAATGCAGAAACACGGATGTTGGCAGCGGGATAAAAAAAAGCCCCGGCGAATGCCGGGGCTGCAGGGGCGTTAACTTACAGCGCCATATCCTGTTTTGCGCTTTCCGCGCGTTTTTCCGGCTGAGCCTGTGGGGCCGCGTCGGTTGAGTGATCCATCTGAATCACCGGCGGCGTGGTCAGCTGCAGGGTTGCTGCGGTGTCATCCCACACCTGCTGAGTCAGCGCAACGTTACCGTTCAGCTGCTGGCCGTAGCTCGGCACGATTGCGCGGATTTTGCTCTGCCATTCCGGGCTGTTGAACTGCTCAGGGAACAGCTTTTTCACCACGTTCAGGGCGATTGGCGCAGCGGTAGAGGCACCCGGGGATGCACCCAGCAGGGCCGCCACGGTTTTCTGCTGATCGGTTACGATTTCCGTACCCAGTTTCAGCACGCCGCCTTTATCCGCATCCTTCTTGATGATCTGCACGCGCTGACCGGCCTGAATCAGCTTCCAGTCTTCTTTACGCGCGTTCGGATAGTACTCTTTCAGCGCGGCAAAGCGGTCATCGTCGTTCAGCATCACCTGGCCGACCAGGTATTTCACCAGGTCAAAGTTGTCCATGCCCACGTGGGTCATTGGCATAAAGTTGCTGGTGGTGGTGGTGCTCAGCAGATCGAACAGCGAGCCGTTTTTCAGGAACTTGGTAGAGAAGGTCGCGAACGGTCCGAACAGCACCACGCGCTTGCCGTCAAGGAAGCGGGCGTCCAGGTGAGGAACGGACATCGGTGGCGCACCCACGGAAGCCTGGCCGTAAACTTTTTCCTGATGCTGTTTGGTAATTTCCGGGTTTTCAGACACCAGGAAGGAACCGCCCACCGGGAAGCCGGCATAGTTGTCCGCTTCCGGAATGCCGGTTTTCTGCAGCAGCTTCAGCGCGCCGCCGCCGGCACCGATAAACACGTATTTCGCATCAACGCTGTGCTTCTCACCGCTTTTCACGTCGGTGATGGTCACATGCCAGCTGTTGTCGGCATTGCGTGCGAACTCGGTGGCTTCCGCAGAGGTTTCCAGCGTGAAGTTTTTATCTTTCTTCAGGCTGCCGATCAGCTGGCGGGTGATCTCGCCGTAGTTAACGTCGGTGCCGACCGGGGTCCAGGTTGCGGCGACTTTCTGCTGCGGATCGCGGCCTTCAATCACCAGCGGTGCCCACTGCTTGATCTGGTTCTGATCGGTGGAGAACTTCATGCCCTGGAACAGGGTGGTCTGCTGCAGCGCCTGGTAGCGTTTGGTCAGGTAGTTAACGTTGGCGTCACCCCAGACAAAGCTCATATGCGGCGTGGAGTTAATAAAGGAGTGCGGATCGTTGAGGATGCCGCGCTTAACCTGCGCCGTCCAGAACTGACGGGAGATCATAAACTGTTCGTTGATATCCAGCGCCTTGCTGACGTCAATGGAACCATCCGCGCGCTCCGGCGTGTAGTTCAGCTCCATATTGGCCGAGTGGCCGGTACCGGCGTTGTTCCATCCGTTGGAAGATTCGAGGGCGACACCGTCCAGCTTCTCAACCATCAGCTGTTTCCAGTCTGGCTGCAGTTCCTGTAACCAGGTGCCGAGTGAAGCACTCATGATGCCGCCGCCGATCAGCAGCACGTCGGTTTTCTGATTGACCGGCGTTTCAGCATAACTGGCAGAACAGACAAGCAGCGCTGACAGGGAAAGAACGGGAATAAATCTTCTGGAATTAGACATTTCTTTAACACACATCAATAAAAGTTTAAAAACTGGATGAATATTTTAACGTAATTTGTGATCCAGATAAAAATTTTATTCACTTTTTTTCACATATGGTCATATTTTGTTGATATAGCGTGATTTTTATCGGCAAGTGTACAAATTATCGACGTCTACCGTCCGATGCTCCCTTCATCAGCTTAAATTTGCACCTGTTGTGCCCATTTGGTTATACTGAAATGACCATATGGAGGATATGCGATGAGAATGTTTACCCCTGCGGCATCCGCAACGCGTGTTGAAACGCTGTGGCAGCATGTCGGCCTGAATCTTGCCGATGGTGTTTTGCTGGTGGACGAAATCGATAAAGGGCTGGAGGGTGAGGTCGCCAACCGCATTGCCAGCTGGGCGCACATCACCCAGGCCGAACTGCGGCGGATCACCGGTATCCCCAGCACCACCTTCAGCCGTAACATCAAAAAACGCTTCAGCCCGGATCAGAGCGAACGTCTGGTGCGGTTTATTCGCGTGCTGGATCGCGCCGTCGATCTGTTTGAAGGCGATAAGCTTGCCGCGCAGAAGTGGCTGAATGAGCCAAGCCGCGCGCTGGGATGGAAAGCGCCGGCCGACCTGCTGGCCTCTGAGTCCGGTGCCTGGGAAGTGATGCAGCTGATCACCCGCCTGGAGCACGGGGTCTGGTCTTGATCCTCTATCGCCTGACGAAAACCCGCTTCGCGGCCGGAGCCTGGAGCGGGCAGGGAGCCAAGGAAGCGGGCGGCCGCTGGAACAGCGTGGGCACGGCGATGGTTTACGCTGCCGAAGCCGCCTCGCTGACCATGCTGGAAACGCTGGTGCACCTGCACGCGGCGAATCTGCTGGACAGCTTTACCCTGCTGTCGATTGACGTCGACGATGAGTTAATTCAGATGATCGATAACCAGATCCTCCCGGCCAACTGGGCGGCGGCGGAAGCCCCGCTGGAACTGGCGGAGATTGGCGACCGCTGGGTGGAGAGCGGCGATGCGGTGGCGCTCAGGGTGCCGAGCGCGCTGTCGCCGGTGGAATTTAACTTTCTGCTCAATCCGCGGCACCCGCAGTTTTTATCCGTCGTCAGCAGGGCGGTGAAAATTGACTTCCAGTTCGACAGCCGGCTGAAATAATCGCTGCTCGGCTGCTCGGCTGCTCGGCTGCTCGGCTGCTCGGCTGCTCGGCTGCTCGGCTACTTGCTGGTTCAACGGTTCAGAGAGCGGGCCATTCAGCTAAAGGGATTAACTGTTCTCGCCTGTCTCACGCCTTGCCGCACGGCGATAGAGGGTACTGCGCGCCACGCCAAGCGCCTGGGCGGCTTTGCTGATATTGCCGCTGAAGCGTTCCAGGGTCGCCGCAATTAATCTTTCGTCATGTTCCTGCAGCGCCGGCAGCGGCTCGCTGCGCGCCAGTCGGTACTCGTCCGGCAGGCTGTCGCCGTCCAGCACTTCGTTATCATCCGCCAGCGCCAGCAGCACCTTCATCAGGCTGCGCAGCTGCCGCACGTTGCCCGGCCACGGGTGCTGGGCCAGGGTATCCAGCAGTTCCTCCGTCATGACAATACCGCGTTCGCCGCCGCCCAGCTCCTGCCAGAGCTGCGAGATAAACTCCGGCAGCGCGGGCCATTCGCGCAAAGGGGGAATGGTATGGGAGAACTCCTGCAGGCGGTAGAGCAGATCCTCGCGGAATTCACCGTCCGCCACCCGCTGCGGCAGATTGCGGTGCGTGGCGCAGATCACTGCGAAGTTCACCGGCCAGCTGCGGCTCGATCCCAGCGGCGCCACCTCTTTCTCCTGCAGCACGCGCAGCAGCCGCGTCTGCATGGCCAGCGGCATATCGCCAATCTCATCGAGGAACAGCACGCCGCCGTCGGCTTCGCGGATTTTACCGATATAGCCATTTTTGCTGGCACCGGTAAACGCACCGGGCTGATAGCCGAACAGCTCGGACTCAATCAGCGACTCAGGGATGGCGGCGCAGTTAATGGCAACAAACTTCCCTTCGCGCCAGCGGCTCTGCTGGTGCAGCGCGCGGCTGACGTACTCTTTGCCGCTGCCGGTTTCCCCGTGGATGCACAGCGATACACCGGCATTGAGCAGGCGCACCATCTTATCCCCGGCAGCGCCCAGCGAGAACGGCAGCACCGGCGCGGCGGCAGGAGCAACCGGGAAGTTGACCCGCGCCGGAGCGCGCAGGCGATAGAAGTAGCGCTGCTGGCTGCGGGTCTGCACCGGCTGCGGCACGCAGTTTGCGGCCTGTTCGCCCTGCGGGAACAGGTCGGCGAAGGTGAGGATGCCAAACAGATCGGCGCTCAGTTCCAGCTCGCGCATCGCCAGCCGGTTTGCCGCCATCAGCACGTTGTCGGAAAACACCAGCAGCAGCTCTTCAACGTGATCGATGCCCTGCACCTGCGGATGCAGGCTCATCAGCCACTGGTCGGGATGCAGGCTCTGCTTCACCCACAGATATTCAATCTGCTTCGCCGCTTCCTTCACCCAGGCCAGCGTGGTGGGATGGGGGTACTGCGCCGGGCCGGAGATATCCAACACGCCGGCGATCTGGCCGTTCGGTGCCTGTAGCGGCATCGCCGCGCAGTACAGACCCTGATTGCTGGTGAGGTAGTGCTGGTCGCCAAAAATTTCACAGCCGTCATCAATCGCCAGGGCGGTGCCGATCGCGTTGGTACCGCGGCCGCACTCGCTCCATAAGTTGCCGGGGGCAAGGGCAAAACGCTGGGCCTTCTGCAGGGCGTGCATATCGCCAAAGGTATTCAGCACCAGCCCGCTGGCATCGGAGAGGATCACCACCGACTGTTTGCCGGAGACTTTTTCGGCCAGCCGCTTCACCGCGTGCTGGGCAAAATTTTGCAGACCGGCATTGCTGGCCAGCACATCGGCCAGTTCACCGGGGCGGATACGGGGAAAGTCATCAGCGGTACGGTCCAGGCCGTAGAGCTGGCTGCGAAACCAGGAGTCGTTCAGTAGCGGCGTAGTGGCGACGTTCGATGAGCTGGCAGCTGACGTGTTTCCCTGCATTGGTAACCCCATGCCTGTAGCGAATGTGTTGCGGCATTGTAGCTATCTGGTTTTTTTAGTGTTGCGATTTGCGACACAGATAGAGAAATTATCCGATAGTCCATGCCGAATAAAAGGTTATTAACGTTGTAACATAATGATAAGTATCATCATTTCTGGAATTATCGCAAGCTAAAAAAACTGGCACGCTAACTGCAATATCTGAATGCAGCCAAAAAAACACCCGCTACGAGGATTCATTCACGGCTGCCTGTTTACCCTACATTAAGGAGTTTGCGATGCGTTATGCACATCCCGGAACACCCGGCGCTTTAGTCTCTTTCAAGGCGGCCTACGGTAACTTTATTGATGGCAAATTCGTCGAACCGCTCAGCGGTCAGTATTTTATGAACACCTCGCCGGTGAACGGCAGCGACATCGCCCAGTTCCCACGTTCCGATGCCCGCGATATTGATTTTGCGCTGGACGCCGCGCACCGTGCGGCCGACGCCTGGGGAAAAACCAGCGTACAGCATCGCGCTAACCTGCTGCTGCAGGTGGCGGACCGGATGGAAGCGAATCTGGAATACCTGGCGGTTGCCGAGAGCTGGGACAACGGTAAGGCGGTGCGCGAGACGCTGAACGCGGATCTGCCGCTGGCGGTGGATCACTTCCGCTACTTCGCTGGCTGCCTGCGCGCCCAGGAAGGCAGCGCGGCAGAGATTGATCAGCACACCGCGGCCTATCACTTCCACGAGCCGCTGGGCGTGGTCGGGCAGATTATCCCGTGGAACTTCCCGCTGCTGATGGCCGCGTGGAAGCTGGCCCCGGCGCTGGCGGCGGGCAACTGCGTGGTGCTGAAGCCGGCAGAGCAGACCCCGCTGGGCATCACGCTGCTGCTGGAGCTGATCGGCGACATCTTCCCGGCTGGCGTACTGAACGTGGTGCAGGGCTTTGGCCGCGAGGCCGGAGAAGCGCTGGCCACCAGCAAGCGCATCGCGAAAATCGCCTTTACCGGCTCCACGCCGGTTGGCCGCCATATTATGGCCTGTGCGGCGGAGAATATTATTCCCTGCACCGTTGAGCTGGGCGGTAAGTCGCCGAACATCTACTTCGCCGACATCATGAATGCCGAGCCGGAGTTTATCGACAAAGCGGTGGAAGGGCTGGTGCTGGGCTTCTTTAATCAGGGCGAAGTCTGTACCTGTCCGTCACGCGCGCTGATCCATGAATCGATCTACGCGCCGTTTATGGAACGCGTGATGGCAAAAGTCGCCACTATTCGCCGTGGCGACCCGCTGGATACCGATACGATGATCGGCGCACAGGCTTCCCGCCAGCAGTTCGACAAAATTCTCTCCTATATCGATATCGCCCGCCAGGAAGGCGGCCAGATCCTCACCGGCGGCGATCGCGCGTCGATTACCCCGGCGCTGGATAGCGGTTATTACATTCAGCCGACGCTGATTAAAGGCAATAACCAGATGCGCTGCTTCCAGGAGGAGATCTTCGGGCCGGTCATCGGCGTCACCACCTTTAAGGATGAAGCCGAAGCGCTGGCGATTGCCAACGAGACCCAGTTTGGTCTGGGAGCGGGGATCTGGACCCGCGACACCAATCTGGCGTACCGCATGGGGCGCAGCATCAAGGCCGGGCGCGTCTGGACCAACTGCTACCACATCTACCCGGCACACGCGGCATTCGGCGGCTACAAGCAGTCCGGCGTCGGGCGCGAAACGCACAAGATGGCGCTGTCTGCCTATCAACAAACCAAAAATCTGCTGGTCAGCTACGACACGGCACCTTTAGGGCTGTTCTGAGCCTGTTATCTTTTACGGAGTGACAAGATGAAAACGATGAAAGCCGCAGTAGTGAAGGCATTTGGTGAGCCGCTGGTTATTGAGCAGGTGCCGATCCCGGAAGTTGGCCCCGGCCAGCTGCTGGTGAAAGTGGTGGCGACCGGCGTGTGCCATACCGACCTGCACGCTGCCGAAGGTGACTGGCCGGTGAAACCGCAGCCGCCGTTCATTCCTGGTCATGAAGGTGTGGGCTACGTGGTTGCGGTAGGTGAAGGCGTAAAGCACATCAAGGAAGGCGATCGCGTGGGCGTGCCCTGGCTGTATTCCGCCTGTGGCCACTGCGAACACTGTCTGGACAGCTGGGAAACCCTGTGCCATTCGCAGCAAAACGCCGGCTATTCCGTTAACGGCAGCTTTGCAGAATACTGTCTGGCCGACGCTAACTATGTCGGTATCCTGCCGGATAACGTCGAATACAATGAAATTGCGCCAATCCTCTGTGCCGGTGTGACCGTGTATAAAGGCCTGAAAATGACCGACACCAAGCCGGGCGACTGGGTGGTGGTGTCCGGTATCGGCGGTCTGGGACATATGGCGGTGCAGTATGCGGTGGCGATGGGCCTGAACGTTGCGGCGGTGGACATCGATGACGACAAGCTGGCCTTCGCCAAACGTCTGGGTGCAACCGTAACGGCTAACGCCCGCAACGTTGACCCGGCGAAAGTCTTCCACGAGGAGTTTGGCGGCGCGCACGGCGTGCTGGTGACGGCGGTATCACCTAAAGCGTTTGAACAGGCTATCGGCACCATGCGCCGCGGCGGGACTATGGTCCTGAACGGGCTGCCGCCGGGCACCTTCGACCTGTCGATCTTTAATATGGTGCTGGACGGGATTACCGTTCGCGGCTCCATCGTGGGTACCCGTAAGGACCTGCAGGAAGCGCTGGACTTTGCCGGACGCCATAAAGTGGCCGCGAACATTGCCGTTGAGCCATTGAGCAACATCAACGATATCTTCGCCCGTATGCACGCCGGTAAGATTGAAGGACGAATCGTCGTCGACCTGGCGCTGTAATTCCTGAGTGTAGTAAGCCGACGCCACGGGCGCAGTGCTGTTTGCTGCGCCCGTTTTACGCCAGTGAATCAGTTCTGCGTGTTGCCCAGCCACTGTGAGTGGCAGACGGCTCCCGGCATCATCGCTTCCAGCCCGGCAATCAGCGCATCTCCGGCTTCCTCAACTGCGGAAACCGGCATGGCGGGCAGACTTTCGAGAATAAACCACATGCGGCTGGCGCGGGCATCCAGCCGGGTTCGGATACCCTGACGCCAGTTCCAGCGGCGGCAGGTCACGCCCTGGTCATCGCGCCAGATGACTTCTCCTGCGTCCACCGTTTCCATCACCGTTACGCCATCCTTCACCGTATCAAACGGTTCATTGCCCTCCGCCACGCAAATACGCGGCTGGCCAGTATAGGCGGCAATGTTTTCACCGCCGACCGGAATGGCATAGCGAAGACTGATCGCGTTATACAGATCGACTACCGGATCGATAGCGGGGAGGGAGCCGTCACGCAATACGCGCTTGCGCAGCGCTTCAGCAGAGCAGGGTGTGCGTTTGGGTTTTGCGCCAAACTTCTGGAAAACGTCCGCCCAGGCGCTAAGGTGCGCCGCAGCCCACTCGGGTTGCTGTGCGCTGACAAACCGGCAGGCCTCTTCCAGCGCCTCTGCGGCAACGTCAGGCCGGGTAAGCGGCGCGGCCTCCACGCTGATGCTTAACGCTCTGAAACCCGGCGCGATTTCACTGATTTGATTGCTGACTGACGGTAAAACGGTAAACATTCCATATTCCCCCACGGTTATGCTAATCACGGCGATTGTCGTCTGGATTTTACCATGTCGGTCAGCGAACGGCACAGTTGATCAACCCGGAGCCGGCCGTCTGCGGCTCCGGGCAGGGGGTCACACCTGCGCGGTGGAAAACTCGCGCAGCAGCGCCGGAAGCTGGTCGGTTTTGCAATAGTGACTGGCCCCAACGTAATAATGCGGCTCGCCGGTAAAGATGGAAATCCCGGCATTATTCAGCATTTCAAAATCATTGCTGTCATTGCCAAAGGCAATACTGCGGTTGAAATCCACGCCCAGCATCTTCAGCGCCAGATATTTATTCTCCCGGCGAGGCGTCAGGTCGAATATATTATCGTGCCGGTGGTGATGCAGAGAAAATTCGAAACGATTTTCCAGCAGGAAACGATCGACCTGCGAGCGAAACTCGCCGTCAAGAATAAGAACTTTACTGACGCCCTCAGCAACCAGCTGGCTTTCAGCTATTTCGCAGTCGCTCAGGCTGCGCATATAGTTGTGGAAGGGATGCGCCACCCCTGAGGTGGCAAAACTCCAGTGCCCGTCAAGCACATAAGGCACCGCATGCTGCTGGAGCAGGGCAAGGATCTTTTCTGCGGCCCGATCGTCAAAACGGTTGCTGAACAGGCATTCGCCCTGTTGCCAGGCCATCGCACCGTTACAGCCAATCATCAGGCAGCCGTGCAGTTCGGTCGGCAGCAGGGGAAGCATGTCGCGCACCGGGCGGGCGGAGGCAAAGATAACGCGGGCGGTGTCGGTAAGGGGAATAATAGTTTCCGCCAGGCTGCGACACAGCGGTTTGCCGTTCGTAATAATGGTACCATCCAGGTCAAAGATATAGGTTGTCACCGTGTTCCCTTTATTTATACGATATTTTTTTCAGCCTGAGACTATCATGTCCCGTCAGGTTATACACCGAAAAAGGCAGCGCTCAGGGTAAGATGATTCCCTGAAGTTATATTTTAGCGGCGTTGTTAAATTCAGCCAAAACTCAGCTTTTTTAAAAAAGAATTCTTATGCCCGTAGCGGACCATCATGGGCTGGGTTACCGTACTGGCAAAATTTCCCTTTCGGAGTCGTTGATGGATATTATCGGGATCATTATGTCGGCAGGCAAAGCCTCGGTGAATGTGGCGCTTTACACGCTGATCCCCATTATGGTTGTGATGCTGATTATTATGAAGTACCTGGAAGTGAGAGGGATTCTGGACCGTATCGTGCAGGTGATGACCCCGCTGCTGAAGCCGTTCGGGATCACCGGCATGGGCATCTTTGCCCTGATCCAGCTTAACTTTGTCAGCTTTGCCGCACCGCTGGCGGCGCTGGCGATTATGGAAAAGCGAGGCGCATCGGACCGCCATCTGGCGGCAACGCTGGCAATGCTGTTCGCGATGGGGCAGGGAAACGTCTTCTACCCGCTGATCCCCTTTGGCCTGCACTGGGGGGCCGCGCTGGGGATTTCGGTGGCGGGAGGGCTGGGGGCTGCGGCGATCACCTGGTACTTTTTCGGCCGCCGGCTTTCCGTCGCCTCGCTGCAGCGCGATGACACGCCGCCGGAAGATAAATCCGCCACCGGCCTAATCGCCATTATCAACGGTGCCGGGTCGGACGCCATCCGCCTGTCGCTGGGGTCGGTCCCGATGCTGATCCTCTCGCTGACCGTGGTGGGTATTCTGAAAGAGGCGGGGGCGATTGAGCTGTTAACCCGACTGATTGCGCCCGTGCTGGATTTCTTCCACGTTTCAGAGGTGTATATTCTGCCGGCGTTAACCAAATGCCTGGCGGGCGGGACGGCGTATTTTGGCGTGGTGTCCGATTTGCTGCATCGCGGGCTGATGACCGCCCAGCAGGTGAATGCCTCCGCCGGCTTTATGGTGCAGACGCTGGATCTGCCCGGCATTGGCATCTACCTGGGCATTGCCAGCCGTTTTGTCAGGCTGTTCCGCTTTGCTTTGCCGGGGGCGCTGGTGGGTATCCTGCTGCGAACGGTGTTGCACAGCACGATGTTCTGAATGGTTCATTCTGCTCCCCCTCCTGTAAACAACGCATTTACATAAGATTTGTAAATGCTTATGATTCTCATTCTCTTATGTGCACCCGCGCCGGATCATCCGGGCGGGATGCCTGTCCATTGATGGAGCCAGAAATGAGATCGTTGTTTACCCCACGTAAAGCCCTTGTCGCTGCGGCGATTATTGCCTCTTTCAGCCTGACGGCCTGTCAGGCTCCGCAGAAACAAGCGCAGACCGCGCAGCAGCCTGCTGCCGCCGAAACGGCCCCGCAAACCGCAGATGCGCGCCTCACCCAGCGTGAAGTCGCCGCCGGACTGTATGAGATGGCCTATTCGCCTGCGGCGGGCGGACTGTACGTTGCCAGCGCTCAGGGATTCAAAACGTCTAACGGCGGGGTTCTCTACCGTCTGGATCCGCAAACGCTGGAAACCCGTAGCGAAACGCATACCGATCTGAAAAACTTCGGCGTGGCGCAGGATGCCGACGGGAGCGCGATTTACCTCACCAACACGGTGGATGGCGGCATCACTAAGGTTGATGCGCACAGCGGTAAAGTATTACAGCGCCTGATGTTTAAGGATCGCAGCAAGAAAGGGGATGCACTGGGCAGCCGCGAAATCCTGGCTCACGATGGCCTGCTGTACGTTGGCGGCGTGGGCGATCCGGGTGTGATTTGGGTGGTGGAGGCGAAAACGCTGAAACTGAAAACCACCATCAAAAATGCCGGTAAATGGGTGACCGGCATCATCTGGTCGCCGCTGACCAATAAAGTCTATGCGGCCAACGGCGGTGGCGAAATCCTGGTAATTAACCCGCGCAGTCACAAAATCGAACAGCGCTGGACCGCAGGCGATGACAAAACGTATCTGTTCCTCAACCTGGCGGAAGATCCGGCGACCGGACGTCTGTTCGTCACCGATAATTCGAAAGCGAAAGAAACGCTGGTGTTTGACGAGCGCAGCGGCAAGGTGATCAAACGCCTGCCGGGCGATGCGCTGGCGGTGAAATTTAACGCCAAACGCAATGAGATTTACATCAGCCAGCGCGAGTCGAAGAAGGTACTGCAGCTGGATGCGACCAGTTACGCGGTGAAAAACAGCTGGTCGTTTGACAGCCATCCGAACAGCCTGGAACTTTCCCCGGACGGCCAGACGCTGTATGTCAGCGTGAAGCAGGGGCTGGATAAATCGCACACGGCGAAAGGGCCGGACAGCGTGGCGCGTATTGCGTTGAACTAAGTTTTAAATCTGCCGGGGCGGATTTGTCCCGGCCGTTCTCCCGTTAGAGGGGGGGGGAGAACAGGGCATCCGTGCCCCAGTGGCGCTTACTCGTAGCACACGCCCGGATTGTCGGACAGCAGTACGAAGTCCTGGGTATTCTTATCCAGCGCGCGGATAGCGCCGCTTTCAATGTCATAGACCCAGCCGTGCAGGTGTATTGTCTTATCACGCAGGCCAACCGCCACGGACGGGTGCGTTTTGATGTTGTTCAGCTGGGCGATGACGTTTTCCTGCACCATCGCATTCACTTTCTCTTCTTCAGTGGCGTAGGTTTTTTTCTCAACCACCGCTTTCGCCGCATCGGAGTAACGCAGCCAGTGCTGAACGGCAGGCATCGGGTCCAGGCACTGACAGGTGGCGATGGCTTTCATCGCACCGCAGTTGGAGTGGCCACAGATCACGATATCGGTCACGCCCAGGGCAACGACCGCATATTCGATAGTTGCAGAAACACCGCCCGGTTCAGGACCGAACGACGGCACGATGTTGCCGGCATTGCGAATGACAAAGAGCTGTCCGGGTTCCTGCTGGGTGACCAGTTCAGGCACCAGACGACTGTCGGAGCAGGAGATAAACAACGCTTTGGGATTCTGGCTGGAAGCAAGGCTGCGGAATAATTCTTTCTGATTAGGGAAAACATCTTTCTGGAAATTCAGAAAACCTTCAACAATGTGCTGCATAGCAGATTTCTACCTTCTTTTATCGTGAAATATTATTCTGACACTGAAGCACCGCCGCGTGCAACTTATCAGAAAAATCTACAGCGGCCCGTCTGGCAGCCGGCCATCATCCACGCACAGCGTAAGATGATGTTTTTTCACTTTGTAGTATAGCGTGGTCCGCGCTATCTGCAGCGCCTGTGCGGCCCGGGCGATATTGCCCTGAGTACGGTTAAGCGCGGTGATAATCAGCTGGCGTTCAAACCGATCGATAGCGGCATCCAGCCCTTCATGAGGAATACACGGACTGCCGTTCTTTTCCTCTCGGACCGGCACCCTACGGAAAGAGACGGGCGAAGAGACTTCATCATCATAGGCCAGTTCGTCCAGTGTGCCGCTGTGCTCCTGCTGCAGCATGCTGCGCACCACCACATTCTCCAGCATTCTGACGTTACCGGGCCAGGGCAGGCGGATGAGTTTTTCTGCCACCTCCGCGCTGAGGTGCGTGATGTGATAGCTGAGGGTGCTGTTATATTTTTCAATAAAATAGTTTGCCAGTAGCACAATGTCTGCCGGGCGCGCACCGAGCGGGGGCAGCAGCAGTTGCCCGACGCACAGGCGATAATAGAGATCCGCTCTCAGATGACCCGCGTTAAGCAGTTCGGCCGGCGGCTCATTCACCGCAGAGAGAATGCGAATGTCGGATACCTGCAGACGGGAGCCACCCACTTTCCAGAACGTTTTATCCTGGCAAAAGCGCAGCAGCTTGCTCTGCATGCCCAACGGCATGGCGTTGAGCTCGTCGAGAAACAGCGTTCCGCCCTCTGCCAGCTCCAGATATCCGGGTCGATGCTCTGCGCCGGTAAATGCGCCTTTCTCAGTGCCAAACAGGGTGCTTTCAATCAGCGCTTCGGGGATCGCACCGCAGTTCAGGGCGATAAACGGTTTTTTTGCCCGACGGCTGTGATGATGGATAAGCCGGGCGAACAGCTCTTTGCCGGTTCCCGTTTCACCGACGATCATCACCGGCACGTCGCCGCCCGCCAGGCGCTTCGCCTGACCGATTAGCTTGTGCATCTGCGGGTCGGCGGTAATAATCTCGTACTTCTGTTCGTTCTGATTGTGGTTATACAGCAGGCTGTTCAGCTCAACCACCTGGTCCTGCAGCATTCGGGTCGCGGAGATATTACGGCCGATTTCGATCACCCCCAGAACGTCTCCCCGGCGATCGAAAAGGGGGACGGTGGTGTGCTGAAATTCAACGGCTTTTCCTTTACGGTTGTAATAGATCTGATAATGCCCGATGAACTCCTTTCCTTCGTACAGCGCCTGCAGCATGGTGCTTTTTTCTTTGCTCAGTCCATAAACGTCCTGCACGCTCTTACCCAGCGCTGACTGTACGCTGTAGCCGTCTATGCAGGCACTTTCCTGATTGTAATAAATAAACTTCGCATCACGGTCGATAATGGTTATCGGTTGATGAACTAAGTCAAAAAAACGCGAAAACAGCGACACCAGGCGCGCCAGTTCTTTTTGCGATTCCATTCGTTTACAGCTCCGTAAGAATAACTTTCTTTAGTTTCTTCTCTCTGAGAAGGAGGGGATGGAGTGTGTCGAAAAACGGACATAAGTACAACATTCAGAACCTAATCTGAATTTTAAACAGCATTTAAAGGCTTAAGCTCTTGACTTGATTGATTTGTTTGTTCTGGCACGGTGCTTGCTATATTTCTGCTGAATGTTGATGAGTAACCAGAAAATGGATCAGGAAAGAGCCTAAGGAATAAAAATGAAAAAACTTAAAATTGCCGCCACCCGGGAAACGCTGAACAGTTTTGTCACCGACAGGGAGATTGTGGCGGTTACCGAAACTGACTTTACGGATGTGGGAGCCGTTGTGTTAACCACCGCCGATATTAAGAGCGGATTGCTGGAACTCGCACTGCAGAATGAATTTACGATCCCCGTTTTTGCCGTCCTGGAGAAAGGGGAGATATTGCCGCCGGACATTCTGAATAAAATGCGGGGCGTTATAAATATGAACGGGGTCACCACGGCGTTTTTTGGCAAACAGATTAATTTTGCCGCGAGTGAATATGAAGAGAGCCTGCTGCCACCGTTTTTTAAAGAGATGACCCGCTATACCGAAAAGGGCAACGTGTCGCTTTCCACGCCGGGCCACAACGGCGGTCAGTTTTTCCGCCAGACGCCCACAGGACGGCGCTTCTTTGACTACTTTGGTGAAGCGGCCTTTCGCGCCGATATGGCCAGCTCCGAAGTGCGTCTGGGCGATCTGCTGATCCATGAGGGCGCGGCCTGCCGGGCCGAGAAGCATGCGGCGAAAGTGTTTCATGCCGATAAAACCTACTTTGTGTTAAACGGCACCTCTGCGTCGAATAAGGTCGTGACCAACGCGCTGCTTGCGCCGGGGGATTTGGTCCTTTTCGATCGTAATAATCATAAATCCTGTCATCACGGCGCGCTGATCCAGGCGGGCGCAACGCCGGTGTATCTGGAAACCTGTCGTAACCCCTTTGGCTTTATCGGTGGAATAGATGCCCGCTGTTTTAAAGAGAGCTATCTGAGGGAGGAGATTAAAGCGGTAGCGCCGGATAAGGTCGACAGTCCACGCCCGTTCCGGCTGGCGATTATCCAGCTGGGGACCTATGACGGCTGTATTTATAATGCCCGTCAGGTTGTCGACCGGATTGGTCATCTGTGTGACTACATTCTGTTTGACTCGGCCTGGGTCGGCTATGAACAGTTTATTCCGATGATGCGCGACTGCTCGCCGATGCTGCTGGCGCTGAAAGAAAACGATCCGGGGATTCTGGTAACGCAGTCGGTGCACAAATTACTGGCGGGATTCAGCCAGGCCTCACAGATCCATAAAAAAGATCGTCATATGAAGCATCAGCCCTATTACTGCAACCACAAGCATATGAACAATGCCTTTATGCTGCATGCCTCTACCAGTCCTAACTATCCGATTTTCGCCTCGCTGGATGTGAATGCGCAGATGCATGAAGGCAAAGCCGGTGTCAAAATCTGGCAGGATGCCATTAAGGTCGGCATCGAAGCCCGTAAGCTGATCCTGAACACCTGCAGCACGATCAAACCCTTTATCCCGCCGGTGATTGAAGGCCGGCCTTGGCAGGATTACAGCACCGACGAGATCGCCTGTAATCTGAAGTTTTTTGACTATGTGCCGGGCGAGAAGTGGCACGCCTATCAGGGCTTCGAAAAAAATCAGTACTTTGTTGACCCCTTTAAGCTGCTGCTGACCACGCCGGGCATTGATATTGAAACCGGGGGCTACGCCGATTTCGGTATTCCGGCAACCATTCTGTGTAATTTCCTGCGCGAACACGGCATTACGCCGGAAAAAAGCGATCTTAACTCCATTCTGTTCCTGATCACCCCGTCGTCCGATCTGCCGAAAATTCAGTATCTGGTGGCGCTGATTTCACGCTTTGAACGGCTGGTGGCTGAAGATGCGCTGCTGTGCGATGTGCTGCCGTCCATTTATGCCGACCACGCCGAACGCTATCAGGGCTATACGCTGCGTCGCCTTTGCCAGGAAATGCACGACATTTACGTGGCTAACAACATTAAGGATCTGCAAAAGGCGCTGTTCCGTAAGGCGACGCTGCCCCGGCAGGCGATGCTGCCGCAGCAGGCCAATCTGGCGTTTGTGCGCAACCACGTGGAGCTGGTGGCGCTGAACGAGATCGAAGGACGGATTGCCGCAGAGGGCGCGCTCCCTTATCCACCGGGCATTATTTGCATCGTGCCGGGTGAGGTGTGGGGCGGTGCGGTACTGAAGTATTTCAAAGTCTGGGAGAAGGTTATCGACATGCTGCCCGGCTTTGCGCCGGAACTGCAGGGCGTTTATTCGCGGGTTAACGCGCAGGGCAGCGTTCAGGTCTGCGGATACGTTATTAAACAATAATAAGCAGGGCCGCACGGTATGCAGAGCCGTGCGGCCGTCACAAGGATGAGAAATTATGTCTGATTCAAAACCGACGAAAAAAATGGGCGTCGTGCAGCTGATAATCCTGACCATCATCAACATGATGGGGTCGGGGATTATCCTGCTGCCGACCAAGCTGGCGGAAGTCGGCACCATCTCAATTTTATCCTGGCTGGTGACCGCGCTGGGCTCGCTGGCGCTGGCTTATTCTTTTGCAAAATGCGGGCGATTCAGCCGTAAACCCGGCGGGATGTTTGGCTACGCGCAGTATCCGCTGGGCACCGGCGGGAATTTTATCTCTAACTACACCTATGTAATTTCCTGCCTGGTGACCAACGTGACGATCGGCATTACGGCGGTTGGCTACGGGGTGGAGCTGTTCGATGTGCTGTTGACGCCGGTGGGGGTTTGTCTGGCTACCGTGGCCGTGCTCTGGGTCACCACGCTGGCCAACTTTGGCGGGTCGGGCGTGACCGGGAAACTGGGCTCGCTCACCATCTGGGGGGTGATTATTCCGGTTGTCGGGCTGTGCGTTATCGGCTGGTTCTGGTTCAGCCCCGAGCAGTATATGCAGGCATGGAACCCGCATCACAAGCCGCTGTTCTCGGCCATCAGCGCCTCAATTTCGATTACGCTGTGGGCGTTTCTTGGGCTGGAGTCCGCCTGTGCCAACAGCGACGCGGTTGAAAATCCCGAACGCAACGTGCCGATTGCGGTGCTGGGCGGCACGCTGGGGGCGGCGGTGATTTACATTGTTTCCACCAACGTCATCGCCGGGATTGTCCCTAATCTGGATCTGGTCAACTCCACCGCGCCGTTTGGCGTGGCGTTCAGCCATATGTTTACGCCGCTGGTGGGAAAAATCATTATGGCGCTGATGTGTCTGGCCTGTATCGGTTCGCTGCTGGGCTGGCAGTTCACGTTCGCCCAGGTCTGTAAGTCCGGGGCCGAAGCCGGTTTCTATCACCGGGTATTCACCCACGTCAACAGGATGGGGGCGCCGGTAAAAGGCATGCTGATTCTGGTGGCAGGGCAGACTATTGTGACCTTTATGACCATCAGCCCGTCGCTGAGCAAACAGTTTGATATTCTGGTGAACCTGGCGGTGATCACCAACCTTATTCCGTATCTGCTGTCGATGGCGGCGCTGGTCACCATGCAGCACCTGGCGAACGTCAGCAAAAGCGAGATGCGGGTGACCAATACCATTATGATAATCGCCACGCTCTATACCTATTACGCGCTGTACAGCGCGGGCTTCGAAGCCCTGACCTGGGGCGCGCTGGCTACCTTCCTCGGCTGGAACCTGTACGGTTTCATTGCGCCGAAGTTTGAGCTGGAGCGTAATCGCATTGAAGATCGGCAGTACAGGGAACAACAGGATAAATAATCATTAATGACGCGGCGGGGCGGTAATGCCGCCCGTCGCGGTCACTTAACCGCTTTTTCATGGACAGAACCGCACCGCGCTGCAAGGTTTTCCGACAGCAATATAATTAGTTACAACATACAAATTACTTTTTATTAAAAAGGAGCCATGCAGCATCAGCGTTGCCATCATTCCGGCAGGGGGTAAGAGGACTATAAAGTCATCGCTGCCGGAGGGAATAATCTGCTGAACGGGTCGGCGATTATTTATCAGTAACCCATTAAGTTAATTTCCACGATCGCGTGTTTCTCAGTTCTCGCTCGGTTTACCGCCGCTATTATAAGTAGTGCACCCGTCCACCGGCTGACTTTTTGCTGACATTTTTGTCAGCAACGTGACGATCGGTGCTTACCGATTTTAAAGCTAAACAATATCAGGCCACGGCGTGAGGGGGCTTTCTTCCTGCCACCATCAGACCGCTCAGCAGGGTAAATGCCGTCATAATGCCCGCCATTGCCCACGGCGTGCCGTCATTCAGCCAGGCCAGCATCAGCGAAGAAATAATGCCGCTGCCGTACTGCAGCGCGCCGATCAGTGCCGAAGCCGAACCGGCATTACCGGGGACCGCATCCAGCGCTGCCGCAGTGGCCGAGGCGGCAATAATGCCGTTCATCGAGAAGAAGACAAAAATACAGGCGGCCATCGCCATCATCCCACCGGGAAAGATTTCCAGCGTCAGGCACATCAGTACCGCCATCAGCGAAGCGACTGTCGCGGCGGTTTTCAACATGCGATCCAGAGGAAACCGCTGAACGAGCCGCTTATTGATGAAGCTCATGCCCACCACGCCGACAATATTGACCGCAAACAGCCAGCCGTAGTGCTGCGGATCCACGCCGAACCAGCTGATATATACCGAAGGTGAACCGACGATAAAGGCATACACCGCGACGTAGTAAAAGGTGACGCAAAGGGTAAAGCGCATAAAGCTGCGGTTCTTCATCAGGTTCAGATAGCCGGAAAATGCGCTGCCGAACGAATCACCATGGCGTCTCTCCGCGGGCAGTGTTTCCGGCAGCCAGAACAGGGCGATAAACATCAGCACGCCCACGGCACAAAGAAACCAGAATATGACCGGCCACTGTGAAAAGCGGATAATCTGCCCGCCGAGCAGCGGACCGGCAATCGGCGCGATGGCCATCACAATGATTAGCGTAGAGAGCATCTGCGCCGCGCGGGTGCGACTAAACAGATCGCGGATCATTGCGCGTGCAATCATCGGCCCGGTGCAGGCACCGGCCGCCTGGAATATACGCCAGAAGACGATTTGATGCATTTCGGTGGACAGGGCGCAGCCCGCCGAGCCGACGGTAAACAGGATCATGCCGATAAACAGCGGCAGCCTGCGGCCGTAGCGATCGCTGATCGGCCCCCAGACCAGTTGAGCAACGGTAAAACCGATCAGAAAACCGGTCACGGTCAGTGCGGCATCGCCGTGTAGCGAGCGTGACATCACCGGCATTGCGGGCAGGTAAATATCCGTCGACAGCGAGGTAAACGCCATCAGCGCGCTGAGGATGGCAATAAAGGCAATGCCGGTTTTGGCACTGGCGGAATTATTCAAAGTTAATGTCTCGTTGAGTCGTAAAAAAAGTGACCGGCAGCGATCGGGTAAATCCCCGGTGGATGCCGGTCAGTCAGGTTAATCAGGCGTCGTCGTCTTCGCTGTGCGCTTTGCCTCCGAAACGGTTATGCACCACGACAAAGAACAGCGGAACGAAGTACACCGCCAGCAGGGTTGCAGCGACCATACCGCCAATAACGCCCGTGCCCACCGCGTTCTGCGCGCCGCTTCCTGCTCCGGTGCTGATGGCCAGCGGCAGTACGCCGAGGATAAAGGCCAGTGAGGTCATCAGGATTGGCCTTAGCCGCATACGTGCCGCCTCCAGCGTGGCCTCGATAACGCCTTTGCCCTCTTTTTCGATCAGCTCTTTCGCGAATTCGACGATTAAAATGGCGTTTTTCGCCGACAGG
The DNA here is from genome assembly GCF_037450285.1 of Erwinia sp. SLM-02. Classification (NCBI taxonomy): domain Bacteria; kingdom Pseudomonadati; phylum Pseudomonadota; class Gammaproteobacteria; order Enterobacterales; family Erwiniaceae; genus Erwinia; species Erwinia sp. SLM-02. The sequence continues at coordinate 1,632,819 of NZ_JAQISN010000001.1, read as the reverse complement.
CCGATAGTGGTTAACAAACCCACCACGAAATAAACGTCGTTATTTAGACCGCGCAGCAGGGTAGCGACCAGCGCACCGAACACGCCAAGCGGCACCACCAGCATCACAGAGAACGGTACCGACCAGCTTTCATACAGCGCCGCCAGGCACAGGAACACCACGATCAGTGAAAGGGCGTAGAGTGCAGGAGCCTGTTCCCCGGTCATCCGCTCCTGATAAGACATCCCGGTCCAGTCGAAGCCAATACCTTCTGGCAGCTGTTGCGCCAGCTGCTCCATCAGCGCCATCGCTTCACCGGAGCTTTTCCCCGCTGCGGGTTGACCGAGGATCTCCACCGCCGACAGACCGTTGTAGCGCTCCAGGCGCGGCGAGCCGTAAATCCATTCCGCCGTAGAGAAGCTGGCAAAAGGAACCATCTTGCCGTTGGCCGCGCGCACGTACCAGTTATCAAGATCCTGCGGCAGCATGCGCCAGCGGGCATCGGCCATCACATAGACTTTTTTGACCCTGCCGCTGTCAATGAAGTCATTGACGTAGTTGCCGCCCCACGCGGTGCTCAAGGTGCTGTTGATATCCGTCAGATCGACCCCGAGCGCGGTGGCTTTTTCTTCATCAATATTCAGTTTGAACTGCGGGCTGTCTTCCATGCCGTTGGCACGCACCGCCGTCAGCGTATCCGGGTGCTGGCGCGCCAGATCGAGCAGGGCATTTCGCGCCTGCAGCAGCTTTTCATGCCCAAGCCCGGCCTGGTCGATCAGCTCGAAGTCAAAACCGGTGGCGTTGCCCAGTGCGATAATCGGCGGCAGATTAAACGCCACCACGCTGCCGTCCATAATCCGACTGAAGGCTACGGCGGCACGGCTGACAATGCCATCGACCTTATTGTCATCGCCCGCGCGTTCGGACCAGTCCTTCAGGCCGATAAAGGCGATGCCGACGTTCTGCCCGCGACCGGCAAAGCCGAAGCCGTTCACCGTCAGCACGTTTTCAACGTTACCCTTTTCCTCGCTGAGGTAGTAATCACTGACGCGATCCAGCACCGCCTGCGTACGTTCCTGGGTTGCTCCGGCGGGCAGGATCGCCTGCGTTGCCAGCACGCCCTGATCCTCCGAAGGCAGAAAGGAGGTCGGTAAACGTATAAACAACAGCGCCATCCCCGCTACCAGCACGCCGTAGATCAGCAGATAGCGGCCGCTGCGATGCAGCATGCGGGCCACCGAGCTACTGTAGTGCTGTGTGCTTTGCTCAAATTTTCGGTTAAACCAGCCAAACAGGCCGCGTTTCTGCCCGTGTTCGCCTGGCTTCATCGGTTTGAGCAGGGTGACGCACAGGGCCGGAGTGAGGATCAACGCCACCAGGACCGAGAGCACCATGGCCGACACAATAGTGATTGAGAACTGGCGGTAGATAACGCCGGTGCTGCCGCCAAAGAACGCCATCGGCACAAACACCGCGGAGAGCACCAGCGCAATGCCCACCAGCGCCCCCTGGATCTGCCCCATGGATTTTCGCGTGGCGGCCTTCGGCTTCAGGCCTTCTTCCGCCATCACCCGCTCGACGTTTTCCACCACCACAATGGCGTCATCGACCAGCAGACCAATCGCCAGCACCATACCGAACATCGTCAGCGTGTTAATCGAATAGCCAAACGCGCTGAGAATGGCAAACGTCCCCGACAGTACAACCGGCACCGCAATCGTGGGGATCAGCGTGGCGCGGAAGCTTTGCAAAAACAGGTACATCACCAGGAACACCAGCACGATGGCTTCAATCAGGGTTTTCACCACTTCATTGATCGAAATGCTGATGAACGGCGTGGTGTCGTACGGATACACCACCTTCAGCCCCTGAGGGAAGAAGGGCTTCAGGGTGTTGTTCCGCGCGCGGATGGCGTTCGCCGTGTCCAGCGCATTCGCGCCGGTCGCCAGCTGAATACCGAGCGCCGAGGCGGGTTTCCCGTTGATCTTCACCACAAAGTTGTAGTTTTCGCCGCCGCGCTCAATACGCGCCACGTCGTGCAGCCTGACCTGAGAACCGTCGGCGTTAACCTTCATCAGAATATTGCCGAACGCCTCCGGTGAGGTCAGCCGCGTCTGGGCAATAATTGAGGCGTTAAGCTGCTGGCCTTTTACCGGCGGTGCGCCGCCCAGCTGGCCGGCGGCAATCTGGGCGTTTTGCGCCCGGATCCTGGAGATGACATCCACCGGCGTCAGCTGATAGTTGTTGAGCTTATTGGGATCCAGCCAGATGCGCATGGCGTACTGGGAGCCGAACAGCGTGGTGTCGCCCACGCCGTTAATGCGGCTGATGGGATCTTTCAGGTTAGTCGCCACGTAATCGGCGATATCTTCCATGCTCATCCGGCCAGTGTCATCAACGAAGCCGGGCACCAGGAAGAACACGCTGGAAGATTTACGCACCGTAATACCCTGTTGCTGTACCTCCTGCGGCAGCAGCGGCGTGGCCAGCTGGAGTTTGTTCTGCACCTGCACCTGGGCAATATCCGCATCGGTGCCGTTTTCAAACGACAGCGTCAGCTGCAGCGTACCGGAAGAGTCGCTGGTCGAGGACATATACATCAGCCCGTCCAGTCCACTCATATTCTGCTCAATCACCTGCGTCACGCTGTTTTGCAGGGTGGTGGCATCGGCACCGGGGTAGGTGGCACGGATTTGCACGGCGGTGGGCGCAACGTCGGGGTACTGTTCTACCGGCATCTTAAGCAGGGAGATGCCCCCGGCGAGCATGACGATAATCGCCAGAACCCAGGCAAAAACGGGGCGATCGATAAAGAATCTGGACATCAGTTTGCCCCCTCTGCTGGCGTGGCGGCACTATCAACCGGATTGACCTGCATTCCCGGTTGAGCGCGCTGTAGCCCGGAAACAATCACTCGCTCGCCTGGTTTAAGGCCACCGGTGACTACCCAACCATCGGCCGAAGCTGTTGATACGCTGATATGACGGACTTCAACGCGATTATCCTGGTTCACCACCAGTGCGGTTGCTTCGCCGCGCGGAGTGCGGCTGACCGCCGGCTGCGGAACGGTCAGTCCCTGAGGATCGCTGCCCATCTCGATACGCGCCCGCACAAACATGCCCGGCAGCAGCTGACGATCGGGATTAGGCACAATCGCGCGCAGGGTAATCGCGCCGGTGGTCTGGTCAACGGTCACGTCCGAAAATGCCAACGTTCCGGGGTGTGGATACCGTGAGCCATCGCTGAGGATCACGCTGACAGGTACGTTACCGGGATGACGCTGTAGCCTGCCGGAGGCCAGTTCCTGCTGCAGGCGCAGAAATTCCTGACTCGACTGCGTCACGTCCAGATACAACGGGTCGATCTGCTGCACCGTGGCCAGCGCATCGCTCTGCCTGTCCTGCACCAGCGCGCCTTCCGTGACGAAAGAACGCCCGATTCTGCCATCAAGTGGTGAGGTGACCGTGGTACGTGCCAGATTGATCCGCGCGGTTTCCTGAGCCGCCCTGGCGGTATCAACCGCAGCACGCGTCTGGGCCGCCGTTGCCTCCGCCTGGTCGAAGTCCTGGCGGCTGACGTACTGCGCACCGATCAGCGAGCGATAGCGTGCCAGGGTAACCTGCGCCAGCTGTGCGTTGGCCCTGGCCTGTGCCAGCGCGGCGACCGCACTGTCAAATTCGGCGCGCAGGGGAGCGGCATCAATCTGATAAAGCGGCTGACCTGTGACAACGTCACTCCCTTCGGTAAAAAGACGCCGCAAAATGATGCCGGAAACCTGCGGACGCACTTCCGCAATGCGATACGCCAGAATGCGCCCCGGCAGCTCCGACGTCACCGGAAGCGACCGCGTGGCCAGCGTGGCCACCAGGACTTCAGGGGCCTCTTTTGTCTGGGAGGCGTTAACGGATGAATCATCACAGCCGGACAGATTTAAAGCGAACAGCGCGCATAGCAAAGCCAGAGGCTTAATTGCCACCTTGTTGGGCATTATTATTTTCTCCCGGAAGCCGGTATTAAGAGAGGAATAACCTCAAAAATGGGGTTGTTGAGAATTTAAACGACGCCATGTAGCCGGAGGCACATGATATTTTCTGCTGAAGGAACGGCTAAACGACTGTTGAGAGTCGTAGCCATATTTGGTGGAAATATCAATCACGCTTTCGCCACCGGCGATTAAATCCTGAGCGGCTAACGCCAGCTTTTTATCACGAATGTAATTGCCCAGGCTGATGCGCATAATGCGCTGAAACATACGCTGCAGGTGCCACTTCGAATACCCGGCGCGCTGCGCGACATCTTCAATTTTCAGCGGCTGACGAATGTTGCCGTCAATCCAGCTAATCAGCTCATGGATGATGAGTTCCTGACGATCCATTCTTTCACCTTCGCCATAATTTCAGGGTTAAAAAGATGACCAGAACGGCCTGATGCGGGAGAAGATTACCATCGTGGATTACGCTTGATTAGCGGGGTAAAATCGATAGGCGTTATGAGTTCTACTCATTTATTAAAATTGGATCTCGCAGCGTTTGCGGGGTGACTCGCAAAAACAGCCCTCTCTAAATTCGACCCTTCTCACAATAAGTGAATTTATTCCTAAAGATTGGTGAAAAACACACATGTATTTCATTTTGTGTATAGTGGTATGCGCGTGTCAAACTCACTTGCCAAAGGCGTCCCATGCTCAAAGAAAATTTCAACGACCTCATCTATCTGGTGATGGTGGCACGCGAACGCAGTTTCACCCGCGCGGCGGCGAAGCTGGGCGTATCGCAGTCCGCGCTGAGCCATTCCATCCGCGGACTGGAAGAGCGCCTGAATACCCGCCTGTTAACCCGAACCACGCGTAGCGTGGCGTCCACGGAGGCCGGTGAACGGCTGATCGAAAGCGTGGCACCGATGATTACTGAAATTGAAAAGGCGCTGCAGGATCTGGCGGATAATCAGGAAAATCCCTCGGGAAATATCCGTATCACCGCCGGTGAACACGCACTTTCCAGCACGCTGTGGCCGCTGCTAAAGCCTTTTGTACAACGCTATCCCGACGTCAACGTCGAGTTATCGATTGATAACGCGCTGACCGACATTGTTAGCGGGCGCTTTGACGCCGGTGTCCGTCTGGGTGAATCGGTTGAAAAAGATATGGTGGCGGTGCGAATTGGCCCGGACTGGAGAATGGCAATTGTCGCCACGCCGGACTATTTTGCCCAGCACGGCGTGCCGCAAACCCCCTACGAGCTGCAAAATTATCGCTGTATTAACATGCGGCTGCCTACGTTCGGCGGGCTATACCACTGGGAGTTCAGCAAGGAAGGTAAAGCCATTCGGGTGAAGGTAGAAGGGCAGTTAGTGTTTAATACGCTGTCCGCGCGCATCGATGCGGCGCTGTCAGGAATGGGGGTTTCCTGCGTTCCTGAAGATTCGGTCAGAACCTATATCGAAGAAGGCAAACTGCAAAGCGTCCTGCAGGACTGGTGCGAGCCTTTCACCGGTTACTATCTTTATTATCCCAGCCGAAAACAGCACACTGCGGCATTTTCAAAGCTGATCGATGCGGTTCGCTACCAGGGGTAAAACAGACTATTTTCAGTGAGATTTGCCGTGAAAACGGGTGAAAAGTAATTGAACGAATAGACCTTGCCGGATAAGCTGATTGCTGTTCTGGCAACGTCCAGCCATCCGATCGAAGCCTTCCGGCAACAGCACCGTCTGATATTGCGATCGCTCTGAAAATATTGAGGGTGTATATGACACTCACTGCGATAAGTTTTGGCCGTATCGCTGCCATTTTGCCGGTGCAGGATATGGAAATTGCCCAGCGTTTTTATATTGATGGATTAGGATTCACCAAAACCTTTCAAAATGGCGATCCCGTCGGTTTTATCATCCTGAAACGCGACGAAAGTGAACTGCATTTATCGCTTCAGCCCGGGCATAAAGCCGCCCCGTTTCCGATAGCCCATCTGCTGGTCGACGACGCCAACGCAATGTTTGCGCTTTGCAAACAGCACGGCGCAAAAATAATCAAAGGCGTGCAGGATAAAGAGTACGGATTACGTGCTTTTGTCTTCGCCGATCTCCACGGTAACCGCATTGATGTCGGTCAGCGGCTGCAGGTTTAGCGTCACCCATACAGGCCCGTCGATTAGCGGCGGGCCTGATAATTTGCGAAGCGATATTAATGAGCGAATGATGCCAACCTGTTCCAACTGTTGTGCGATGGTCATCAGTTCTTCTCCATGCTGTTAAAGTTGTGAGCCGTTATCCAATAAGACGATAAAATTATTTCTCCAGCGTACGTAAAAACGCTGAAAGCGAATTATCCAGCGCGCCCAGCGTCTCGGCTGACAGCGCCGACAGGATCTGTCGCTCGTTCTCGATGTGCTCTTCCACCGCCCGATCGATCAGCTCCCGACCGCCTTCCGTCAGTTTTACCATCATGCTGCGCGCATCCTCGGCGTTGGGCACACGCTCGATAAATCCTCGCGTTTCCAGCCGCTTGAGCCGGTGGGTCATGGTCCCCGATGTGACCATCAGCGTTGAAAACAGCTCGGTCGGGCTGAGGCTAGGCGCACCCGAACGGCGCAGGGCGGCCAGCATATCGAACTCCCACATGCTCAGATCGAATCTGGCAAAGGTTGCTTCCAGCTTGTGCTGAAGCAGGGCGGCACAGCGTTTAATGCGCCCGATTGGCCCCATCGGGCTGGCGTCCAGGTCGGGGCGCTCGCGCTGCCACTGTTGCAGAATGCCATCCACGGCATCATGTTCACGATTTTTCATTGGTATACTCATTTGTCTTGACTTCAAGATAATCGATCGACAGACTGATGATATCTTGAATTGAAGGTAAAGTCATGAACATTACATCCTCACTGCATTACTGGCGTGACGTGATCCTCACGGCGCTGGCCCCCGCAATCTGGGGTTCTACCTACATCGTTACGACGGAAGTTCTGCCGCCGGACAGGCCGTTCACCGCCGCGCTAATCCGCGTTCTGCCGGCGGGTTTACTGCTGCTGCTGTTTACCCGACGCATTCCGCTGCGGCGCGACTGGTGGCGTTTAGTGGTGCTGAGTGCGCTGAATATCGGGGTTTTTCAGGCGCTGTTATTCGTTGCGGCCTATCGCCTGCCGGGCGGACTGGCCGCCGTGCTGGGTGCCATTCAGCCGCTGCTGGTCATGGTGCTGGCATGGGCGGTTGACCGGCGGGCGCCCGCACAGATTACGCTTTGGTCGGCGGTGGCCGGAGTGATCGGGATGGCGGTATTGCTGCTGTCACCGCAAACCGTTTTTGAACCGACGGGCGTGATTGCGGCCCTGCTGGGTGCGGCCTGTATGGCAACCGGCGTCTGGCTGACCCGCCGCTGGCAGCTCGATTTGCCGGTGCTGTCGCTGACCGGCTGGCAGCTGGTAATCGGTGGGTTGATGCTGGCCCCCATCGCGTGGCTGGCCGATGCGCCTCTGCCAGCGCTGACCCCGCCGCAGTGGTTTGCCTATGCGTATCTCAGCCTTGCCGGTGCGCTGTTGGCCTATGGCCTGTGGTTTCGCGGCATCACCCGGCTTCCCGGCGTGGCCGTTGCGTCGCTCGGCCTGCTCAGCCCGCTGGCCGCCGTGGCGCTGGGCTGGATTGTGCTTTCCCAGTCAATGACCGGTACCGCTTTTATCGGGCTGCTTGTCGTGCTCGCCAGCGTCTTCGCCGTACAGTGGACAACGGTTCGCCGTAGCAAATAACGTTCTTTAACAACCTATTTTATAAGGTCATAACATGAATTCTTCCGTACAAAACGCTATCGAGTCCCGTGTTTCTATCAACCGTTTTCAGGCTGACCGGCCTCTTGATGACGAAACGATTACCGGCCTGGTTGAGCTGGCAACCAAAGCGCCAACGGCATTCAACATGCAGAACTGGCGGTTTATTGCCGTTCGATCGGCTGAGGGAAAAAATAAGTTGAAAGACTCCGCCTGGGGACAGCAGAAGATTGTCGACGCTTCGGTGGCCTTTATTATCTGCGGCACGCTGTCGGCACATCAGCAGCTGGCGGCGGCGCTGCAGCCCAGCGTTGATGCGCAGATCATGGAGCAGCGCACGGTGGACGGCTGGGTAAAACAGGCCTCAGCATCCCATGAAAATGACGCCGTGCTGCAGCGTGATGAGGCCGTGCGTTCTGCTTCGCTGGCGGCAATGACATTGATGCTGGCCGCCGAGGGAATGGGGCTGGGATCGTGCCCAATGATCGGTTTTGATGCCGGACAGGTGGCAAAAGACTTCGCGCTGCTGCCGACAGAACTGCCGCTGATGGTGGTTGTCGTCGGATATCCTCAGGAAAACAACTGGCCACAGAAGCCGCGTAAATCGGTGGCGGAAGTGTTAACCCTGGTTTAACAGGGCAGATTACCGATGCCGGCGACGGATATATTCGGTGCCAGCATCGGTTAACATGAGAACAGCCGGATGATTAACAAGAATAGCGAATTCCCACCGCTGCTTAAAATAAGAATGCTTAAAAATCAGTGGGATAAATAAAAATTAAAAGCAAGAATGATGAATACACCCCCGGTTTAGTCATGCAAAAATAGCAAAATATTGATAATCGGGGAGACAGCAATGCAAAGTCATCGCCAGTGTCATTCACATGGAGAGGGATCATGATCAAAGCCCTGCACGGTATTTCTACACATTACTGCAATGTGATCACCGAAACGCGTATTGCCGCCGAAACCGGCTATGACGGGCTGGAGTTTTTGCACTATAAACTGCTGCGTTATTTGGAAAACGGCGGAACCACCGCAGCACTGAAAAAACACGTTCACGGTTACGGCCTGCAGACCGCCTGTCTCAATGCCCTGATTGATATTGAACGACATCAGAGAGAAGAACGACGTACGCTGCTGGCGGAAGCCACGCAGCTGACCCGGATCGCCGCCGATCTGGAATGTCCGACCATTCAGATACTGGCCCAGCACGCTATCGATCACCTGCCGCAGGCACAGATTCTGGACATTATGACGGAGAATATCGCCGAAATCGCCAGCATTGGTCAGCAGTACGGCGTGCGTTATCAGATAGAAGTGATCGCCCACACGAAGTTCAATACGCTGAATCAGGCACTTGAAGTGATCCGTCGTGTCAGTCAACCCAATATCGGCCTGGTCATCGACTTCTGGCATCTGTTTGCGACAGGCGCTACCACGCCAGAGGATATCAGGCAGCTCGACCCGGCGCTGATTTTTGGCGTTCACTTCTGCGACGGGCGCAAACCGCAAGCGGGCGAAGCGTGGGAAGAAACGGTGCTGCGAGCTTACATGCCGGGCGAGGGTGATATCGATATTCAGGCCTGGACCGATGCCGTGCTGGCCACCGGATTTGACGGCGTGTGGTCGGCCGAGCTGTTCAGCCCGGCACGTTGGGAAATGGATCATGCCGTGCTGGCGAAAGACGTCATTGATAATATGAGCCGCTACATCACGGTCTGTCATAACTGCACGCGCTGAGTCACACCACAGTGTTCCACAAACGCCTCGTCATGGCTGACCAACAGCAGTGCACCCCGATAGGATTTCAATACGCCCTCCAGCAACTGCCGGGAATCAAGGTCCAGATGATTGTCCGGCTCATCAAGCAGCAGGATATCCGGCAGCGGGGACGAACAGGTTAACGCCAGCAGCATCACTTTTAACTGCTCACCGCCGCTCAACTGCCCGAGCGGGATCTGGCTTTTATCCCCCCTGATGCGCAGGGCACCCAGACGGGTCCGCCAGCTTTCAGCGGTGATTAGCGGCTCAAATTCACATAAGGCATCAACCACCGGCAGTGCAGTATTAAGCAGGTTCAGATGCTGGTCCAGATAGCGCCAGTGACCATGCAGCGAGTAACTTCCCGACGCCGCCGATAGCTGGCCGGCCAGCACCTTAAGCAGAGTCGATTTTCCACTGCCGTTACGTCCGGCGATATGCCAGTGCTCGCCGCCCGAAACGGTTAGAGAAATCGGTTGAGCCGAGCCAAAAGGCAGGACCAGGCGCTGGCAGTTAACACGAACGCGCTTTTGTTCATCGCGATAGGGAAATGCCAGCATTTGCGGCGTCACTCGCTCAATGCGATCGTTCACCGAACGCCGCTGCTGTTCCAGCCGGTCCATTACGCGTTCGTGGCGCTGGGTGAGTTTTGACTGCTGCTTTTCCGCTTTGTTTTTCTTCATATCCAGCAGCAGTAAAGACTGTGAACCCGAGGAGCGGATGCGATCGCCCTGACGACGGCGCTGGGCTTTTTTCTCCAGCGCGCGCTGGAGCTCATCCTTTTCTTTGCGCAGGCCGGACTGCAGCTGTTTTTCCTCACTGCGTAATGCATTGAGCTGGCGCTCTTTTTGCAGCGCGAAGTTGCTGTAATTGCCGCCATACTCCACCAGCCCGGCAGCGCTGAGCTCACAGATGCGCTGCATTTCATTCAGCAGCCGCCGGTCGTGGCTGATCGTCAGTGAACCCGTTGGATGCCGCTGTAGTTGTTCGATCAGCCAGCGCCGACCTGCGCTGTCGAGATGGTTTTCCGGTTCGTCGAGCAGTAAAAAACAGCCCGGTTGTAAAAATGCCCGGCACAGCGCCAGGCGGGTTTGTTCGCCGCCGCTTAGCCGTGCAGAAGGGCTTTCCAGCGAAACATGGCCCAGCGCGGCACTGTCCAGCAGTGACTGCCAGCGGTAAGGATAATCCCATTTATCGGCAAGCAGATCGTAATCGTCGGCGTCGGCGCTGCCGTTTTCAACTCTCAGGAAGGCGGCCCGAACGTCGGCAATCCCCATGGCATCCGCCACGGTCAGGCCGGCTAAACGCGTTAGCTGCCGGACGTAATAAAACGGCGTCAGCCAGTCAATCGTGCCGGCCGAGGGCCGACGGCGCAGCGCCAGCAGAGACATCAGCACCGATTTGCCGCAGCCGTTTATGCCGGTCAGCCCCTGATTTTGCTGCGTGAGTGTGCCGCTGATGTTTTGAAATAATGGCGAGTCGTTGAACGTTACAGATAATTCAGTAAAACGGCAGTGTACAGGCATGGTTGTGCTCCTGAATAAACAGGGCAGGCTGAAATGCCGTAACGGAAATTAACACTGACGAGGATAGCTGCCTGCCCAATATCAAAAATTACATCGGATAAGATGCGGGAGATATTGCGATGGAATACAGGCATTAAATCATGTCGGCAGACATCCTCAGGGAAAGGTGAAGTCGATATAGTGGCAAAAAACGGGCAGGGTGTAAACCGGGCTGTAAATGTGAAAATGCCGCAGACGGGCTGCGGCATCAAATGATTTATTGGCGGTGAGTGATTACTCGGTCGCTTTTTTCTTCAGGTCGCTGGCACCTTCTTTGGTGCTGTTCCAGCCTTTCTGTGCGCCTTCTTTGGTCGCATTCCAGCCTTTCTCAGAACCTTCTTTGGTTTTATTCCAGGTTTTCTGCGAGCCTTCGCTCACTTTGCTGCCGAGGCTGTCGCTTTTACCTTCTGCGGCATGCTTAGCCTTCAGCTGCTGTTCTGCGCCCTGGTTCTGCGCTTCGTGCAGTTTTTCTTTCGCGGTATTGGCACCGGCCTGAGCGTTGGCGACGGTTTCATCGGTTGCATGTGTGGCGGCAAATGCGGAAGTGGCCAGTAAAATAGCTGACAGAGCGATAATAGTCTTTTTCATAAATATTCCCTCATAAAAAACGTCATTAGTGTTATCAACGTGGTCAATAATGTCACGCGAGGTAGCCTGTGGCTTTAGGAAAAAACTGTAAATGAAACATCCCTGAGGGTCAGCTCGTCAGCGCTTCGATCTCCGCTTTGCACTGCATTAACGCACTGAGCAGATGATCGAACTTTTCTTCAAAGCGCAGGGCCGGAACGGCAACCGAGATGGCGTAATGTTCACTGGCCCCGGTATTCAGGTCAACGCCCAGCCCGCAGACGCCGCGCGCGTGCTCCTCGCGATCGACGGCATAGCCGCGTGCACGGGTTTGCCTGATATCGTCCAGCAGCGAAGGCAGCGTCCGCAGGGTATCATCCGTTCTCACATCCGGCTGACCACCGAGCAGATCGGCAATTTTCTCATCGGTAAGTCTCGCCAGAATGGCTTTGCCGTGCGCGGTACAGTGGCTGGGAAATGCCGTACCCACCGCCGATACCACACGCAGCTCCTGGTCAGAAACGAACTGACTGACGGAGACGGCGTGGCTGCCGCGATAAACGCACAAATCCACCGTTTCACGCGTGCGGCGTCCCAGCGTTTCCATTGGGGATTGCGCAATTGCAATCACATCGGTATGCGCGGAGGCGGCCAGACGCGTCAGTGCCGGGCCGAGCCGAACGCCAGCGCTGCCCGATATCAGCAGCTGCTGTGATTCCAGCGAGGTGACCAGACGATGGACGGTGGTGCGGGGCAGCCCCGTTTCACGCGACAGACTGGAGATGGTCATTCCCTGCGGCTGCCGCTCCAGCGCCCGCAGGATCGTGGCTGCCCGGGCAATAACCTGTGAACCACTGCTGTCTGCATCATTGTTCATCTTCATCTCCGGTATAAAACATCACGCCGCAGGATACCACGCGTTATCCACCTGGTGGATAAAATGCTGTCATGCTCCCTCGAACGAATCCAGCTGACATTCGGTTTACCTTTTTCCCGTTGACTTGTCTGGAAGAAGAATTGAATACTATGTCCGCATATCGGATGTTATATCCACTATTTGGATGGCGTGGAGCAAAGATGCATCAAATAAAAACAGCGGGCGCGTTCACGCTACTGGCGGTGGCCTGCCTGACCATCATGGTGGGCTGCGTAATCGTACCCGGATTAACGGCGGTCGCTGAAAATCTGGGTACGCCTTCCGCGGCCAGCTGGCTGGTAACGGTTCCGTCGTTAGGCGTGGTGGTGTTTGGCCCGCTGGCTGGCCGTTTAATCGATCGGGTAGGGGCTTACCTGGCACTGAAATGGGGATTGTTTGGCTATGGCCTGTTGGGAAGCGGCGGCGTGCTTCTTCACGGCACGATCCCGGTGATGATCGACAGACTGCTGCTTGGCGGGGCAACGGCGGTGGTGATGGCCGCCGGTACCGTTCTGATCTCCCTGTTCTACAGCGGGCAGGCGCGAATGAAGATGATCGCCTCTCAGGGGATGTCTATCGAGTTGGGTGGTGTGATTTTTCTGTTTATCGGCGGACTGTTGGCCAGCCTGGGCTGGCGCTGGCCGTTCCTGCTGTATCTTGTCGCCTGGCTGCTGCTGGCGATGCAGATCTTATTTGTGCCCAGGCCTCCCGCCCAGCCTGAGAGTAAAAATACCGGGGAAGAGGCTCGGGAGCCTGCGACCGTTAACGGTAAGCTAAAAACGGTTTATTTTGCTGCGATATCGTCCATGCTGTGTTTTTTTACCGGGGTGATCGTGATCCCGCAGCAGTTTCATCAGCTGCATATCGGCGCGGCGGAAACGGGCTACTTCCTGTCATTTGTTTCTCTGGTGGCCGTATTTGCCGCCGCAGCCATGCCCAAAATGGTAAGCCGCGTTGGCGAGTTCGGCACGTTGTACGTTGCTTTCGCCTGCTATGCCGCCGCGCACCTGATATTTTCTGCCGCCGCCGGAGTGGCGTGGTTTGTTGCCGGGGGGATCCTGATGGGGGCCGGCTTTGGCCTGTCGGTGCCGCTGGTTAACCATATGACCGTTGAGCAGAGCGATGCCCGCGTTCGCGGGCGAAATCTGGCCTGGCTGTCGATGGCGATATTTTCCGGGCAGTTTTTGTCCTCTTTTATGGAGTTTATCCCGGGCAATGCATCGGTGATTTTTGCGGGAGCCGCTCTGATTGGCATCGCGATAATGGTCATGCTGTGGATACTGCGGCGTGGAATACGTGAAGATTAAGCCCGGCGGCAACGAAATCGTTGTCACCGCAGGGCACGTGGAGGCGGATATTGTCAGGCGTCAGGCGTCAGGCGTCAGGCGTCAGGTGAAGCCTGGCTGACGGTTTCCTTAACGGAATCGGTTTTATTACTGGAATAAATGAAGTACAGCGCAATCCCCAGGCAGACGACTGCCCCCAGCCGCGTTGCGGAAAAGTGAATCGCTTCATTCCCCAGCCAGCCAAAGTTATCAATCAGCATGCTCATTGCCAGCTGGCCGAAAATGACCGCCACCGTCGCCACTGCCGCACCAATTCGCTGAACGGCCAGCACCATAATAACGATGTAAGGCACGCCACACAGTGCGCCCAGCAGGGTTAAGTCATGGGCAGGTTCGAAGAAGAAAATGAGCAGGGCACTGACCAGCGCGCCGAGCGAGAAGGTCAGAAATGCGCTGCGAAACACGCCAACTTGGCTGCCAAGTTTGCCGTTGATTGCGGCCTGAATGCTCAGTACGGCACCGCCGATCACGGCCAGGATAATCATTACTACGTTCATCATTTCACCTCAGCCTTTTGCCACAAGAATCAGTGCGGCAATAATAAAGATCAGCGCAATAAAGCGCTTACGGTCAATCTTGCGGTGCGCCGTACCAAGAAGGCCGTAGTGGTCAATCACCACGCTTTTGAAAACCTGCCCGGCAAGAATGCCGATCATCGTCATCGCAATACCAATCACCGGCACGGCCACGGTCAGGATCACCACGTATACCGGGCCAAGAATCCCGCCCAGTAGCGTCCATGATGGCTGAGTGAAGAAGGAAGGGCTGTTACGCGGGCTAAAGAACAGCATCAGCAGAAAGGTCAGCGCGGCACCCACCCCGAAAACGCTGAACGTTGCCCATAAACCGCCGACCTCATTTCCTAACGGCCCCAGCAATCCCGCCTCAACCGACAACCCCATCCCGCCAGCAACGACGAGCAAAATAAAAATAAGCTGCATACAAATAATCCCCGAGAATGAAGGGAACGGATGGTATAGCAGCGTTGAATCATGAAAAACGGTATAATTCATGAAACACCTTTGCAGGAATCGAGATAATGTTTGATGCTGGCAGCATTAATTTCCGCACGCTGGTCTTTTTTATCGGCGTGTATGACGAGCAGAATTTTTCCGCCGTCGCCAGGCGGGAAGGCGTGTCGGCATCAATGGTATCCCGCGTGATCATTCAGTTGGAGGATACGCTCGGCCAGCAGCTGTTCTACCGCAATACGCGCGCCGTTATCCCAACCGAAGCCGGCCGACTGTTTATTGACTATGCCCGCAGCATGACCGAACAGCTGAACAAAGCCCGTAAGGAGATGCAGGATCGCTCCCTTGAACCTGCTGGGTTGATACGCATTAACGCGCCGGTTTTCTTCGGCCAGCGTCATATAGCGCCCTGGCTGCCGGCACTTTCCCAGCGATATCCCCGCTTGCAGATGGAGCTGATGCTGACGGATGATTTTATCGATCCGCAC
Organism: Erwinia sp. SLM-02; assembly: GCF_037450285.1. NCBI lineage: Bacteria > Pseudomonadati > Pseudomonadota > Gammaproteobacteria > Enterobacterales > Erwiniaceae > Erwinia > Erwinia sp. SLM-02. The sequence continues at coordinate 1,617,475 of NZ_JAQISN010000001.1, read as the reverse complement.
CGGGATGCCACCGACGTGCTGTTCAGGATCGGCACGCTGACCGATTCCTCTTTCCATGCGCGTATACTTGCCACTCAGCGTTATTATCTGGCGGCTTCGCCCGGGTATTTAAAACAATACGGCCAGCCGGTAACGCCTGCCGATTTCAGTCAGCATAATTGTCTGGTTTATCGCGGTTCTTCAGGCCCGAATCGCTGGCTGTTTCGCGAGCCAGGCGGGAACTGGATACATTACCCGGTGGCGGGATTACTGACTTCCAATAATGCAGAAACGTTGCTGACCAGCGCGCTGGGCGGGATGGGGCTGGTGCTGTTTCCCGACTGGTTGATCAATGACAGCCTGATTAAAGGCGGGCTGGTGCGTATCATGCCGGATTTCGAGGCGGCCATTCACACCGAGCCGCAGCATATCGCCGCCATTTATCCCAACGCCCGCCATCCACCGCTCAATGTGCGGGCGGTGATTGACCACTTTGTTGAGGTTTACGCATCGCCGCCTTACTGGCAGCGGGGATAGATGGGGCAGGGACGTTATAGCGCTTCTTTCAGGAAGTGATGAATTCGCGCAATCGTCTCCGGCGTAAGTTCTTCTATCGCACTGACATGGTCACCCTGTGTGGTTAAAAATACCTGGTGATTGTTTTCCGACCAGTCCTTCAACGGCTGATAATAGATATCCTCCGCACCTGCCCAAAACAGTTTAGGAATGTCGATATTACCGATTAGCGGGGCATCTTCTAAGCCCTCGTACCCAGCTAAAGCCTCAAAGGATGCGCGCAGCGGCGGTTTATTTTCAGCGGAAACCCATGCTGCTAATGCGGGGGCCGTTTCCTCCGCGAAGGCGAAAAACGTATCGAAATCAAGGCGACCATCCGGTACTTTGGGCAGGCCATTCTGCACATCCCATCCGCCGATAACTAATGAAGACAAGCACTCGGGATGATATTTGGCCAGGCTAATTGCCAGCCATGCACCAGAAGAATAGCCAACAACATGGGCTTTTTTAACGCCCAGACCGTCAATCAGCTTCCAGATGCCGTCTGCCTGACTCTGCCGATCGTATGCGGCGTTGATGAAATTTGCGCTTTTTCCATGCGCTAATAAATCAGGATAAACAACCGTAAAATCATTACGTAAGGCATCGACCAGTCCATTTGACACCCAGCTGTTGCCATCCATTAACAGGCCATGCAGCAAGATAACCAGGGGGCCGTCGCCAGTAATACCGTAGTGCAAGAGAGTGTGGTCTTCATTTACCGTCATAAATAGCTCCATAGGTGGGTACCAGAAAAAAACGTAGTCCGCGGTGTCTGATAAGGTACACTGCGCGCTTAATTCTCTCAGCTAAATGCACTAATGATAAAAAAAATACGTTTCATTCTCCCTGCGCTTGCTCTGAGCGGCGCTATCGCTTATTGGCTTACACCGCACTACTCCGATGAAGATGAAAGCTATTACCGCGCGGTATTCTGCTCGATTGATCACAGTGACCCGCAGTTTTTTTTGCGTGATATGGAAAACCTTGTCGAAGGTGGAAACTCTGATTACGCGTTGCGTAAAAATCACTATATCCCCGCACTGGGTGAAAAGATGCTCAGCACCTGGCGGAAGCTTAGTACCCGGGAGCAATCAGCTATCATCGAAGACCAGCAGCGATGCCGAGAAATCATGGGTGAGAAACAGCATTGATGCTCGGCCAGCTTCTCGCAGGCGAACGTGGGACCAAAGTCGGCATAGTTATCGCGGATGATGCCCAGAGCAAGTTCAGCAAGGCCCGGCAGAAGCTGGCGATTACCACGCAATTCCCGGCGGCGGTTCGCCAGAGCCAGCGGCCCGGACTCGCGATAACGTGCAAGCAATCGCCGGCAGTGGCGATCCGTAAGACCAAGTCGCTGTAATGCCAGCGAAGTGGTGAGCCTGCCATCAATCACATCCTGCAGGATCTTGAGGCGGCTAACTTCATTCATCGTAAAGCACTCCGAACCGTAAGCCGTCACCAGTTGCGTCCTCAGCCTTGAACTCATGAAAAGGACGATAAAGTGGACATCTCAATATAGCCAGAGGCGGACATCTGAATTTAGCCACTATAATCAAAGTGCGCATAATGTACGACTCGCTATGTTGAAAAGGCCGCTGCGAAAATCTACTCCCGCAGCGGCCTCTTTAGCATAACGTCATTGTGCGAGCCAAGACTTATTATTGAATAATGTTTTCTCTTTCCAGCACTTCTCTAATGTCTTGGAAAACAGCAGAAATATTTCCTTTAGGGAACCTTATTTGTCCAAGTCCATTTATATTAGTGAATTCCTCACAACCTTCTTCTAATAACACTATCGCTCTTTCAAAACCTAAACGCCCTTGAAATAAACCAACCTCATGAATAACATTCATCCTGGCTTGTTTATTTCCGTCCATCATTTCATCTTCAGCAGTCATCACCAAGAATGCAATACAGGCTTGATCTAACATTTGTGCAAGCCTTGTTATATTAGTCACACCTGCCACTGGAACTCTATTGAATTCATCATATGGTAATCTAAGTTTATCTTGGACAAAGTCTTTTAACTCTCGCCACATATGAGAGCGACCATGGCCAATAAAGACATTAACTCCTCTTCGCTCTGCAATTGCCACTATTTTTTCCTTGTTTTTTAGGTGGTTGGAAAGTTTCACTAAGTCACCTTTTAGCTCTTTACATGATGTGTAAGGTGATTTTATTGCCATAACATCACATAGAATAGCAATGTGCGGAGGTGTTTTTATTCCATTTGTAACAGCATTCATGTCTCTACTTATTAATTTTCCATGAGGTCTACATAAACTTAAAAATTGGCCCTCTTGAATTACTACGGTTTTTTCTATTTTTTCAATCAGGTCAGTGAAAAACTTATCTTCTTTTATTTTTTCTTTATTGGAGTATATAAGTGATAGCGCATCACTTTTGCAGGTTTCAAATGCAGACTCTGCTTTTTGGGACGATATACTATAATCATCCAAATCAATGCTGTTAGCTTCTTTGTAAATATAATCAATGACATAATCATATTGGTATGTGACCCAATCACCAATACTCCCCATGCTCATTACATCCATCAAACCCCATTCAGGACTGAAAATAGCACCGGCAGGAGGGCGATTGAATCCTTTGTAATATACACAGGAATGGTACCCAAGCCATGAACCAGAAAATGATTTCGATACATCTTCAATAACACCTGTTAATTCATCAAGCCCTTCATTTTCTTCATCTTCGAAGGGCGATAATTTTTCTGCTATTTTTTGTAATTCGAATGAAATTGACATATTTCGGCTCTTTTATAGGGAATGATCAATAATATGAATTTCTTCTGTGCCTTGATTCTGATTCGTTTGGAGAAACGCAGGATTTTGAATCACTGTCGATATTAGCCAGTTGAAGTCCAGTGTCAACGATTCCCGTCATATTCTGCCATCCTTACCATTTGTCTACCCGAAGTTGAAATGTCACCCTCAGCTCCAAAGTTAAAATGTCACCTTTACTGTGATTCAGTCTGGAAGAGCAGGGTGGGCAGGTGGTTATCGTTTGAGGCTGGCTCTGAATTCTTCAGGGTTGGCAAGTACCAGATTGATGGCTTTCAGCTGCTCCTGGATCCTTGCCTGAGCGCGTCGTTTGGGCATCTTCTTACTGCGTTCTCTTTTACCGTCCCGTTCCGTTCATCCTGCTGAATCTGCGCGAGTTTCAATACTGCGCCCAGCCGCTTGTTGTCCACGATGGCACCCTGGTCAACACAGCTCAGCTTGTCATAGACCTGATACGACAACGTCCTGTGGCCGTATTTGAATGCCAGCGTGCCGTCTGGATAGTCGAGAACCATGATTTTCTCACCGGCAATACGTGTATTTTCTTCAGTAGGGTCAACCAGATAGAGCATCTTATCGTACTGAAATGTCAGTGATTTAGAGAGCGTGCGGAGTTCCTGCCAGGCAAAGATATCATCCAGCTCAGATTGTGATTCACTGACTGGTCTGTGGAGATTTTTCGGGTATTGAGGGGCTTTAGCAAAGCGTCGGTTAAAGTCCTGAATAAAGGCTTCCAGCCAGGCATTTGCTTCTTCAATTCCAGTAATGTTCTCGAGCCGCATTTCCTTTATTAGCCGGTCCTGAAGTGTCTGGTTAGCGCGCTCAACGCGGCCTTTAGCCTGGGAGCTATTGGCGCATATGAGGTCAATGTTGAGGTCATGAAGGACCCGGCCAAACTGGGTGGTGCCAGTGCGGCGAGTTTCTGCCTGGCTGACACGAAAAACAGCATGTTTGTCACTGTAGAACGCAACAGGTTTTCCATGTTTATCAAGATATTCACGTGTGGCCAGCATGTAATCAAAGGCAGACTCAGTTTCACAAAAGCGCAGGTGCATCAGTCGGCCAGTGGCGTCGTCCATGTAAACCAAAAGACAGCATTTTGATGCACGACCTTCAAACCAGTCGTGGTGAGAGCCGTCGATTTGAATAAGTTCTCCAAGACAGTCGCGGCGATAGCGTGGTTGGTAGACCTGAGGCTTGCGTCGGGTATGAGGAACCCAGAGGCCGGCGGCAATCATCCAGTGACGCAGCGTTTCAACGGAAACTTTGAGATTATGGCGTTGGAGAAGTTTCTCGGCGGCTAATGTAGGGCCGAAATCGCTGTATTTTTCACGTAGCAGCGTCAGAACCTTCATTCTAAGTTGTTCAGGAAGATTATTGTTTCCCGGTTTGCCACGCTTTAAGCTGGCTAGACCTGAAGTGCCAGACAAGCGGAACTTATCCATCAGACGTTGAATCTGGCGCTCGCTAAGATCCAGCTGACTTGCAGCATCACGCCGACGTAACCGTTTTTCACAAACAGCCTGGATAATCTGGGCGCGAACTAACTCTTTTTCAGACATAGTCACCAACATTTTTCAGTCCCTGTAGCAGCCATAAAGCTCAGAGCCTTTATGCCAAAAAGGGACATTTCTAAATGGTTAAAAAGTGACATTACTAAATTGCGCTAACACACTTGGTACGCATAATGTATATTATGTTAAATTAACTATCACAAGCGGCACCCAACTCATCCCTCTACCCTCATATGATGGCCTACTCTTGCCAAATTCTCCTCTTCAGGAGTTCGTTCCTATCCCTGAACCAAAGTATCCAGACTGACATTGTGCATTGCGTGCTTTTACTGTGATTTCATACAGTGCATTTGCACTGCAAATGTATAATTATGTACCGTAAGTGAACATCCGCCCTTTATACATAAATTGGCTGTTTTCAGGAGAAAATTGAAATGAGTAAGCTGGACTGGTTCAATAACGTAGAAGATCGCACTCATCCCTGGGAAGGTATGGGACTGACATGGTTGACAACTGCACTCAATGTCCCTGATGTAAAAGCTGCCGTCAATTTTTATACCGGGGCAATGAAGATGGTGGCGATTGCGGAACTTGAGGGAGATGGCGGGGATATTTTGTTTGCACGTATCCGCTATCGTGGCACCAACTTTACCCTAAACAAAGAAGGATGGGATTCTGATCTGAGCAGTCCAGTGACTTCAGGAGCGCCGGTCCCCTTCATATTTTATCTGTACGTTGATGATGCGGTCAGTTTGGTAAATGAGATGGTTGAAGCTGGTGCGACTATTCTGACTGAACCCGCCGAAATGTTCTGGGGTGATTTAAAAGCCCGCGTGAAAGACCCGTTTGGCTTTATCTGGGATATCGCTCAGAAATTGTAAATAAATTGCCCGGTCTCCGGGCAATGCTACGCGAATTCTGAAGTTTTTCGTGTGGGATAACCAGGAACAATTCGCGTAGCGACATCATTTCATATACATCTCCTCCGTGATGCAAATATCCATGACATTTGACTCACTACATGAGTAGAATAAGGCTTCTATTCAGCTCAGGAGCCGCATCATGTGGATTTGGCAGCAGGAAAACTGGCCGGCGTTCAGCTGGGACCGTCAGCGGATCGAACCGCTGCTGCGCGCCACGCGTTTTTTGCAGGGGAAACTCTACGGAAGCAGCCTGTTGCTGGATGAAGCAAACAGCACGCTGGATAACGTGTTGGCCAACATTCTCTACTCCAGTGATATTGAGGGGGAACGCGTTAACGCTCATTCGGTGCGTTCCTCGCTGGCGCATCACCTCGGCATCGAGGACGGCATGACCTATGCGGTGGATAAAAAAACCGAAGGCCTGGTGGCATCCGCGCTGGACGCCATTGAAAACCTCGACCAGCCGCTGACCCTGGCGCGTTTGCTGCACTGGCACGCCCTGCTCTTTCCCGCCGGCTCCGGGCTGCTGTATCCGATCGTCGGCGGCCAGCTGCGCAGCGGTCCGGTGCAGGTCGTTTCGGGCCGCCTTGAAAAACCGGTCGTTCATTTCGAAGGGCCGGACGGTGCCGCCATTGCCGACGACGTCGATGCGTTTTTACAGTGGTTTAACGCCAGCCGCGATGATCCGGGGCTGGATCCGCTGCTGCGCGCCGGGATTGCCCATCTGAGGTTTTTAACGCTCCATCCTTTTGAGGACGGTAACGGCAGGATCGGTCGCCTGATTATGGACCTGGCGCTGGCGCAGGCGGAAAGCCACACGGTCAGGCTCTACGCGATGTCCCGCACGATTAACATTCATCGGCAGGACTACTATCAGGTGCTGGAAAATACCCAACGCGGCGATCTGGATATCACCGTCTGGCTGAGCTGGTTTATCGATATGCTCAGAGCATCGATCGAAGAAACGCTGGCGGTTATCGATCAAACGGTGTTTAAAACCCGCTACTGGCAGCGTTTTAACGCCGCGCAGATTGGGCCTGAGCAGATAAAGGTGCTGAACCGCCTGCTGGACGGCGACTTTAGTGACGGCATTAACAACAGCCAGTACAAGGCGGTGGCAAAAGTCAGTCGTGCCACCGCCACGCGCCATCTGGCGCAGCTGGTTGAACTCGGATACCTGATAGCCAGCCCCGGCGGGGGCCGCAGTACTCGTTACGGCTTGAGCCGGCTTTGAAGATTTGCGCCGTGATTTATTCAGCTGCGTGAGATGAGCGGCCCGCGCGTGAAATTAGTGCCCTGTTCGCGCGCCTGGCCGGAATCCATGCTGTCGTGACCGGCAGGTAATAATAAATGCGCCGGCCAGCAGCAGAATCAGTGCCGGCGGCAGCGCCGGTGCCCCCCAGTTATCCAGCAGGATCCCCCCGGTAATACCCGCCGCCGCAATCGCACCATTCCATGCCACCACGTTCATCGACAGCGCAATGTCCGCACCCTCGCCCGCCGTATCCGCCAGCGCGGTCTGCAGCAGCGTGGCCGCGCCGCCAAAGCTTAATCCCCAGACCGCCACGCCAGGGTAGATTGCTACGGGATGCTGAGAAAAAACCATCAGCATCAGCGAAACGAACGCGAAGGCCGCCAGGCTCACCAGTACGCTGCGGCGCAGATGCCGATCCACTAACTTACCGGTGACGGCGATGGAGAGCAGCGCCGACAGCCCGAAAATCAGCAGCACACTATCTACGGAGGACGCCAGCCCTGCGGATGCGAGGAACGGTGCGATATAGGTATAAAGAATGTTATGCGCCAGCATCCAGACAATGACTACGGCAAGCACCGGCCGCACTCCCTTCGTAGTTAACACCTGACGCAGCGGCATCCGCTCATGGCGCGACTGCCCCGGATAGTCAGGCACTCTGGCCACCACCCAGACTGCCAGTAAAAGGGTCAGTGCGGAGATGGCGAAAAAAATGCTGCGCCAGCCGGTTATGCCGCCAAGCCAGGTACCCAGCGGTAACCCCACGGATAAGGCTATCGGGGTCCCGACCATCGCGATGGCCATCGCTTTCCCCTGCTGATGAACGGCCACCATCCGCCGGGCGTAACCGGCAAGCAGGCTCCACGACAGCCCGGCTGCCATGCCCGCAAAGAACCGCGCAGCCAGGGTCAGCCAGTAGTGTGAAGACCATGCGGTAATGCTGTTGAAAATAAAAAATCCCGCGATCGCCAGCAAAAGCACATTCCTGCGGCGCCAGCTCTGGGTGGCAATGGTCAGCGGAATGGCGGCCAGCAGCGATCCCAGAGCGTAGGCCGTTACGGTTTGCCCAGCCAGTGAGTTTGAAATGTTCAGCCCTGCCGCCATCTGCGGCAGTAATCCCGCAGGCAGGGTCTCCGTGATGATGCAGATAAACCCGGTCATCGCCAGCGCCAGCAGCGCGGAAACCGGCAGTGCCTGCGCTTCAGTTTGCGATCGTGAAGCGGCTTTTTCAGTGGAACAAGTTAAAGCGAGTTCTTTCTCCATATGTCCTTCTCATTTAGCATATGTATCGATCGGTATATATTTGGCGATGAGTCATCCCTCAGCCACTCAAATTAACCGTCCGATAGCTGATTGATTATTGATAACTCTCAGGTCATCCTATTTAAGTATCGATCGGTACATTAGTGGGTGGCAATTTTTTTGTCAACGAGATATGTATCGTTTAGTATAGTAATGCGCACACGCGGGTAACGGAGGAAGAAATGGCCACGATGGGACGACCAAGAACGTTTGACAGGGATAAAGCGATTGATGATGCCATGCACTTATTCTGGCAGCATGGTTACGAGTCGACATCCCTCGCCCAGCTCAAGGCCGCGATTAACAGCGGCATCTCCGCGCCCAGCTTCTATGCAGCGTTTGGGTCAAAAGAGGCGCTGTTTCGCGAATGCGTGCAGAGGTATCTCGCCACCCACGGACAGGTAACCGAATTTCTGTGGGATGCCAGCCTGCCCCCGCGTGAAGCGCTTGAAACCACAATGAGAGCCTCAGCAAAAATGCAGTGTGACCCCGGGCATCCACCGGGATGTATGGTGGCATTGGGCACCATGAGCGCCACTTCCGCCGGGCACGCCGACGTTACCGAGCCGCTGGCCCGCTCGCGTCAGCGTACCTGCGAAGGTATCCGGTCGGTACTCGAACGCGCCGCTGCCAGCGGCGAGCTGAAGAAGGAGGTGGATATCAGCGCCCTCACCACGCTTTTCTCCACCTTCCTGTTTGGTGTGTCGATCCAGGTGCGCGATGGCGTCAGTCTCGATCGGCTCAATAGCGCGATTACTCTGATAATGCGGCAATGGGACGCCTCTGCGTGAATTAACACGTACTCAGCGCACGTCGTCTGACCTGATAAACCGTTGCGGAAATTGACAGAACCGCGACCAGGGTCAGGAAAATACCTATCGCAATCATGGAATTAAAGCCAAAAAGCTGGAACAACAGCAGGCCACAGATGCCGCCGCCCAGGAAAGATACAATGGTTACCAGATGAGTAAAAAGCTGGCTGCTGTGCCCCCGGAGGTCGCGTGACGGATCCCTGCGCAGGCTGACGCACAGCAGCGACCCCAGCGCGATACCGGCATCGGTCAGCGTGCCGGTAATATGGGTAGACCGCACCCGCCCGTTCGAGAGCTGCGTGGAGGTTGAGTTATGCAGCCCCATCAGAAAGCCGAGAAACACAATCACTTCACGGTTGTTAGCGTGGGAGTAGTAGAACTTTTCAAACAGCGACATCATTGCCAGAGCGATCCCCTCCAGCAGCAGAATAATGCTGAATATCGTTCGGATATTATTTCGGATGCCGCTAATTACCAGCATCCGCGAGGCCATTGACCCAACAACGAAGGCGATAATAATTGCGGCAAGAAACGATAAATCACCTAAATCAGAATTAGAGACTTCAGAAGAAATCTGCGAGGTATTTCCAGACATATGGGAGGGAAATATACCAAAAGCGCCCAGCGCCATCGCGTTGAGAATTCCGGCAGTGGTCGCTAATAATAAGGCTAAATTACGGTCTTCATTGTGCGTTCGGCCCTTCTTACGTTTTATCAGCATCTGCAACATCGTTAACGTCTCCACAGGTGTTGCTTCATTCAGGGCATACAGCATACCCTCTTGAACGCTGAGTATAGGGCATGAATGCGGTGCCAGCCGGCACAAATAGATAATTCCTATGCCTGGCGAGGGCAATGAAAATTAACAAAAAGTTAGTTAAATTACTGTCAGCAAATAAGCCTGCCTGGACGGATATTACTCCTTTTCAATACCGCTTTCTGGCGCCAGCGCATTAGCGAGTGCGGGGTCAAACAGCGACAAACTTTCAATCTGCGAAACCAGGATAACCTTGCGGAATGACAGTACGTTTTTCGGCTGCGAGGTGAAATTAATCCCATGCTGTTCATACCAGTGGCTGTAATTATGCTCGATCGCCAGCTTTAAGGTTCTCGAATCGCGATAGCCGCTCAGCATCGGGATCAGGACAATATTGGCCGTCCCTTCGTTTTCAAAGGTGGCCGCATGGATCATCCCGATGTAGATCCGGCGAGACTTGAGCGTCACCCAGGCCAGCTCGCCCTCTTCCATACATTGAAAAAGCAGCTGTTCGAGGCCGTTAGAGCGTGATAGCCGCTGATAGAGATCCTTCCTGCTACCGGCATTCAGCCTGGCGCTGCCCGCCCAGTTTGAGCGATAAAGGCAAAAGATAATCGCCAGCCCCAGCATGATCACCACGGGGGCCTGGATGCCAAGGAAGCTCCAGGTCATAAACTCACTGTGAAGGCTGAGATGCGCGCCGGGTGCGGGATTTAGCAGATTATTTACCGTGGAAATAAGCAGTAATCCTGACCAGATAATCGCGGTTGCCAGTACGCCCTGTAATACAAAGATGCAGCCGTACAGCGCCACAAGGAAGTATACGTCCCAGCCGAATGAGCGTTTAATTTTAATCCGCGTAGAGAGGTCACGGCTGGTATACCAGTATCCACAAACCATCAGCACCATAAAAATCGCGGTACCCATTCAGACATCCTTTAACGTGTGGACGTGCTGAAAGAAACTCTCCTGCACTTCCGGGCTGGTTGGATTAACGGAGACATTGCCGTCTTCATCAACGATGATGCGATCGCCCTCCTGAATAGATTCCATAATATCCTGGCGGCTCATCACCTGAAGCAGCGATTCGGGGCTGGCAAACAGTGAGGAAAATAAGTTTTTCATATTAAGAGGACAAATCCTTGTGACAAAACTGAATAGAACAGTATGGCACTTGATGACGGATATCACCGGGCCTGTCACCTGTTTAAAGATTTATCTCAGGTTCCCGGTCCTGATTGCGGTCATTCAGGACCGGGAGGTAAACGTTAATCTACCGCATTAATCACCTTCTGAAACGCCATCACTTCGCATGAAGGCGGTCGAGGCCCGCACGTAAATCCGCCATCAGGTCCTGCGGATCCTCCAGGCCAATCTGCAGGCGCAGCGTGGCACCCTGCTCCTTCCACTGCGTGACGGTGCGATACTCCCGGCAGTTGAACGGGATGATCAGACTTTCAAATCCGCCCCATGAGTAGCCCATACCGAACAGTTCAAGACCGTCAAGCAGTCGGGTGACCGCGGGTTTATCGAACGCCGGGTCGAGGACAATCGAGAAAAGACCCGTTGAGCCGCTAAAGTCGCGCTTCCACAGGTGGTGCCCGGGGCAGCTCTCGAAGGCGGGATGTAAGATGGTCTTCACCTCTGGCTGCTCCGCCAGCCAGGAGGCAATGTTCAGCGCACGCGTTTCCGCTTCCTTCAGGCGGATATGCAGCGTTCTCAGCCCGCGCAGCGCAAGGAAACAGTCTTCCGCGCCGGGTAACATCGCCATGCTGTCATAGGTAGCCCGCAGATCGGGCCAGGTTTCGGCATTGGCGCTCACCATCCCCATCAGCAAATCGGAGTGGCCGCTCAGGTACTTGGTCCCCGCCTCCACCGAAAGATCGCAGCCGTGGCGGTGAGCCTGGAAGAACACCGGCGTGGCCCAGGTATTGTCGATAATCGTTTTAATTCCGCGCTCGCGGGCGATGCGGGTCATCAGCGGCACGTCCTGAATCTCGAAGGTTTGTGACCCCGGTGATTCAAGAAACAGCGTGGTAGTTTCCGCGCGCAGGAGGTTAACGATGCCCTCACCGATCAGCGGATCGTAATACTCTGTCGCCACGCCGAATTTTTTCAACGTCAGATCGCAAAAGTTGCGCGTGGGTCGGTAAACCGTATCCGGCATCAGCAGATGATCGCCCGCCTTCAGCGTAGTCATCAGCGCCAGCGCCACGGCTCCCAGACCGGAGGGTGACATCACCGTCCCCGCTGCACCCGCCAGCTCGGTCCAGGCCTCCTCCAGATTTTTAATCGTTGGCGTGCCCAGCGTGCCGTAGGCGAACTCTGCCCGGCTGTGTTCAAGATCTTCCACGCTGTTAAACACCACGGTAGAGCCACGGTAGACCGGGCAGTTGACGAAGCCCCGCTGATCCTGCGTGTTTCTGCCGAGCTGGGTCAGTCGGGTTGCTAAGGTTAATTTTTCGGATTTCATGTCTTTCATAGTTACGTCCATTCAGTGTACCACCAGCCTCTGCCCGCGAATTATTCGACGAATTTTAAAAAAGGCGATATGCACAGGAGGATGCCATAGAAGGCAATATAGTAATTCCGTTTAGCCCGAAGGTTTTCCAGCGCGGGAACCTTCGCCACCAGATAAAAGGGAATTAAACAGGCCACCAGCCCGAATATCGGACCGGAAATTTGCATCAGCAGCATGACGGAAAAATCAAAGCTGACCCAAACCCAGAGGAAAATGACAATGCCGATCGCAACGGTGAAGGATAATTTCGCCCGGTTAACCTTATCCGCGCCGGCAATCCGCGAAATCAGATTTACCGCCAGGCCGACAACGGCCTCTTTAAACCCCAGATAAATACTGAAGAATGCGGTCAGGATGGCAAAAATATTCAGCGTTACCGACAGAATATTAACCAGATCGCCCGGCATAATTTGTGAAGCCAGCGCCAGCGCGGAGATATTCTGATCTAAAGCCGAAATCGCTTCCTCTTTGGTAATGGCAAAACTAAAGGAGAACGCGAAGAACAGCACGCTGACCGCCAGCACGATATAGGCAATGCGCGTTGCCCTGACCGCCCGATATGAGGCCACCAGCGGGTCGCGTTCTACCTTGCGAAAAGCGATATTCATCGGATTGAGGATCTGCACAAACAGGATGGAAAACAGCGTAAACGGCAGCGTCAGCAGGACATCGCGTAAAAATGTCAGCAGCGGTGGGAACGCCGAAATGTTGCTCAGGCTCCAGTAAGGCATCATGACCAGACCCAGGAATACAATCACCCCCAGCTTGAACAGAATCATCGGCCCGGAGATACGAAACAGCAGCCTTTCCCCCTGATTGGCAATCGCGACGATAATCGCCAGCAGGATTAACGGATACCAGCTGGTCTTTGAAAGGAACGTTTCGGTAAGCCGGTAGCTGTGCAAATACGTGGCGCTGTCGTTGACCAGGCTCATCGAGTAATTGAGAATGCCCATCAGCAGCATCAGAAAATAGGTAATGCCCAGCAGGCCTCCCCAGTTTTTCCCCAGGTACTGGGTAATAATCTCGGCGTAGCTGTCGCAGGATTTGGTCTGCGTGAGCGTTTTCAGATACAGATCCTGCAGCCAGTAAATCGCCGGATAGCTCAGTATAATGGCAAAAACGAAGACCCAAATCCCCTTCACACCGGCCTGAATGGGCATATAAATAATCCCTGCACCAATCGCCATGCCAATACATAACACCACCCAGCCCAGATCGTAACGGGTGAATGGGATCTTAAAATTATTTACCGCCTCTTCACTATTTATCGTCATTTTAAACCTCGGTTCAAGAGACATGCCTGCGAATTATCTGCAACACAGAAAACCGCAGTGAAATAGAACTCGCGTCAGAAGTTTTTACCCCTTCATTCCGCAGGCTTATATTCCGTGAACGGCGATCGTTTGCCATGAAGTGTTTTTCACGGCCATGATGATTTGTGATATGCGCGGCTTTATGCCCGTCTACTGTGAATACGGTTCACAGTTGGTGTCGCGGGGAGTGATTGTCTGGTCACAGTTTTTCGTCAGCCGGTTCTGAATAAAGGCCAGAAAAAGGCGCAGCGTTTTGTTCTCTTTGGCCGAATGACGGATCCTCGCCTGCAGCTGGTGAGTCACCCCGGGATCGTACTCAGACAGTACCCGGACGAGTTTGCCGCCGTTAATGTAATGACTCGCCAGATAGTCCGGCAGGCAGGCCACTCCACCATGCAGCAGCGCCCTCTGCAAAAGCAACAGGCTCGAATTACAGGAAAGATGCGGGGTCACCGCCACCGTTTCACTCTTCGCATGCTGACGAAACATCCATTTACCCTCGTGCGTCATCTGCGGATACACCAGACAGTGGTGAAAGCGTAAATCGGCAGGAACGGTAATCGGCGGATGGCGGCGTAAATAGTCGGGGGAAGCGCAGTAGAACCAGCGGATATCCATCAGCGGCTCCGCATCATCGTTCTGCGTCACCGCCTCGGAGGTAATCCTGAACGCCACGTCGATATCCTCGCGTTCAAGGTTGATAAAGCGATCGTCCAGCATAACGTCGATACTGACGCCCGGATACAGCGCCTGAAAATCCCCCGACAGCCTGGGAATATGCGTACAGCCAAAGGCCAGCGAACAGCTGATGCGCAGCGTTTCGCCCTGCATGCCCGGTAAGCGGCTGCCGTCAGCAATACTTTCAATATCGGCAATAACCCGCTGCGCCAGCTGCAGAATGCGGCGCCCATCGAGGGTCAGCTGGAAGGGGCGGCTCTCACGGTTGATTAACAGATGGCCGGTGATGCTTTCAAGCTGCGACAGGCTTTTACTGACGGCCGAAGGCGTTAACCCCAGCGCCCGGGCGGCGCGGGAAAGGTTGCCCGTTTCGGCGATTTTGATAAATATCTGAAACTGATTCAGATAACCGGAAAGGTTTGGAATGTTCATTTATCACCGTCAGGCGTTGATAAATGCGAAATGCGTTTGTCCCTGATGTGCATCGTTCTCTCTTTTTTCAATATAATCAGATATTAAAAATCGAGTCTAATCTAACTCACACCTTTTATGCAGTGTCTTGTTTTCAACATGCAATGCAGATCATGCATTTTATAACGGATGAAAAAATGGCCGTATCCGCTTAACGAATACGGCCATCAATAACGTGCCGGGGGGCTGACTTAGGCTTCCTGCCCCGCGTCGTGCATCCCTTTACGCAGGGTGAAGTTAACGCCCATGGTCAGCAGCGGTTCCGGCGGGTTCCACTCTGGTTTTGGCAACGACAGCAGGAATTTAATGGTGTCGTTGCTTTTGCCCGCCAGCCAGTCGGCCAGCATGGTGCCCATCGCGGTGCCGCGCACGGTACCCAGACCGTTACAGCCCAGCGAGCCGTAGACGTTCTTTCTCAGCTCACCGAACAGGCTTGAACCGTTACGGGTCATCCCCAGGCCGCCGCCCCACGTGTGTTCGAAATTCACGTCCTGCAGCGTCGGGAAACGGCGCTCAAACGACTGGCGGTGGGTTTCACGATACTTCTGGGTGTAACCCGGCTTATAGCGTCCGTCCGAGTTAAAGCTGAAGCTGTTACGGATCAGAATACGGTTATCGTGGGTACGGCGCGAAGTGGTACCGAACGGGTCGGCCGGGATCACGCCCCAGAACTCCTGACCGCCAATGCTGTCCTGCTCCGCTTTGGTCAGCGGACGGGTCAGGCTGCCATAGGTGAAGATAGGGAAAATGGTGCGTTCGCCAAAGCCAAAGTGCGTACCAAAGGCGTTGTTGGCGAGGATCAGCTTGTCGGCAAAGATACGACCGGTAGCGTGATGCAGCACGATTTCCGGCTCGTATTCAATGGCGGTGATCGGCGTGTCTTCATACAGCGTGACGTTGGCCGGCAGGCTGTCCGCCAGGCCTTTCACCAGCCCGGATGGCTGAACCAGGATGGTGCCCGGGGTGTACAGCGCCTTACGGTAGAATTTGGTGCCGAGATGGTCAGGCAGATCCTTACCTTCGATAATCTTGCAAGGCTGTCCCAGCGACTCCAGGCCGCCGCGATAGGCTTCCAGCACCGCGATACCGCTTTCTTCCACCGCGGCCTGATATTTACCTGAGTGGCGCATCTGCGCATCAACGATGTTGTGCTCTTCCACCTGCTCTTTCAGGATCCGCTGGCCGGTCTGGTTCAGGTTAAGGATATTACGGGCAATTTTCTTATCGCCGATATAGTCCGGCGCGCTGATATCGTGCGGCACGTCGATCAGGAATCCGGCATTACGGCCGGAAGTCCCGAAGCCGACCTGCTGTGCTTCAACAAGAATAATCTGGTCATCCGGGAAGTTCAGCGCCAGCTGGCGTGCGGCGGCCAGGCCGGTAAAGCCGGCGCCAATCACCACCCACGGTGCCTTCGCATCGCCCACCAGCGCAGGCTGCGGCTGACGTTTACGGCTGGTGTGGAACCAGCCCGGCGTCGGGTCGTCTGAAGGCAGCGCATCAATTTTCAGCAGCGAATCCGGTGCGGCAGGTAAATTGTCGGTCAGCAGGGAAGCTCCCCCTCCCGCGGCAACGATACCCGCCCCAATTCCGGTACCAACCAGCAATTTTCTTCGTGAAATACCCATTAAGAATTAACTCCGTGATGAGAACAGATATGCCCTGAAGAACCCGAGAGCGAGGCTTCATGCATTTGTTATGTGTATTACATGTATACACCAAGTATTTTTATTATTTACATTTGTAAATACTCTGTCAACCGGCTATGACATTTTAAACAGAGTTGTAACACTAAGATCAGGGGCTTAGCGCGAAAGCAGGACGACGTTATGGATGCGAAAGTCGGGGATGAAATGGGCAGCACAGCCCGAATAAAACGGGGTATTAAAAGCGGTCGGTGCGCTGGTTATCAGTCAGAAATAATACGTTGAATCTCGTTGCCGAAGCGGAGAAGCAGAGGTCAGAAGAACAGAGCGGAAGGGGTGAAAAGAAGCGATCTGCGTTCTCAGGAATACGGCGCAGATCGCTTCTGTCAGAGGTCTTGCAGCAGCTTTTTCGAGAAGGTTCGCAGCATTTCCAGCTCTTCATCGTCCATGCGCATAAAGCAGCGCATCTGCTTGGGGATAGCGACGATTTTGTCCTGAAGCTCCCTCGCCTTCGGCGTCAGGATCACCTTTTTCACCCGTTCGTCTTCGGCAATCGATACCCGGTTAAGAAACCCCTTCGCTTCCAGCTTCTGCACCAGCGGCGTTAACGTCCCCGAGTCGAACAGCGTTTTTTCGCTCAGTTCACGCAGCGGAATATCATCCTGGTCATAGAGCGCCAGCAGCACGACAAACTGCGGATAGGTCAGGTCGAACTCTTTCAGTAGCGGGCGGTACTGACGGATCAGTGCGTTAGTGACTGAATAGAGTGAGAAACAAAGTTGCCCATCTAATATGCTGTTTTCTTTCATTTTTACCACCAGCTGAACGAGATGTCAGAATTTTATTATAAATAAAGTTTGACCATAAGTATCTTGCGTGCAAGTATTATTCGCACAAGGTAAGTGAGCAGGAAGTCAGACATCACTTATCGGGATAAACCAAAACTAAGCTTATTCGACAAAATACAGAGGGTTACACCCATGAAAATTGCATCGATTTTATTAACATCCGCCGTCTTTGCCTCAGCCGCTTCCGCAGCGACCACTCAGCCGCTGAATGCGCCCGCTCCCACCGCTGGCGTGAAAGCCTTTCTGGACGTACTGAATTCGGGCAAAGGTAAACCGATGGAACAGATGACCCCGCAGGAAGCCCGCCAGGTGCTGATCGGCGCCCAGCAGGGGGCAAAACTCCCCGCCGCACAGGTAACGGATAAGACCATCCAGGTGAACGGTCAGAACATCAGACTGAAAATCGTTAAGCCGGAACATGCAACGGGTACCCTCCCCGTGTTTATGTTCTTCCACGGCGGTGGCTGGGTGCTGGGCGATTACCCTACTCATGAACGTTTGATCCGCGATCTGGTGCGCGATTCCGGCGCGGCGGCCGTGTATGTGGATTACACCCCTTCCCCGGAGGCGCACTTCCCGGTAGCCATTAACCAGGCCTATCAGGCGACACGCTGGGTGGCCGAGCACGGCAGCGAAATCGGCGTCGACGGCAGCCGTCTGGCTCTGGTCGGTAACAGCGTGGGCGGTAATATGGTGGCGGCGGTTGCCCTGCAGGCGAAACAGTTTGGCGCACCAAAAATCCGCTATAACGTCATGCTGTGGCCGGTAACCGATGCGAATTTCGACGATGCGTCCTATCACCAGTTCGCCACCGGCCACTTCCTGACCCGCAACATGATGAAGTGGTTCTGGGATAACTACACCACCAGCGCGGCGGATCGTAATAATATCCTGGCTTCTCCGCTGCGTGCCAGCACGGAGCAGCTGAAAGGCTTCCCGCAAACGCTGATCCAGACGGCGGAGCTGGACGTGCTGCGTGACGAGGGTGAGGCCTTTGGTCGTAAACTGGATGCCGCAGGCGTGCCGGTGACCGTCACCCGCTACAATGGCATGATCCATGACTACGGCTTACTGAACCCGTTAAGCGAAGAGCCTACGGTAAAAACCGCTCTGTCGCAGGCCGCTGCCGAACTGCAACAGCATCTGAAATAGTGTCATCCCGGGCAGGTTCAGCTCTGGTCTGTTTATCACGGCGATAATGACTGAGCTTGCCCTGATCGATACTGTTTTACATCCCCGCCGCTGTCTCCCACTTAACCTTTCCTGTAATCCCCGGTTTTACGCGTTATCGTCGTGGGCATTTAGCGTGTAAATTTATGCCGGAAGCGAAGCGCTGAATCGTGCGTAAGATGCTACATTGACAACGTTGCAGATAATATGACAATACCTCCCACTGTGCTGATATGAAAAAGGAAGTCGATCATCGTCCGGTTCCGTCATCTCTCTCCTCGGTCTAAAGGCCGGTCAGGCCTGCTTATCGCGGCCGGGCTGCTCCTTGCCAGCTGCGCCGGAAAGCCGCCGGTTTCCCTCGTCACGCCGCTGCCGACCGAGGCCCATCCGCCGCTGCCGACCGAGGCCCATCCGCCGCAGCCGACCGTGCCGCAAAGCCAGCAGCCGATGCGCGGGGTGTGGTTAACCACCGTTTCCCGCCTGGACTGGCCGCCCATCTCGTCGGTGAATATCAGCAA